>NCGZ01000020.1 GCA_002257235.1 Alphaproteobacteria bacterium 16-39-46
TCTTGTTGCAACAACTTCCATACCCACCAAGATCCGCTATGAAGAATCTTAAATTAGCGGCTTAACTCTATCGGTGGCCCAATCCGTGAACAAGGCCGAAAATTTTCATTTCTTTTGAAAAGCCGGGCGTTGTTGAAAATGGTCAGCCTAAAAGTATTCAGTCTTGGAAATGGGTTGTTTTTGATTTAAATCAAGGAACGCAGTCGGTGGTTGGAGAGTTTTCAAAGGGCCCTGGCCAAGTGCTATTTGACAGAAATGATCGACCCCTCTTCTCAGATTCTCATCTCGTACATGGAGAACAGAGTGTTTCGCGGATAACAGAAGGTCCAAAGTGGACAGTGACGACTATTTTTTCCTTTGGAAAGGACATGTATGATAAACGGCGTCTTCATAACATTACTGAAACTGGAGATATTTGTTTCTCAGCACGCGGAGAAGATCTCGATCTTAACAGATGGACACCCATTAAGCGGATTCAAAAGGGGGCTTTTTCGTCAGAAGGGCCTTTGTTGCCTGACGAGACAGGCGATATTAAACATTTGTATGTTCATACACATACAGATGGACAGGATGTTGTTTTCTATGAGGTTAGAGATGGAGGACAAAGAACCTTAAAGTGCTCTACGAATTCAAAACCTTATGAACATTTTAAGGCATTTCTCGAAAGGGTGCAAAAAGAATATTCAGGTGAATTTTCATTTGTCGATTTAGAATCAATGCTTCACAACCCGCAGGAAGGAGGCATCATTCTGTCAAGAAGACAGTCGCATCGTCCTTTAGAGTATTTCATCGTGTCTTTTTCTCAAGAATCAAAGACCCCAAAGTTGAGTATTTTTAGCTCCAAAACGTCCTTAAATTTCCCCCTTGAAAGGTTCCGAGAAGTTGAGAGTGTTATGATTCCGACAAGAGCGGGGTTTGAAATGCCTGCCTTTATAACACCCCCGAATTTAAAGGTGACTATGGGGGGACAAAAGCCACCTTTATTTGTCTACATTCATGGGGGTCCCCATGCAAAAGATAAGCTCCATGAGCTCGATGCACTTTCACAACTGGTGGCGAGCTCTGGATATTTCGTTTTAAAAATTAACTATCCAGGATCCACGGGGTCAGGATTGGCCTATGAGAAACTGAGTGATGGAAAATGGGATGAAACACCAAGCTTTATTATGCAGGCCATTGAGTGGGTGATTAAAGAAAAAGGTGTGGACCCGGACCGTATTGCGGTGGGAGGGGTTAGTTTTGGTGCGACAATGGCTGTGAATATGGCGGCGCGGTTTCCAGGACAAATTAAGTTTGCTGTTGCTTGTAATGGGACATACAACTATCCAAAAACAGTTCTTGAGGCCATTGGACATAACGTGGGTCAAAAACATGTAAAATCTGTTCATGAGGGTGAGAGTACAATTTTGCAGTTGGGAGGAGATCCTCGTATTCCAGAGCAAAAAGAGCTTTTAAATAAAAAATCGGTCTATCCTCATCTTTCCAAAGTAAAAGGGAGGATCCTTTTGTTGGCAGGACTTGAAGATAACAATTGTATCCCGAGCCAAAGTATTGAGCTCGCAAGAGCTCTCGCTCGGGCTCAAAAAAGCGTTCGATTGATTACTTTTGAGGGACGTGGGCACAGTTTAGAAAATGTAAAACCCCAAAAAGGAGAAGAGAATGGGGCGTATTCTTTTTCAGCATGGAATGCTGTGGGTGCCTTTACGATGAAGGAATTGAGCCGTTTGTTTGGAACACCCTATGAACCAGTCGAAAGTGATTTTTCTGAAAAAATGCCAGAATGGGGAATCAAGATTGCTCTTTCTAATCGTTGGCAGTGAGAGGGGTGCATGAGCAGAGATTTTTCTGCTTATGCAAAGCCTTAATAAAAGGTGAATTCTTGCTTTCAAAAAAAGAGAATAAAAGGCCCTAAAAAAAAGAATTGCAGATTTTTTTTTAAGCGTGTAAGGTCTTTTTCAGTAATCAGTCTTTATGAGCGTGGTGTGGGTGGGTCTTAGATCCGCCCTCTTTTTTTCTGAAGGGTAAGATGACAGAGAAAAAAGGGGTAGAATCTTTTCGGGAGCAGCTGGAGCCTCTTCTTTTTGAAATGGGGTATTCTTGCGTGCGGATGATTTTGAAGGGGGGTAGAGAGCCTCTTTTACAAATTATGATTGAACGGAATGATGGAATTTCGATTTCGGTTTCAGATTGCACGCGTGTTACAAAAAAGATTTTAGGTCTTTTGGAAGAAAAGGATCCCATTGGAGGAGATTATAATATTGAGGTAAGTTCTCCGGGAGCCGATCGTCCTCTCATAAAACGTGAGGATTTTGAACGATTTTCTGGATCTTTAATTCAGGTATCTCTTTTCCAAAAGGAAGGGGGCCTTAAAAAGATTGAAGGAAAAATTTTAGGTGTTCTTAAGGATGTTTTGATGTTAGAGATAGATCAAGAACGTGATGCTGAAAAATCAGTTCTTAAAATTTCTTTGTCGAACATTCGAAAGGCGAATTTAAAGCCATCATTTGGGTTATAAAAAGGGATTAGGGTAGAAAAAAATCATGCGAGATACAGTTTCAACATCTGGGGTTCGTCCCGAATTACTTCAAGTTGCAGAAGTGGCCGCTCGGGAAAAAGGAATTGAGCGCGGAGAGGTCATTGAAGCCATGGAAATGGCCATTCAAAAAGCTGCGCGTTCAAAATATGGTGCAGATTTAGATATCAGAGCTCATATTAATTCTAAAACAGGTGAAATCTCGATTTATCGATATCGGGAAGTTGTTTCAGAGCTTGCAAATGATTTGACGCAAATGCTTTTAAAAGAAGCGCAAGAAGCTGATCCTGAACTCAAACTCGGTGATTTTTACCAAGAGCTTCTCCCTCCCATTGAGCTTGGACGTGTCGCAGCTCAGTCAGGGAAACAAATCATTACGCAGCGTATCAGGGATGCTGAACGTGAACGTCAATACGAAGAATTTAAAAATCGTATTGGGGATATCGTGAGTGGTCTTGTGAAGCGTGTTGAGTTTGGTGTGGTCACCGTTGACTTAGGAGGCAGAGCAGAGGCTGTTTTGAGACGTGAGGAAAGTATTCCAAGAGAAATGTTTCGCCCAGGAGATCGGATTCGGGCCTATGTTTTGGATGTAAAACCTGAAGTCAGAGGCCCGCAAATCTTTTTGTCACGAACGCATCCTCAGTTTATGGCTAAATTGTTTATGCAAGAAGTTCCAGAAATTTATGATGGGATCATTGAGATTCGTTCGGTTGCGCGTGACCCCGGGAGCCGTGCTAAAATTTCTGTCTTTACACCAGATCCTGGTATTGATCCCGTAGGTTCTTGTGTTGGGGTTAGAGGAAGTCGTGTTCAATCTGTTGTGAACGAGCTTCAAGGAGAAAAAGTAGATATCATTCCGTGGTCTTCTGATGCCTCCACTTTTGTTGTTAATGCGCTTACACCTTCAGAGGTAACAAAGGTTGTTTTGGATGAAGAGGCACACTCGATTGATGTTGTTGTTCCAGATGAGCAATTGAGTATTGCGATTGGACGTCGCGGGCAAAATGTACGTCTTGCGTCTATGCTGACGGGATGGACAATCAATATTACGACAGAATCTCTTGAGTCAGAGCGTCGGAATGAAGAAATGCGTGTCCGCTCTACGCTCTTTAAGACAGCATTGGATGTTGATGAAGTTATTGCGCATCTTCTGGTTGCAGAAGGGTTCCGGACATTGGAGGAAGTAGCTTTTGTACCTACGGAAGAAATAACGCAAATTGAGGGTTTTGATGAGACGATTGCGCAAGAGTTGCAAAAACGTGCAAAATCTGCCCTTGAAAAAACTGAAAAAGAGTTGAAGAAAGAAATTAAAAGTCTTAAAATTTCTCAAGATTTAATTGATCTTCAAATCCCTGATGAGATTTTGGTAACGCTTGCACGTGATGGGATTAAAACACGTGATGATTTGGCAGATTTGGCAACCGATGAGCTTTTAGAAAAGGTTTCCGGGGCGTCTTCTGGATTTTGTGAGAATGATGCTCAAGCGCTTATTTTGAAAGCTCGAGCCCATTGGTTTAAAGAGGAAGAGAAGAACTCTCCTGTCTCTGAAGTATAGAGAAATAAGATTTAATGTCTTATAGAAAAGGATTATTGGTATAAGCATGACTGATACACATGATAAGAGTTCAGAATCAGGAAATACACTGACGCTTTCTGGCGTTGTGGCGAATAAAAAATTGCCTCAACAGGTACGTCAAAGCTTTCAGCAGGGACGTTCAAAGACGGTTACTGTGGAAGTTAAAAAGAAGCGTCTCTTGCAGAAAGATATTTCTCCAGAGGCTTCTGTAGATCAGGAAAAGCCTACAGTTGATGTTGTTCCATCAAAGCAAAAATCCTTTGATAAAGAGAGTAAAGAGTCTTTGAGCAAGACCTTGACGGCAGGGGAACTTGAAGTTCGCCTTCAAGCATTGAAAGGTTCTTTTCGGTCAGAAGCTGTCAAAGAGATAGAGAGCGACGACGCCTTAGTGCCACTTTCTCAAGATGAAATCGTAGAAATTCCCGAGGAAACCGTCTCTGAACTTTCCGCTGAAATGGATTCATCCCCCTTAAACGTCCCTGAGATCAAGGAAGAGACGGCCTCGGCCCCTCCTTCTCATCTTTCTTTTCGGGATAGAGCGGCTGGATTTATGCCTCCTGCAGAAGTTTTAGCTGGGGTCAAAAAAGAAACGAGCGTTGAAGAGGATCTTGATCTTAAAAAGAAAGCGTCTTTAAAACGGTTGGATGTTGGTGAAGAAGAGAGTGATGAGGTAAATAAAAAGGGTAAGAAAAAAGTATTAACCGTTGCGCCGCGTCGTGAAGGAAGTCAACGTCCCTCTCGATTTAATTTGACGTCTGTTGAAGGTGAAGACGAAGAAAGTGGTGAAGAAGGAGCCTCTACGCGTCGAAAAGTTGCCCTTCCAAGGCGTATGAGACCCTTTGCGCGGGTTCAAAAAAATACATCTGAGAAAAAAGAGCATCAAAAAGTTATTCGAGATGTTATTATTCCAGAGGTTATTACGGTTCAAGAACTTGCGAATCGCATGGCCGTTCGCGGAGCTGAAGTTGTAAAATCTTTGATGAAAATGGGAATGATGGTTTCCATAAATCAGGTGATTGATGCCGATACAGCCGAACTTGTTGTGACGGAATTCGGACATACATTAAAGCGTGTTTCAGATGCAGACATTGAAATGAGTCTTGGGGCTCAAGAAGATCGTTCGCATGAATTGCTTTCGCGTCCTCCAGTCGTTACAATTATGGGACATGTTGATCATGGAAAAACGTCTCTTCTCGATGCGTTACGTTTGACAGATGTTGTCTCAAGAGAGGCCGGTGGGATTACTCAGCATATTGGAGCCTATCAGGTTACCTTGCAATCGGGTAAGAAAATTACTTTTATTGATACCCCAGGTCATGCTGCTTTTACAGAAATGCGTGCGCGCGGGGCCCATGTGACAGACATTGTTGTTTTGGTGGTGGCAGCTGATGATGGCATTAAGGATCAAACTATTGAAGCTTTAAACCATGTGAAAGCTGCGGGTGTTCCAGTGCTTGTCGCTATTAATAAAATTGATAAACCAGAAGCAAATCCGGCACGCGTCCGCGAAGAACTTTTACAGCATGGTATTGTCCTTGAGGAGTTTGGAGGAGATATTCTTTCTGTGGAGGTTTCTGCAAAAAACAAAACAAATCTTGATAAACTTGAAGAGGCAATTTTATTGCAAGCAGAGCTTTTGGACCTTAAAGCAAATCCCAATCGGGTGGCTGAAGGTGTGGTCGTGGAAGCAAAACTTGAAAAGGGTCATGGGCCCGTTGCGACGATTCTTGTTAATCGTGGTACCTTAAAAGTTGGTGATATTTTTGTTTCTGGATCCCATTGGGGGCGCGTCAGAAATCTTATAAATGATCATGGACAAAAAGTAATCGAAGCTCTTCCGTCAATGCCGATTGAAGTGGTGGGTTTTAATAGTGTTCCTTTAGCCGGAGATAAATTTTTTGTGGTTGAGAGTGAAGAAAAAGCTCGCGAAATTGCAGAATTTCGTCTTCACCGTCATAAGGCTACTGAGAATTTAAGCATTCTGAAGACTCAGACATCTATGGATCTCTTCTTCTCTCAGATGAAAGAAGGTCTTGCAAAAGAGTTGCCTATTCTTTTGAAAGCAGATGTTCAGGGGTCTCTTGAAGCCATTAAGGTCAGTCTTGAGAAGCTCTCGACACGTGAGGTGGCTGTAAAACTGGTTCATTCAGGTGTGGGTGGTATTCATGAGTCCGATATTATTCTTGCAAAGGCTTCTCGAGCGTTTGTGGTCGGATTTAATGTCCGCGCAAATCCACAAGCACGCGACCTTGCAAATAAAGAAAAGATTGAGATTCGATATTATTCAATTATTTATAATGTTTTGGATGATGTTAAAAAAGCTTTGGGGGGTCTCCTCCCGCCGGATATTCGAGAAAATTTCCTAGGATATGCAGAAATTCGTGAAGTCTTTAATGTGTCAAAGACAGGCCCTGTTGCAGGGTGTATTGTGACGGAAGGAACTGTGAAACGCGGTGCTAAAGTGAGACTCCTGCGAGATGATATTGTGATCCACGAGGGCGTGCTTAAAACATTGCGTCGCTTTAAAGAAGAAGTAAAAGAAGTTCGTGAAGGGTTTGAGTGTGGTATGGCCTTCGAGAACTATCAAGATATTCGCGTTGGTGATCGCATTGAGTGTTTTGAAGTCGAAGAAATCGCACGAACGCTTTAGAAAGATATTTTTGTCATGAGGGATAGAAATTCAAGGAATGATCCATTGTCGTTGCCGGGAATATACCGGCAACAAAAGGGGAAGGGATCTCTTCGTCTCTTACGTGTGGGAGAGGAAATCCGCCGCATTCTTTCAGAAATCTTTGAAAGAGGCGACATTAAAAATGCTGATCTTTCAAACTACCTCATTACCATTACGGAAGTTAGTGTGAGTCCTGATCTTGGCCATGCAGACGTTTTTGTGACCTCTCTGAAGTCCGATGAGACAACGATGCCTTTAATCTTGAAAGGACTCAAGGATAAAGCGCCTTTCTTGAGGCATATGCTTTCCAAAAGAGTAACCTTCAAACGCCTTCCTCACCTTCATTTTAAAGAAGATACCCGTTTCCTGCATATGGAAAAAATTGAACGTATTTTATACTCTGATAAAGTGAAAGAAGATCTCGAGAAGGAATAAGCCTCATGCTCTTGAGCATTTAAATCTTTCCAAAAATGTTCGCACAGAACTGATCTCAAACGTCGGAAAAAATAGACCTTCTATTGCCTAGTTTTTGAGGCATTTTCTAATAGGCTCAGAGCATATCGTATTTGATACCACCTCTGAGTTTGGGATGCTCTCCTGTTGCCTTAATAGGCACGATGGGTTGGACTTGGGGATCGTCAAAGAAATCTGCTGGTCTACCACATCAGAGAGTTATGCAGTGTTATTTATTTTGGAAGACCTCTCACAGCTTTTTCTTAAAAAGGCTCAAGAGGCTTATTTTCAGGGAGAAGATAAAAAAAGAATATTTTATCTGACTCAAGCCAAGGACTATATGAAGAAAGCTCTGGAAATCGTAGAAATAAACTTTTCAAAGGACTCATTGCATGTGGAAAGAATAAAACTTAAACTTAACCATCTGATTTTTAATTAAAAAATGGATTTTTTCAAACTCTAAAATTCAGACCTTTACACATTTATTTTTGGTTCACTTGACCCAAAATCTTATAAAACTTATAATAGATCCATGGAACTCATAAAAAAGGGGAAGAAAAATGTTTCAGAAATCTCGTAAAGTAGCTTTAAGGGGTATTTTGTTTCTGGTCATAATTAACGTTATGTCTTTTCAAGAGATGCGTGCCGTGGCTGAGGAAAAAAATTCTTTTAAGAAAAAAAACACGTCAAAATTAAAACCAACTCCCTTTGTATCAAAAGTTGTTTCAGAAAAAACAAAAGATTTAGATCCTACTACGGTTTCTTCTAGAACAAAAACAACAGGTGAACCTCCGCTCTCAAAACAAAAGGTCTCTTCTGCAAGAGCTTCAACGCCTGTCACGGAGATTTCTCAACAAAATAATTCTCTAAATTCATATGAAGTTGAACTTACATCGGATATTCTAAATCATACAACCCAAGGTCTTTCTAATCCTAATGTAATAGGGGCTGTTGGTTTGGATTCTATGGATCTATCTCCTCAGGGAAATGGTGAGACAAGTGAACAACAACAAGCAACTCAAGACGCTGTGGAAATTGATGGAAATGAGTCTTTGTATGATTAAAAATATCATATAAAATATTCTCAATAAAAGTTGAAAATAACGCATTTATGGCTATAGATTAAAGTTCTATAAGGTATTTAAAAAGGTTTAAGAAAAAAATTAATGAGAGGATCGTCGGAAAAATATTATAATTGAAGGGCTTTTTTTGAGTTAGATTGCCCTCAAAATATCGGGTTTCTTTTCAAAAATAATTCAGATACTATGAAGATAATAAGATCTCTGTTACTCAGTTAAAATTGAATAAATATATCAAACTCTCTCTGAAAATAAGTCACTTTCGTAGAAGAGAAATTTTTTAAAACTAACAGTGGAGACTAAAAATGAATTATGCAGGATTTTGGCGGCGTCTTGGAGCAGGGCTCATTGACAATGTTATTTTACATATTATGACGGGAGTTGTTCTTTCTTTCTTTGGGATCTCCCTCATTGATACAGTCGACACGAATATCTTCGTTTCTGGAAATACTGTTTCAATTAATGGTGTGGAGGGTATGGGAAACTTTCTACAGACAACCTTATCTGTGGAGGTGGTTTTTTTATGGCTTTATTATGCTTTCTTTCAATCTTCAAAATATCAGGCAACACCAGGGATGATGGTGCTATCGATGCGTATTGTTAATTATGCTGGAGAGAGCATCTCTTTTTGGCGCGCCTCAGGACGGTTTTTAGCAACGTATCTTTCCTGGATGATTGCAGGCATAGGATTTTTGATGATTGCTTTTACGCCGCGCAAACAAGGGTTGCACGACTATATTGCAAAAACCCTTGTGATCAAATCATAAGATTCAAACAAATTCTTAAGGTTTAAGTGAAAAAAGGAAGATAGAATCTTCCTTTTTTCGTTATTATAGCCTTGTTTTTTGAGGTTCTTATGAAGATTTAAATTTTTAAGGTATTCCCTCGTATAGGAGTGCCTTTAATTTTAAATGGAAATTCCCAAAATTAAAGTTAACGAATATTTTAAAGGCAAGAATTGTTTCTAAGAATATTTAACGAGAAATAGATATTTTTTTAGGGAGGGCCAAAAGCTTTAATTGACACAATTTACCACTCTGATAGAGTGTTTGAATTATTTTTGCAGCTCCAAAAAGATCAAAAAATAATTATTTTATTTGAAAATAAAGGTGTGGACGGATGAGATATGTTTCCAAAACAGTGAAAATTCTAATTGGTATTTTTTGCCTTTTGGCAGCACTTGTTGTTTATAAATTATTTTTTGTAAAAACTCCTCCCCAACCAGAAGAAATTAAAGTTGTTGAAGTGGCAGAAGTTCAGCCAAAAGACATTAAGGAATCGGTTCATCTTATCGGAACGGTAGAGCCAAAACATTCAACGGTCTTTTTTGCAAAGTCAAAAGGAGCGTGGGACCCTCTCTTAAAAGAGGGAGAGCTTGTTAAAAAAGGGACTTTAATCGGTCAAATTGAAAGCTTTGACGTTGAAAAAAAATATCTTTTGTCCAAGAATGCTGAAAAGATTGCCCGGGATCAATTTGAAAGAGCTTCAATCTTGAATAAGGCAGGATACTTAACAAAACAAGGCTTTGAAGACAAGAAAAATGCTTGGATTCTTGCTCAAAAAGAAAGCTCTACCACGAAAATAGATCTTGAGAAAGCGCGTTTTTATGCCCCGTTCGATGGTGTTTTGGGGGTTTTTAAGGCGAGAGCAGGGATGTATGTAGATGAAGGAGCTGTCTTGGTGTCTTTTTATGATCCTTCAGAGCTCATTGTTAAATTTGAGATTCCTTCTTCTGTCGTTCGCTTTATAAATGAGGGACAACCTCTTGAGATAGAGGGAAAAAAATACAAACTCACCCACGTTCAAAAAATTGTGGATGAAGAAACACACATGTGTCCTGCTTATGTTGATATACAGGCTGAGGATTATGTTATTGGATCTGCCATTGGGGTGACCTTAACGGTGAGAGAGAAAAAAGGAGTATTGGTGGTTCCATTTGAGTCGATTTTTATTCAAAATGGAGAAACAGCCATTTATCGTGTTGAAGGGGAAAATGCGATTTTATCAAATGTAGAGATGGGCTTTCGAGAAAAAGATCAAGTTGAAATCTTATCAGGGCTTAATCAAGGGGATCAATTGATCTTGAGAGGTCAGCAACGACTTTATCCTGGCGCTTCGGTTAAGATTTATGATGCAAATTCTCCATCAACATCATCCCAAGCACTTTCAAAATGACCCATACCGCTTATTTTATCAAACATCCTGTCATTGCATTGGTTTTAAACGCCTTTATCTTTCTGATTGGCGCACTTTCCTTCTTTTCAATTCCCTTGAGAGAATACCCAGATGTTCAAGTTGTAACACTTGTTGTCAGAAGCGCTTATCCGAATGCAAGTGCTGAGCTTATCGAGTCGTCGGTGACAAATATTTTGGAAGATGAGCTCTCGGGTATACAAGGGATTGATGTTCTCACATCTTACTCGAGTGATGGGAGCTCTTTTGTGGAATTGACGTTTCAACCTGGAACAGAAATGAATCAAGCTTTGCTGGATGTGCAAGGGGGGCTTGGACGCGTCCGAGCGATGTTGCCAAAAGAAGTAAAAGAACCAAGTGTTGAGCGCAAAGGAAAGTCAGATGGAATGCCATTTATGGTTGTCTCTCTTGCCTCATCTACAATGGATTTTGGAGCTTTAACCCATTATGCTGAACTTAATTTAAAAAATGCATTTCGAAGTCTTAAAGGTGTTTCTTCGGCCCTTGTGTGGGGGCAACCCTATACCTATAAAATTGTCCTTGATCCACAAAAAATGTATGATTTTGGAGTTAATGCAGACGAGGTATTTGAGGCTCTTGAAAAAAACAATCTCTCGCTTCCAGCTGGAAAATTTCAAAATAAAATTCCAACAACCTTAAATGTTGAATTGTCCTCGCTTGAAGATTATGAAGAGCTCGTCGTTAAAGAACAAAGTGAAGGGGGACTTGAGAATGGGGCGGGCTCACCTCCTGTTTTCCTAAAGTCTATTGCGCGTATTTCCTTAGAGACAGACACGACGACCAGCCGTATTCGTATTAATGGGGAAACAGGTCTTGTTCTTGCCATTGCGCGCACAAGTGATTCTAACCCTCTGGATGTCTCGAAATTGGTGCATGAAAAAGTAAGTGATCTTGAAAAAATACTTCCAAAGGGTGTTAAAATAAAAATTATTGAAGATCAGGCCGAGTTTATAAGGGCCTCCCTTCATAATATTCAGTCTTCTCTGATAGAGGCTTGTCTTTTTGTTTTGGGGATTGTCTTTCTGTTTTTAGGAAACATGAGATCAACGCTTATTCCTCTTATAACAATTCCTATTTCTTTAGCAGGGTCTCTTATCTTTTTAAAAATGTTTGGCTTTTCGATTAATATTATGACGCTTTTGGCCATGGTTCTTGCTGTAGGGCTCGTCGTGGATGATGCCATTGTGGTGCTCGAAAATATCACGCGTCATTTGGAGAAGGGCCTCTCTGGCATGGAGGCAGCGCTTCTCGGGTCCAAAGAAATTGGATTTGCTATTATGGCAATGACGTTAACACTTACAAGTGTTTATGCGCCAATTGCTTTTATTCAAGGGGCAATAGGACAGCTTTTTGTTGAGTTTTCTGTAGCGCTTGCGGGGTCAGTTTTGATTTCAGGGTTTGTGGCATTGACGCTCTCTCCGATGATGTGCTCAAAAATACTCCAAAACCATCCCAAGCATATTTGGCCTTTTATTGAAGAAAAATTGAATTTTTGGACAATGTCTTATGGAAAGACCTTAACTTATGTTTTAAATCATCGGTTTTTAATGGGCGTGTTTGCAGTCTTTGCGGTGGGGACCACGATTTTTTTCTTTCAAATGATTCCTCAAGAGGTTGTTCCAAAAGAAGACAGGTGCTTTATAGGTGTTTATATTCCGCCTATTGCCGGACAAGATATTGATACCATGGAGCAAAAATTAAAAGAGGTGGAAAAGATTGTCAGTTCAATTCCCGAAGCGCAAGAAAATCTTATTTTCATTGGAAGTTGGGGTGGACAGATCTGTCTTCCTTTAAAGCCAAAGTCTGACAGAAAACGCTCTGCCGATGAGATTGTAAATTCGATACGCCCTCAAATGTCTTCATTTCCATCCATTGATGTAGCGCCTTGGAGCTGGAGTTCTGGTCTTCCAGGAATGGATAATGTTTTAAATGGGGGTCAAGTTGATCTTGTGATTTCCACTGTTGACAGTTATCAAGATCTTTTTAAAGAAGTCGAAAACGTGAAGAAAACTCTTGAGGATCAAAAAATCTTTAAGTCAGCGCATCACGATCTCATGTTGAACTTTTTGGGGATGTTTATTGATTTGGATACGAATGGGATTGCAAAGTTAAATTTGAGCCCTAAACAAATTGGTAAAATGATTGAAATCTTTTTCAGCGGAGATCGCTCTTTAGCCTTTCAAAAAGATGGCATTTTATATCCCATTACCCTTGAAGGCCCGTCTTACCCTTGGACTCTCGATGAACTTTATGTAACAAACGCGTCAGGAAAGCGGATTTCGTTGGGGAGTGTTGCAACGGTTCGGCTCAAAGCGCAACCCAAGGAATTATTTCACTATAATCAAATGCGCTCAACGAAATTAAGCGCGGAACTTTCTTCAACAGATAAAATTGAGCCTGCTATGGAAAAGCTTCTTGATGTGGTTGATAAGAGCGTTCCTTCTCACTATAAAAAAAGCTGGACAGGCGTGGCGAAGGTCTATCAGGAATCGTCGATGACAATGATTCTTTTGTTTGGTCTCGCCTTGGTTTTTATTTATGCTATTTTATCGATGCAGTTTGAGAATTTTATTGATCCTTTTATCATTTTGTTAACAGTACCTCTCGCGCTTTCAGGAGCTTTGTTTACGGTTTGGCTTTTTAATCAATCTCTCAACATTTATACCCAGGTCGGGTTAATTACCCTCATAGGCCTCATTACAAAACACGGAATCTTGATTGTTGAATTTACTAATCAGCTTCAGAAATCGGGGGTTCCTTTATCAAATGCCATTGAGACAGCGTCTAAGTTGAGGTTAAGACCAATTCTAATGACCACAGGAGCGATGATTTTTGGAGCAATTCCTCTCGTTTTATCTCAAGATGCAGGATCTGAAGCAAGGCACGCCATTGGATGGACACTTTTGGGAGGCCTGAGCTTTGGGACGTTCTTTACGCTCTTTGTTCTTCCCGCCCTTTGCTATAGTATCAAATCCCGGTATAGAGAGAGATCCCAGGGGGTTTGAGAAGCGAAGAAAAAAGAGAGAAGGCCTGTCTATAAAAATACATTTGAACTTCTGAAAAACAAGAATATATTCAACAATTAGAGGTTGGAATGTACTTATCCAGTGTGCTCTTTTAAAAAGAGCTCTAATGATTGGACTCGAGAATTTCAATGATGTCATCGATCTCTTTAGCGTGCTCTATAATATAGGTGTTGGCGATGTCTACGAGAAGAAGCATGTTTTTAGGGGAGGCGTCAAAAGAATCAGATGCAATTTCAGGAAGATGAGGATTCAAACGAAAATAATATTCTAACCCAAAGCCTTGTTATTTTCTTAAATTTTATGTTGTTCAAAATTTTTAAACAAGAGGAAAAATTATAAAATTTCTCAGATACAAAGATAGTGAAGACTTTAGAAAGTCTTTTACAGAATTAAAAATTTCCCATAAGATATGGAGGGTATAACTATTATCATCGGGGAGACATAAAATGAATTATGCAGGGTTTTGGAGACGGCTTGGCGCTGGGTTTATAGATGTTATGGTCCTCAATGGGATCAGCATGATTTTTGGATTTATTTATGGTTTTGGCGGCGCGCTTTTTTTGAATTTCAGCAATCAGAATTTTGGATCGACGGATGAGGTGGTTCTGACCGTTGTTCCCATTCTTTTTTCTTGGGCCTATTATGCAGGGCTTCACTCTTCTAAATATCAAGCAACCCTTGGGATGATGGCTTTTTCAATGCATATTAGCGATTATGCGGGAGAAAGAATTTCTTTTTGGCGTGCCTCTCTTCGGTTATTCTCAACGATTCTTTCTTGGATTCTCGTTGGAATTGGTTTTTTGATGATGGCATTTACTCCCCGCAAACAAGCGCTTCATGATTACATTGCCCGCACGCTTGTGGAAAAAAAGGATGTAAACTATAAGAATGAAAAAAACAAAGTAAGATATGCAGGTCTCTGGCGGCGTGTTGGTGCAGGTCTAATCGATGGTTTATTTATAGGAAGTCTGATTGGGATCATGATGGTTTTTGCGCTTGGAGTTATCGGCATTAGCCAAGAGGTTATTTCCAGCGGAAGCCTTGAAGAGGACCAAAAAATGCTCTTTATTGTCGTTTGCTTTGGTTTATTGTCGATTCTTTTCTCGTGGGGCTATTATGCGTGCTTTCAATCTTCTCGCCTCCAGGCAACTCCTGGCATGAAGGCCTTTTCCATCCGTATTACGGATTACGCGGGAGAAAGAATTTCCTTTTGGCGCGCTTCGGGACGGTTTTTTGCAGCCATCTTATCTGGAATTATGCTTTATGCAGGATACCTCATGATGGTCTTTACCCCGCGCAAGCAAGCGCTTCATGACTATATTGCCAAAACCCTTGTTGTTCGAAATTAAAAAAAAAGCTCTCTCGAAATCTTCATTTATGGAAATATTTTCAGAAAAAAGGAGAGTCTTGGATAGAATAACAAAAGAATATCTTTTGCAATTTTAGAAATAGCACTTAGACTGAAGGAGGTAAGATGAAAAAAAAAATAAGAAAAACAATAAAGGAGACGGAGAAAATGATTTATGCAGGGTTTTGGCAACGATTTGGGGCTGGATTTATTGATCACCTTTTTACAGGGCCCCTTTGGATATTTGGGCCCTTTGGATATTTGGGCCCTTTGGTTTTTGGCTTTATTTTGCGTGGTTTGAATCTTCAAAGCATCAAGCAACACCGGGGATGATGATATTTTCCCTTCGGATAGAGGGGTATGATGGGAAAAGAATTTCTTTTTGGCGTGCCACGGGAAGATATTTTGCAACAATCCTTTCAGTGCTCACTGCAGGAATTGGCTATCTTATGATTGCTTTTACCCCGCGTAAGCAAGCCTTGCATGATTATATTGCCAATACTCTTGTGGTCCTTGATCAAGAGTGAGGCTTCTAGACGCTCTAAGTAATATTATAGAGTGATCTTCTTGTTTTTTAGGAGGTCGGAATTTTCATCCAAGAAGGAAGAAAAGGGATAAACGTTACGGGAAGGTCCTTTTCTAAACTTTCTTGGACTCCTTCTTTTGGAGGCCTTATTTGAAAAGGCTTTTTTAAGGACAGAGAGGGCTCCAAAAATTCAAGCCTCAAAAGAGCCAATGCTCTTCCTTTTTCAGAGGAGCGGAGAAGACCAGCTTCTTCTCCCTCATACATAAGCCGGGCATTCAAAGGAATTGTCTCAGACCCTTCTAATTTTCCAGGAATGAGCCTTTTGCGCACAAGTCCTTGATGATGGGTGCGTGCGGTGAGCTCTTGTCCCAAGTAACACCCTTTGGTCCAGCTTAGAGCGTGGAGTTCTTCCATACCACATTCAAGAGGGATCGATTTTTCAGGAATCATATCGTAGGGAGACGTGGGAATGCCCCATTCTAAAAGATGAGATTTATAATCTTCGGGAGACGTTTCTTCAAAACCTTGATTTTGAAGAAACGCATGACTCTCAGACGTAGACGCAATAAGTCTTCCGCCAAGCTCTTCAAGACGGGGATCTTGGTAAGCAATGACGTTATCAAAAAGTGTTGTATTGCCGATAGGCTCTTTATGGGTCCAATAGGCACAGACAGAAAGATCTGATTGAAGTTCGAGTGTCACTTCTGATCGAAGCTTGTAAAGAGTTAAGCGTTTGAGAAGATCGGGTGCGACCGTGGTGTCGATCTCAAGAAAAAAAGAAGAATTGGAGGAATTTGCAGGAATTAAAAAAAAGTCGTATAAAAATCTTCCTTGGGGTGTTAAAAGAAGAGAGTACAAACTTTGAGAGGGATTCAATTTTTCCACATCTTGGGTGATGAGTCCTTGAAGAAAAGAAAGTCGGTCAGGACCTGTGATGTGAATCAAGGATCTTTGAAGTTGAGTAAATTTATGGGTCATGTTGTTGTCCAAATATGGGTTTAAGTTTTTATGCGCCTTCTTTTTATTACCTCAAATCGCATTGGTGATGCTATCCTTTCTACAGGGATTTTAAATTATTTATTAGAAACCTACCCTTCATCTAAAATAACCATTGCAGTAGGTCCTTTGGCAGCCCCTCTCTTTCAAGAGGTTCCAAATCTTGAACGCATGATCCCTTTTGAGAAACAGTCCTATGGAAAACATTGGTTTAGGCTTTGGGGTGCAACACTTTTTAAGAGCTGGGATCTTGTTGTGGATGTCCGCGGATCGCTTCTTAGCTATTTTTTATGGACCAAAAAACGCACGATTTGGACAGCTCAGAAGGATAAGGGGGGCCACCGCGCGGAAGCCTTGGCGGCTCTTTTAGATCTTGCGTCAGTTCCGACTCCCAAGGTTTGGGTGAACGCGGATCATTACCAGAAAATTAAAGAATTGATGGGAATCTCTCAAGAGACAGAAAAACGAGGGAAAAACGAAAAAAAAGATGTAAAAAGGAAAGAAACGTTGATTGCTCTTGGAATGGGGGCCAATTGGCGCGGAAAAATCTGGCCCCTTGAAAATTTCAGTCGGCTCGTTAAAAAAATTAAAGCCAATGCCGAGCTTTTTCCAAACTGCCGGTTTCTTCTTTTGGGAGGACCCGATGAACGGCCTTTGATAGAACCCTTTCTTAAGGAGTTTCAAAAAGAAGAGATCATTGATCTTATGGGAAAGCTTGATTTATTAATGGTTTTTGCAGCTTTGAAAAACACGGATATGTTCATTGGAAACGATTCAGGACTTATGCATCTTGCAGCGGCTGCCGAAATTCCAACACTCGGTCTTTTTGGACCCAGTCGCCCTGAGCATTACAGGCCCTGGGGAGAAAAATCTTCTTATGTCACGACAGATATTCCTTATGAAAAATTGGTTTCAGGTCCAGGGTATGATTCAAAAACAACAGATACTTTAATGGACTCTCTTTCTGTGGAAAAAGTTTTTGAAAATGTAAAAGAATTGCGCAAAAAATTTCAGAAGGAATTTTCATGATGCGTCTTCTTCAAGCTATGGCAGGAGGACCTCAAGGGGGTGCCGAAAATTTTTTTATGCGTCTTGCGCCTCAATTGGAGAATCGGGTTTCTCAGAAAATTTTTCTGAAAGGATATAGGGGACGAATTGACGCTCTGAAAGATCAGGGATTAAAAGTTGAACAAGGTTCTTTTACAGGAGTCTTTGCACTTAAAACGCGTCTTCAGTTTTTCCAACAAATACAGAAATCCAAACCAGATATCGTTTTAACCTGGATGAATCGGGCAACTTTTCTTTGTCCTTCTTCTAAAATTTTTAGAAAATTTTTACCTCCTTTTCTTCATGTTGGGCGCCTTGGAGGATTCTATAATTTAAAATACTACCGGAATTGTGATGCGTTGATTGGAAACACAAAAGGAATTGCAAAATACTTGACAGAAAAAGGATGGCCTTCAGCGAAAGTTTTTTATCTTCCCAATTTTGTTGAAATTCCTGATCTTTCAACGATTACACCCTTTTGTAAAACAATTTATGAAAGTTCCGAAGAAGTTCCTATCATTTTGACGGCGGGAAGGCTTCATGAAAATAAAGGCTTTGATACCTTGATTCGTGCAATGGTCTTTTTAAAAGAGACGTCTCTTTGGATTCTAGGAGAAGGTCCTCAGGAAAAGTACCTCAAAAATCTTGCACGTGATTTAGGCGTTTCAGATCGTGTTCGGTTTTTGGGGTGGCAAGAAAATTTGGGGCAATTTTATAAAGCTGCAACCATTTTTGTGTGTCCATCGCGTCATGAGCCTCTTGGAAATGTTATTCTGGAAGCGTGGGCGCATGGGTGCCCGGTTATTGCAGCAGATTCTTCAGGTCCTCAAGAGCTGATCGCGTCCGGAACAACAGGACTCCTTTTTCCAATTGATGATGTCCCTGCTCTTGTCCACTGTTTGAAAGAAGCGCTTAGGACGGAAAGCTTTAGAAATCATCTTCAGAAAGAAGGACGACGATTCGTTGAAAAAAACTTCTCTAAGGAGAAAGTTGTTGGAGAGTATCTTTCTTGTTTTGAGTTGCTTCTGAGGCAAAAGAAGGGAACATAGTGTCATGTGCGGCATTGCCGGATTTTATGCATCAACTCAGACCATCGATCCGCGTCTTCAGACGTATTTTTCTCAGTCTCTTTCCCATCGTGGTCCGGATGGTGAGGGGACATTTCAGACGTGTACATCTTCTGGAAAACCTCTTTTGCTCCTGCACCGCAGATTATCGATTGTTGACCTACAGCATGGAAAACAACCCCTCATGGGACAAGATATTCTTGGGAAAGACGCCGTGTTGATTTTGAATGGTGAGATCTATAATCAGGAGAGTCTCCGAAAAAAATTTACGTCATACACTTTTAAAACAGAGTCTGATTGCGAGCCACTTCTGCCTCTCTATTTCGAAAAAGGCGAAAAATTTGCGAGCGATCTCCGAGGTATGTATGCTTTTGCACTCTATGAGACGCGTTCAAATGAATTAATCCTAGGGCGTGATCCATTCGGGATTAAACCTCTTTATTATCGCATGGATGAAACGGGTTTTGCCTTTGCATCTGAAATTACGGCGCTTCTCTTTCCTTGGGAAAAATTTCCGCCTCTTGAAAAATCGTCTCAAATGCAAGCGTTGAATCTTCAGTTTTCATGTGGGCAAAAAACGATGTTTTCTGGAATTTATCGGCTTCTTCCTGGTGAAATGCTTTTTGTATTAGACGGAAAAATTAAAAAATCAGTTCATCTCCCGGCTCTTAATTACGCGCAAAGCCAAAAAAAGACAAAGACGCAAGAGGCGTTAAAAGAATTTGAAGAGACCTTGCTTGAAACGCTTCAAGCTCATTTGATGGCAGATGTTCCTGTGGGGCTTTTTTATTCAAAAGGGGTGGATTCAAGCATTTTGCTCCGTGGGTTAAATCTTTTAGGGTACCTTGAAATTCCGGCCTTCCATTTGATTTTTGAAGGCGAAAAAAGCGCTATCCCTGATGACTTTCCCTTAAAGGCGTGTTTTGAAGAGGTTTTGTTTGAGGAAGAAGATTTTTGGAAGTTGCTTCCCCTTGCCGCGTTTATCATGGATGATTTTTCGGCTGACTATGCAATTCTTCCGACCCTTAAACTCTCTGAAGCAGCTCAGAAAAAAGGCTTAAAAGTTATTTTAAGCGGGGAAGGTGGAGATGAAATTTTTGCAGGTTATGGAAGGTATAAAAAAGCCACGCGCCCTCGTTTATTCGGAGGCAGATCTTTGCGCGAAAAAAGCCTTCTTCATGGGCTCGGCCTTCTGAAAGAGTCTTCCTCTTGGCGCCATGACATTCAACAAGCCGAGAGAGAGATCTTTCAGCACAAAGAACTTTCTTCTCTACAAAAAGCTCAAGCGCTTGATATTGAGGATTGGCTCCCTCATGATTTGATGTTGAAACTTGATCGAACCTTGATGCATTTTGGAATTGAAGGCAGGCCGCCATTTCTCGATAAAGATTTGGCCAATTTTGGATTTTTCCTTAAAGACGGGCTGAAGCTTCATCGAGGACAGGGGAAATGGATTTTAAAAAAGTGGTTGGAAGACCAAATAGGTCTCGATTTTTTTGAAAAAAAGAAAGGATTCACCCCCCCCATAAGTCGTTGGATTTCAAAAAAAGCACATATTTTAGGGCCTCTCTTAAAGCATCAAGAAGCTCTCAAGGACATTTGTGTCCCTGAAAAAATAGAAGAACTTTTTAAAAAACTTATCCGAGATCCAGTGCTTAAAAAAGAGGGGATGGCCGCTTGGATTCTCCTTTTTTATACGCTCTGGTATAAAATTCATGTGGAGAAGATAGAGTGGAAAGCGAATGTTTTTCAGATTTTGGGGAAAAGGGAGACGATAAGATAGGAGGGTAAAGTTTTCAAACTTAGAAAAATCCTTTAAAAATCGTGGTCCTTTCTAAGACTTTTCAAGCAAATGATTTTTGAAAAAAAAAGAACCTTCAAGCTGAAGGCTCTTTCTATTTTAAGAGCACTCTCTATAGGAAACTTCCACATCTTTTCCAGAGAAAGCAAGACCGATCGAGATGGTTTTTTTGACATTTTTATAAGCTTTAATTTTAGAATCATACTTCTTTGTTTCAATTTGACTCAAAGCAGATTTTGCAACAGCCTCTAAATTTTCATCTTTGGATGCAATTTTATATTCTAAGATAAAAGCAATCGCGTGCGGAGAACCCTCTTTTGGAATGATGAGAAGATCTGCGCGCCCAGAGCCCGTTTCACGTTCCTTCTCAACAAAATAGTCCTCATTGACGCTGCTTGCAAAAAGACCCCACATAAAGCCATTGTAAAGAAGCTCTGCTTGTTTTGGTCCTGAATCGAAATAACTTGCAGAAGCTTCCAGATATGATTTAAGGATCTTTGTAAATTTTGGAACATCCCCCGAAAGAAGATCCCCTACAAAAGCTCTGTATTCTCTGGAATCTGCTTTGAACTTGCTTTCGACCCAATGGACAACAGATGTCATAAAGACACCTCTCACTTCACGATTGGGGATTTTAACGTGGCAGATATAGGTGACCCCATCAAGCGCCTGCTTTACCTTCTCAGCCGTAACGTAGCCAGAAAAAAGCAACAAATTATAAAGAGCATTCGGAGAGGATTTAATATCCGCAAAGACCATCTTGGGGTCAGCGAGCATCTCAACGCTCCCCCCCTCAATCAAGGTTTGGATTTCCGTTTGGAATTTATCTAAGATAAGCGCACGTTCAATGAGCGCTGTGCTTGCTGTTCCAACCCAGTACGCTTTAAATTCTCCGTCATTGTTAATACAATTCATAATGGACCAAGGATTATAAATCGTAAGACCGCCAATATTGTATCCATTATACCAAGACTTTAGGGCTTGAGCTGTCTCTGGATTTTGATCAAAGCCAGATTTATGAAGAAGAATATTCACATCTTCTTCTGTAAATCCAAAATGAGACGCATATCGTTTATCTAAGACAGAATCTTCTCCCAGATTATTAACGCCTGAAAAAAGGCTTGCTTTCGCCACACGCAAAATACCAGTCACAACTCCTTTTTCAAGATAGATATTATCTTTAAGAGTTTCTCCCAAAAACTCTCTAAAGAGTTCAAGAACGCTTTGGTAATGGATATTCTCTTCTTGAGAAAAACAATCTTCACGTGCAAGTTGAAGCGCATACCAATCATTTAAGGGCGTATCATACTCGTCGATGAGAATAAGAGCCTTTCGACCAAAATGGGTATGTAGCATTTCACTCAGGTAAAAAAGGCTTGTTTGCAGTTCGGCAAGATCAAACTCTTTTGTAATGAATTTTTTAAAGCGCATTTTCTGAATGTCATCGAGTTTTTCGCTCTGCAGAAGATATTTATGGCTCGCATAAGCCCTATAAATAACATCTCGTAGAATGCCTTCAATCTTTTCATAAGTGCCTCCTTTAATCCCTTTAAAGGACACAAAAATCGTAGGCATTTTTCCAAGGTGGTTTTGAAGAATCTCTGGAGAGGCTCCAATCTTCATTTGAGAGAAGAGGTCACGTCGTTTTGAACGCTCTTCTTCATTGATTTCCCCATCCTCTTTAACAGGAATGGAAAAAAAATACTGAAGCATACTCATATTAAGGGTTTTTCCCCATCTGCGGGGACGGGTAATGAGGTTTACTTTATTTCCGCTTGAGATAAATGTTTCGATTAAAGAGGTTTTATCAACAAACAAGGCATTGCTTGTTGCAAGCTCTTCAAAGTCGCTCGTTCCAATGTTAATGGAGTAAATCTTATTTTGGAGCTTAGTCATAATATATATTTCCTTGGTATTGATTAAAGCATACCATAGTTTCTAAGGCAATATATAGTAAAATTCACCTCTGAGGCAATATTGAGACCGAACTGTAAGAGTTCATAACAAATGAGACAAAATTCAAGCAGCCTGAAGAGAGGAATTTTGAATATACTGCAAAGGAGTGAGACCTTTCAAGTTCCGATG
>NCGZ01000021.1 GCA_002257235.1 Alphaproteobacteria bacterium 16-39-46
ACATCGAAGAGTTTATTCGCTTTTGTCAAAAACCTCCCAAGTCTTGGATTGGAACAAAGAAAGTTTCTCGGTTTATGATAAAAGAGGGTGAACGTGTTTGGTATGGCGCCATACCTTTAGGATTTCCAAATCCCCATAAAGTTTCACGATGAATTTTAGGAATTCTGGGCGCAAATATCATTTCCATAAAATCAAAAAGAGCAAAATTTAAGGCATTCATGCCATGTTTATCGGTGGAAAGATGGGTTGGTTTTATATCTGAGGTATTCAGATGGAGTACCATTTCATATATGAAGTGGCCTTCATATTCATGAGACCCGATTAAACGACCTGCAACGGAGAGAGAGTTTACGATTTCGTTGTAACCGGAAACTCCAATTCCGTCGTTAAAGTATTTTCTTGAATGACGTGCTTTACTATTTTTTAAACTTGTTTGTAGTTTAAGTCCGTCAAGGCTGCCATGTAGTACGGAGTTAATATACCATTTTTTATAAATTGGAAACTGGCCCGCAGGTAAGGTAGACTCGTTTTGGTATCATTTAGGCGTTTTATCTAATAAAATCAACATATTAGGATAACATCTAAGATAAGTGCCTTTTGGAGATTTTTTCTAATAAAATCAAAAACTTAATTATAAATAACTTTGACAAGTTTAATATTAAAAAATATTAAGCAACTATTTGATTTTATTAGAAAAATTTCCCAAACGTCCCCAAAACAAGTCTACCTTACCTGTGGGCCATATTCACGAAAAATCTCAAAGACACGTCGAATTTGACTTTGAATCAAATAATTTCATTCAAATAAAAATATTTATCTATGATTTCATTTTTGTATGAGCAATTTGTTTTAATTTTTATGTTTTCTATATAAATTTCTATTGTCCTAAATGAAACGTTTAATTCTGTCGCAATTTGTTTTGCTGAATAAGACTTTAATAAAAATTTAAGACATTGATACTCTCGTTGCGAAAAAGATATATCTCCAATTATATATTTTTTCATTTTTATATTTTTGAAAAAATCCAAAAAATCATTATTATCTCTATAATTTAGATCAAATAAAATATTTTCTCCTTTCAATAAAATTTTTGAAATATTATCTTGTTTGAAAACATAATTCATGTAAGAATTAAAATAAAAAATATAGCTTTTTAATTCTGTTAAATGGTTTATACAAAAATTTTTAGCTTGCAGACATTCATTTTTTTTTCCAACAAAAGAATATACTTCTACATAATCTGATTCTATTTGATATAAGTTACATCCTCCCCAATAGCCATATTCATATGAAGCCTCTAAAACAGGATTGGCCGGAATAATAGACCCAGAAAGATGTACGTTATTTATAAAATCAGGCCACATATAAATGCCATTTTTTTTTAATTTATAGAGATCATGTAAAAATAGAACATTGTATAATAAATTTTTAATCATACGATGTTCTATCCATTTCCAATCCGTATTAAGATCAAGAACAGAACCATCTGCATAAAATCTTAATACCCCTACATTACTAATGGGGCTATTTTTGAACAAAAAAGACCATATATCATTTAATTCAACAGATATTGATTTGTTATAATTTATAAATGATTTAATATTATCATGCATAAGTTGCTCCCTTTGTGCAAATAGTGATTATAGTTATAATAATACTGAAATTATTTCAGATTATCAAATTATTTCAGATTATCCTTGATATATTTTAGAGTGATAGATGATGCAATTTCTTTAGCTTTTTTGTACACAAAGCAGTTAAAACACTTAATACCATTAAATAAATAGCAGGAAATATTTTATTATTTGTCAAGTGAATGAGCGAAGAAAAAATAAGAGGGAAAGTTCCTCCAAATAAAGAAACCCCAATACTGCACGACAATGCCATTCCCGTATATTTCCAATTTAAAGGAAAATATTTGTATATATAACTATTAAAAATTGGGTTAAAACTAGCAGCTGTAATAGAAAAAAGAAGAAAACTACATATGTAATAAGAATTATAAAGAAGAAAATACGCCCAATAAGATGTTAAAAATGTAAAAATTAATGACAACATAATTATTTTATAATTATCAAAGTATCTACTAATTTTTGAGAAAAAATAAACAAATACAATATAGAAAAATATCATTTCTGAAACATATAGTATAGATATTTTATATTCAATTCCTTTGATGGTAATTAAATATATATTGACATTGACAAACAAATTACATGAAATTGCTCCCATAAATCCACCAAGCATAATAGAGCATATATTCCTTGGCATATTTTCTAAAATTTCAAAAATATTTCTTTTCCTTACACTTTTCCTTACATGCTGTTGTTTCAAAAAAAATGTAGATTCACTTATAGTTCGTCTCATATAAAAAAGAAAAAAAATAAATACTATATTTATAAAATAAGCAATTCTCCAGGCAGCATCCGGCGAAAAATATTTAAGAGAAATATATGAGACAAATATTGCTGCTAAACTTCCAAGTGCACCACTTATATATAAAAAAGAAATATATAGATTTTTATTTTCTAAAGAGCCTAACTCGTACAATAAAACAATTGCTCCTCCGGTTTCTCCACCCATTGATAATCCTTGTAGGACCCTACAAAGAATGAACATAGTAACAAAGAGGACTTTAAGCCATGGAAGCGTTGCATCAATAGGTATGAATGGTATTAAAAAAGAAGAGAACGCCATTAATGTTGTTGATAATAAAATAGATTTTTTTCTTCCATAAATGTCTCCTATATATCCAAATATTATAGAACCTATTGGTCGAGCTAAAAAACCACAGAAAAAAACAAAAAAACTGATCGTCAGATTATGTTCACAATCTTTAAAAAATAAATTTGAAAATAAGATAGAAAAAAGGCCATACAAAGAAAAATCATAAAGTTCAAAAAAATTTCCTGCTAATATAGGAAATATTTTCTTTTTATACACCATAAGTAACTCCCATGATTAATTATCAAATGTAAGCTTAAATTTTTTGATACTTTGAAGAATATTTGAATTTATTTGTTCGAAAGTGATATAAAGGAGCATCTTTTATTATATTAAACTATTATATTAAACAAAGTGTAAATCCAAAAAATTCATCCAAAAAATTATATAAAATTATAATCAACTTTATAAAAGAGCTGAAAAGACTTGTAACAACAGGATCATAATAAACTATTTCTGGAATATAAATCTTTGTAATTTTCAAAAATATTTAAAGCAAAAATTGTTTTTTCCAAAATAGTTAAACTGACTCCAGAAGATCAACTCAGTGCATACGTAGTTAATACGGATATTTATTATCAACTAAAATTGTTAATTTTATTTTTGAAGAGCCTCTATTGGTTAATAGATCGTCTAACAACTTGATCTAAAAACCACAAGAAGTAAATTTAAATGTAATTGTAAAAGTTAAATAAATATTTTGCATGGAGGATTAAATGAAAAAACACTTTCTACTTAAAATAGCAAGTTTTTTTATTTTAAGTTTTATTGCAAAACAACATACAAAATTAAGGCTTGATGTGAATGAGGCGGAATTATTTGTATTTTTAAAACAATCACAATCATGTAATAGGAAAAGTGTAAAATGAAAGTTATTATTAACAATAAAAGAGGCAGTATTCTTGATATAGAGAAGGGCTATATATTAGAAAATTTGAAAGAATATGGATCTTTAAATTTAAAAAATTTTGATGTATCCGTTGATACTTTTTCTAAATTTATAGGAAAAATTGCCTCAAGAATTACAAATGATCCAGCACGTAAAGCCAGTACAAAGAATACGCAACAAATTATGGCGGGTGATATGGCAATGGGGTTGCATTTAGAAAATGGTAATGCACCATATGTTCCAGATTTTCAATTCTTTTACTGCCCAATCGCACCTAAGAAGCTGTCAAGAACCACTTACTGTGATGGTGAAAAGGCATTTAGACGTTTATCAAAGCCGACGGCAAAATTATTGCAAAACAGAAAAATTATGTACACACGCTTCATCGATGAAGCTTTATGGAAGAAGTACTTTTCTACGGAATTTAATAAACAAGTAACATCTTTAGACGAAGTAAGACCTTTTTTACCAGAAAATACTGAAATCATAGATCACGACAACGGCAAAATCGAATGGAGAGTCAGAAGATATGCTGTTTACAATGATCCAATGTCAAAATTAAAGGTTCAAGCACATAGCATTCTTGCTCCTTCAATAAATTATGATATTCCTCGGGTTACATGGTCTGATGGAAGCTTAATTAATCCTTCCATCATAGGTGAAATTATAGAGAGTTGCGAAAAAGAAACACATCCTATTGATTTAGAGGATGGCGATGTTGCCATACTTAATAATCATCGTGTGATGCATGGAAGAGAAGAGATTTTAGATCCAAACAGAGTATTGTTTGGGGGGCAAGGTTATCTATGACTTTCGCTCGCAAATTATTCAAAAAACTCATCCATAATCCAAATAAAATTTGGATTATGGATGACAATAAAAATATAAGTTATGGCCAAGTCCTGGCTGACATTGATCTACTTAAAGAAAAATTTAGCAAAAATACCTTAAATTTAAAGCATAAGGTCATCGGTATTGCAATGAAGACGAGTTATGACTTTATAATAGCAGATCTTATTTGCTTAAAAGAACAGGCTATCACTCTCCCAATCCCTTTAGAATTTGATAATACTCAAATCAAATCTTTATTGAATAATGTTCAAATTATTCTTGTAAGAAATGACTCAGATATGAATCGTCTCACATCCATTCTTCCTAAGAAGCCAATTATGAATGTGATGAGTGGGAAAATGCATAAGGGTAATAATACTCACACTATGGAATGTCCTAATCTTCTTCATAACATTACTAAGATTATTCACACATCGGGGACAACCTCAAACCCAAAGGGGGTATTGATTAAAGATGAATCCTTAAATATTTTGGTTCATAATTTATTAAATGTTTTTCCTAAAAACCCATTAACTTATCTTTCTTTAGTTCCTTTATCTTTACTCGTAGAGCAGATTTTTGGGATTTACTGTACTTTGCTTTCAGATGGAAAACTCATACTTCCTCCTGAATCCTTAGCTGATTTTGGAGGATATGAGAGTGATTCTGAAGCCTATCTGGATCTTATACGTAAATATCAACCTAATTTTATGTATCTGGCTCCTAGGCTTTTAGAAGATCTCAATAAGCTTGCTTCTATAGAAGGATTTAAAAAGGACGCTTACTATATTACAGGAGGAGCTAAAATAAATCATGAAACCCTTAAAAAACTTGATCACAAGGGAATAAAAATATACGAGGGCTACGGACTTAGCGAAACTACTTCCGTTGTGAGTATCAATGGTCCTGATGACCGACGGATAGGGACTGCAGGAAAAATTCTTCCCCATTTAAACTATAAAATCAATGAAGGAGAGCTCCTCTTAAAGGGTTCAACTATATGCGCTGGATATTTTACAAAAGACGAAAGCTCCTGTGACATTGATGAGGAAGGATATTTACATACAGGAGATCTCGTAGAAATTGATGAAGATAGGTATCTAACAATTAAGGGCAGAAAAAAGAATTTATTAATTCTATCTAATGCACGTAACATCAGTCCTGAATGGGTAGAATCAAAGCTAAAGCATCATAACGTAATAGAGGATTGTATTATTCTTGGAGATGGAAAAGATTTTTTAACAGCACTCATTTTAGGAGCTAAGCCCTCAAAAATAACATCGATTATTCATAAAGTTAATTCGGAACTTCCTAATTTTGCCCAAATTCAGAACTCCATAAATATTCCAGATATTGAGAAGTTCAAAAGGAAATACTTTACAGTAACAGGTCGTCCACGTCGTTCACTTATTCATAAGGAGTATATCAATGACTTATAAATTAAAATCAGTATTACCAAACAATTCAATAGGACAAAAAATAAAACAGCATACACAAACCGTTTATAAAGAGGTTTATAATGCTGATGTGAATCCTAATCCAGACGAATTTATCTATCTTGAAAAAGAAGGAGAGATTTATGCAAGCTTCGGAATTACTTATCGAGAAAGTAAAAAGCTTTTTTCTGAGTGTTATTTAGATACTTCTTTAGAAAATATAGAAAGAACATCCTCCAATATTGTAACCTCTGAAGTAGGAAGCTTTATTTCCGTCAAAAATGGCTTTGGTCTCCATCTCTATAAAATGCTCCCTTATATTTTACGAGAAAAATGCTCTTTTCATGTTCTGGTAACTCTTACAAGTAAAGTTCAAACACTTTTTAATAGACTGAATTTTAATACCCTTTATCTCAATGATGCATATGAAAATAGAGTTCCAGTAAAAAACATATGGGGCTCGTTTTATAAAAGCAATCCTAAAACATTTATCATGGACGTTCAAAAAAGTTGTAGCGACTGTTCACTCATTGATATTGCAAGCAGGCTTAATATTCAAATCAGCGAAGTGGGGAGAATCTTAGATAAACCAAACTTATTTGATATGCGTGCAATGAATTCTTTTGAAGGAGTTGATAATTTTTATCCAAAAATTACCCCTCCAAGGAATCAAAAAATTATCTCTGAGTATATCAATTAATCACATAAAGGAAGACTCAACTCATGAAAAAGCACGAAAAAAGAAAATTATATTTTTCTCTTAAAACGATGACGATTGTACTTTCAATTTTTACTTCAGAAAGGGCGATCTCCATCGGGCCAGAAATAGAATTAGCAACAATAGGAGCAAAAACTGTAATGCGTACTGTAAAAAATTTGCTTGTTGTAAATGTTAGCCCAAATTTAAATCAATCACATTCAAAGGCTCTCTCTATGCACTTTGTAGAACGGTTGCAGAAACGATATCCAGGACAATATTCCCCTTGTTACAAAGATTTAGAAAAAGAACCAATCCCCCATTTGAGTAGTCGCAATCTAGAAGTTATTATGCATGGAACAGCTACTACACCAGAGGCTAAAATCCTTAAGGGTCTTTCAGATACACTAATAGGTGATATGAGACGTGCTAATGCTATTGTGTTTTCAACACCAATGCATAATTTTACAGTTCCTGCTTCGTTGAAAGCTTACTTCGATATTGTTTTGCGCGCAGGAGAAACATTTAAATACACCTCGAATGGTCCGGAAGGAATGCTCGCAGATCGACCAGTCATTCTGATCTCAACTTCTGGTGGGTGTTATGCAGAAACAGAAGGTGATTTTCTGACACCTTATATAAAATACGTCTTACGTTTCATAGGAATTCGCAACGTCACTTCAGTCATTGCGGAAGGTCTTGCTATAGAGAGTAAAAAAAATAGCTCTCTCACCACAGCAAGGGAAGTATTAGAGCGTCATCTTGAACCTTTTCATCAATCTCTAACTCAGGATTCTTGAGAAAGCTCTATAAATTTTAAAAACAGATATGAAAGGATACAACCACTATGAAGTATTACAATAAAAAAATCTCCTATTTTACGATGAAAACGCTAATGACCATTGGATTAGCTATTACACCAAATAACGTAAATGCCGCAAAAAATTTACTTGTGATAAACGCAAGTCCAAATATCGATGGATCTCATTCAAGAGCTTTATGTAAGCACTTTGTAGATAAGTTGGAGACTCGGTATCCAGGGCAATACGTACCTATACACAGGGACTTAGAAAATGAGCCCATTCCATACGTACATAGTGAGAGCCTTGAGGTTATAACCTCCGGAACAGCAACGACGGTCGAAGCTAAGAAGTTAAAATTACTATCAGATACCCTTATCGATGAACTTAAGTATTCTGATGCTGTAGTAATTGCAACCCCCATGCACAATTTTACCATACCTGCAGTATTAAAGGCTTATTTTGATCTTGTTCTTCTTGCTGGAAAGACATTTCAATACACATCAGCGGGCCCAGTAGGAATGTTGACCGATCGCCCTGTAATGCTGATTTCAGCTTCTGGGGGATGTTATGCAGGAACTGAAGGTGATTTTCTTGTACCCTACATAAAATATACTTTACGTTTCATCGGTATTAACAAAGTTACTTCTGTCGTTGCAGAAGGTCTTGCCATGGGGGAGAAAAAAGCCATGTCTCTCACAAAAGCAAGTCAACTATTAGAGAAAAACCTAGAATTTTTTTCATGAAACTTCAAGGATACATCTCTAACTAATGCTCATTACTAAAAACGCTAAGTTAGTTTTTAAGTATATGAGTAACTTTAACTTAACCACGAAAAGGAAATATTATGAATTACGCGTTTAGAAAAGAAGATTATATTCGAGCAGTTCCAAAGGAATTTGAATTCAAAGAAAAAGGAATTATTGATGTCCCAAATGAGTTATATCAATATATGTTAGATGTCACACTTAAAGAACCCAAATTAATGAGAGAATTGAGACTTGAAACCCAGAGAAATTCTCAACTTGTTATGCAATCATCACCTGATCAAGGGCAATTTATGTCCCTTTTGGTGAAGCTTATGGGCGCTAAAAAAATTCTTGAAATTGGTACATTTACAGGATACAGCACGCTTTGGATGGCATCAGCTTTGCCACAAGATGGGAAGATAATTGCTTGCGATGTTTCAGAAGAATGGACAAGTCTAGGGCAAAAATATTGGAAACTTGCAAAAGTTGATCACAAAATTGATTTGAGGATTGCACCTGCCGAGGAAACTTTAGAAAAGCTGATAAAATCAGGGTGTTCTGAAACATTTGATATTGTTTTTATAGATGCAGATAAGAGCAATCAATCTCTTTATTTTGAATACGCGATAAAGTTACTGCGTTCAGGCGGTCTAGTCATTATTGATAATGTTTTATGGGCTGGAAAAGTTATTAATTCTGACTATGATGACATTGATACTGAAGGAGTTCGTAAGTTAAACGAACGTCTTAAAAATGATAAGCGTGTTGACATAAGTATGCTTGCACTTGGCGATGGCGTCACACTTGCACGTAAAATTTAATCTATTTTTCTTTCTCTGGAAGGGGCAATGTTCTTTACGTCCCTTCCGTTTTTATAACATAAATGGCTTAAGAAATTCAAAATCCCAATAAAAAGTGAATAAAAATTATGACACAAATTATAGAAAAATCAGCAACTAAACTTATTGAAGAGATGAAGTCAGGTATTTTAAATTCAGAAGAAGTAGTCCAGGCCTTTTTAACCCAAATAGAAAAAGTAAATCCGCTACTTAATGCTGTTGTTCAACAGAAACCAGACGAGGCTCTATTGCAGGCAAAACAAGCCGATGAAAAAATTTTTTCCGGACAACCTTTGGGCAAGTTACATGGTCTCCCGATCACTATTAAAGATTTCTGTGATGTTGAAGGTTATGTTTGTACATATGGTACAGAAGGGTATAAAGACAGAACTGCAGCTACTTCGGCATTCTGCGTAAAAAAATTGTTGGACGAAGGTGCTATTATTATTGGCATGACAAACTCTCCAGAGCTAGCAGGTGCTTATGAAACATCAAATATTATTTATGGAACAACTAATAATCCCTATGACTTGGAATGTTCTCCTGGAGGCAGCTCTGGAGGTGAGGCCGCAATTTTGGCTGCAAATGGTTCTCCTCTTGGATTGGGTTCAGATGGAGGTGGAAGTATCAGATTACCAGCTCATTTTTGTGGGATTGCAGGGATAAAACCTACTCAAGGATTATTAAGTCTTGATGGGATATCTGTTCCTTTTTCTGGGATTGGATTAATTGACCCCCATGGAACATTTGGACCAATGACACGGTATGTAGAAGACTTAAAATTATCTCTGCCAATTCTTGCAGGATATAATTTTAAGGATCCTACTAGCCTTCCTATGCAAATTAATAGTTTTAACAACTTAAACATCAAAAATTTACGTGTAGCTGTTTTTACCGATAATGGAATCATTAAGCCCAATACTGATGTATGTTCCGTTATTGAAAATGTTGCAGAGTTTTTCTCAGATCAAGGGTGTTCTTTAGCCAGAGTTTTTCCTCCCAATATAGAACGAACATTCGAGCTTTTTTGGAAGGTCTATTTTCGTAAAGGAGATCACGCGCTAACACTTTATGATACTTTTAAAAAATTAAATACAAAAAATATTTCTTCTTTGCAAAAAGAGTTTATTCAAGATTCTCAAGAAACCATCTTTAGTATTACAGACCTTTATGAACATATCTCCGAAATTGCAAAATTTCGCTTTGAAATGCATAAATTTATGGATGATTATGATATCATTTTATGTCCTCCTTGTGCTACTCCTGCAAAACAACATAATACCTCTTTTAGTAATATAAAAGATTATACTTATACAATGACATATAATCTTTTAGGATGGCCAGCAGGTGTTGTAAGGTGTGGTCAGACGAAGGAAAGATTGCCCATAGGAGTTCAAATTGTGGCTAAGCCATGGTGTGATAATCTTGTTATAGATGTTCTTCATAGATTAGAACGGGAATTTGGAGGATTCTATTCTCCATTCCTGGAAAAATTCTACTGATTCAAAAATTTTTCTAATTTTTCAGTTAATCCTATAATAGATTTGTTTCTATGACTAATTTTATTCTTAATATCTGTACCTAATTCAGCAAAAGTTCTATTATACCCATTAGGAATAAAAATTGGATCATATCCAAAACCAGTATTCCCTCGAGGAGGAAAAGAAATATATCCATAATTTTTTGCTTCATGCATTATTAAAAAATCATAAGCAGGTATATATAAAACTGCAGCACTAGAAAAATAAGCAGAATAATTATTATAATTACTTAGCATTTTCTTTAATTTTATAAAAGTTTTTAATGTTCCTCCCTCTTCTTCAATTAAATCCTTAGATTTTATTCCGGGAAAACCATTTAAAGCTTCAATTGATAAACCTGAATCTTCGGATAAACAAGCATTTTTTGTATGTTGAGCATAATATTTTGCTTTATGAATTGCATTCATTAGAAAGCTATCATGGGGCTCTTTGGGTTCAGGTATGTTGGAATCTTGCAAAGAATTTATTTCAATTTTTAAATTTTTTAAAGAATTAAAGATTTTACTAATTTCTTTAATTTTATCTTTATTAGTCGAAGCAATAATAATTTTATAAATCACTTTTCATCCCTTTATAAGTACTTAATTTCTTGGATGTTTACATCAACAAAATTCCCTAAGTGAGAAACTACCTTAGCTGCAATTAAATTTCCTAATTCTCCGCTTTTTTTTAAAGTAAACCCTTCTGTCAAACCATATAGAAAGCCTCCAGCATACGCATCTCCTGCCCCTGTTGTATTAACTATATTGACCGATTTAGGTTCTATAATAATTTTTTCTTTTTGCGTTAATATTATAGAGCCATTTTTTCCTTTTGTTACCGCAATTACATTGACATGACCAAGCAATGAAACTAAATCAATCTGTTTTTGATTTTCCATTAATGTTTCAAATTCGATCTCATTACATAGTATAATATCAGAATAATTAATAATAAAATCTAGAAAATATTCTTTATTATTTTTAACACAATTACTATCAGATAAGCTAAAAGCAATTAAATTACCATTTTTTTTGCTGGCTTTAGCCAATTTTATGGATACATCTCTAGCCTTTGGACTCTCCCATAAATATCCTTCAACAAGAAATATTTTAGATTTAGAAACTATATCTTTCTGCTTATGTTGTAATTCTATATTATTAGCTACGCCCTGATAAGATAGCATGCTGCGCTGACCTTCTGGATTAATTATAATATAACTTCTTCCAGTTTGAGCAGGTGATACATCTTCTGTTATACATGCCTCAATCCCTTTTAGGTTAAGTCGTTCTTTAAAGATTTTTCCATAATCATCATTGCTAACACATCCTATATAAGCAGTTTTTGCACCAAAAGAAGCACTGCAAGTAATTGTGTTAGATGTCGATCCCCCAGACTCTATAACTTCTGGGGTTATTAATAGATCAAAATTTTTAGCTTGATTAATATCAATTAATCTAAATTCACCAATATTAATATTATTAACAGAAAGAAAAGAATTTTCTTGTCTAGATGCTAGATCAACAAGTGCATGTCCTATTCCGCACACATCATACATTTTAATTTATCCAATCTGTAAAAAATACCTATATGCTAGATAATAATTATTGTAGAATTTATTATTTAATATAAGTACTATAATTCATCTTCGATTAAAATTTTAGAATTTTTATAGTTAATTATTTTCAAATATATTTGGTCTATATCATTTTCCAATGTAAAAAGATCCATATCTATATGACTTATATATCCCGTTTTTAGCAAATTATTTTCAATCCATTCGATGTAATTTTTCCAAAAAGATTTTCCATATAAAAAAATAGGTTTTTTATTCATTTTTTCTGTTTGCATATGGATGAGTAACTCAAAAAGTTCATCCATTGTTCCAAAACCACCCGGAAATACAATAAAAACATCAGCGCAATTGAAAAAAGCATATTTTCGCATGAATAGATGTTGAAATATAAAGGTGTTATCAGAAGTCGTAAAATCATTTGAACATTCATTTTTTGGAAACTCAACACAAAAACCACCTGATTTTTTACCAGAAGTAAAAGCAGCTTTGTTTGCAGCTTCCATAATGCCACTACCTCCACCTGTGATAATGGTTGCTTTTTCAGACAATTTTTTTGCTAATTTGTATGCTTCAGTGTATAAAGGATCTTGTTTCTTAATCCTCGCTGAACCAAACACGCAAACACTAAAATCTACTTTTTTTGCGTTTTTATAGTGGTTTATGTCCAAAAATAATTTTTCTTCATTTAAAATAGGAGTCATCTGATTATACTTTCATAAGCTGATGCAGGTTTTTTTAGAAAAAGTTCTTTATTTTCTAGAGTATTCCATTTTAGTATAAAATAAAATGGGTTAAAAACCTCAGGAAAATTAAAAAATAAAAACACAGAGTTTTTTCATAATAATTTTTCTTGGGTATGCAGTTGACTAACCTACCTACTATATGTAGTTTAGGCTTGTTGTAAAATCCAAGAATTTATAAGGGTATTAAGTATTATTGACTACCGCATATAGTGAATAGGTTAGTCAACTGCATACCCAGGTAATTTTTATATGCGGCTAAAACTAAGGGACAAGCCCCGTGGAGTGTTCATTTTATCTACTTAATTATCATGTATTATGGAACTTTTTAAATAATCCTTGTGTCAAGAAATTTACATGACTATGCGCCAAATTTTCCTTTTCTTTTAAATATTCTAAAATAGTATTATCATCAGCAACTGAAAATGTATCACCAAACAACGTAGAACCTTCAAGAGGTTTATTGCTTAGCCCCAACTGCATTAGCTGATATTTTACAACTGCTTCAGAAGTAGAAGACTCATAAACGGGAGAATTGTAATCAATATTATAAGAACTCATAAATATCTGAAGAAACTCTCGAGCAACATTTCTTTGATCAGGCCAACTTTCCTGATACTTTGAAAGTCCGTCATTAACGATACCAATTTTGTTTCTTAAACAAAAATCTACTAAGTGTACATGTAAAGCTAGCTTTTCTCCCAATAATATTAGGTTTTTTTTATATTTTAAGATATCAGATTCTATATTCTCCAAAGAAATACTTCGAAAAGTGCCACTAATATCAGCCATTGTATGGCTAATAATCAAATCTCCAAATTTATTTTTTAACTCAGTAATTCTATATTGTATGACATCTCGATGAACTGAACATCCGCTATTTGCAGTGTAAAGATGGACAGGTATATTACGAAGCATCAATAATGCAGCAGTTAGAGTGCTATCTCTACCACCAGTGAACATTACGACTTGAGAATCAATATCCATAATTTTATCTCCATTGTTTTATTTTTTAATCTCTTTCGGATTTAATTTTTCGAAGCTTTCTTCGTTAGAAATATTTTTAGGATTCTCCTCTTGAATGCCTCGAAGCTTTCTGCGGTATTATTTATTTTATAAAACATATTTGAATAAAAAAACATCCGTATTATCTACGTAATAGGAGAGCATCCAAAGGTTCTGTCGCATTTGTGAGAAAGAAGTTATAGAAAAACAAAAAATACGATTTTTTGGACGCACTACGCCATAAGAGCCACAAAATTATTGAAAGTGAATTGAGAAGAAGTTTGTCCTATAATTTGTCCTTTTTGGAACTCTCTAATTTAATATTCTATTTCTCTCAGATACTATCATTGTAAATTTTGATAAAGATCTAGTATTCATTAATTGTCTGCCAGGTAAATTCAAAAATCAAGAAGATAGTTACTCTAACAAATACTCTAGTTTTTCGGTCCAAATTTTATTCTCTTTTTGTGGTATCAGGCTACCGCCCCTGAGTTTGGGATGGTCTCACAATGAACCCCTACAGAAAGATCAAGTATTGTCTTTTTTTGCAACTTTAATTTTCTCTTTATCTGCTCGTTCTTGGAGTTCATCTCTTTGTGTGCGGACCTTTTGCATTTGAACTTCAAAAGAAGGATCGTAGGGTGGAAGATATGGACTAAGTTTTGAATAACGATCATCTATTCTTAAGATTCGAACTATCTCATTTATTGTTTTTACTTTATCGCTATCCCCCAAATAAGCCGTCGTTTGTGCAAGTAAAACTCTCTTACTATCTTCATCTGTATCATCAAGAAGAACCCTATCAATAGCAGGATTTAATCTTATATATTTACTAATTCCTCCATTACATACTGCATTCTCAATTGCAATAAGATTTTCAAGCATTATATCGGTAATCTTGGTCGTTCCTCCATTTAAAATCTCAGAAAAATGATTTGACCACATAAGTCCTCCACCTCCCAAAAGATTAAACTTCTTTGAAGGATTTTCTCCAGTGCCTAAAGACACAATATGAAAATGTTTAGCTGTTGGAAAAATCCTTCTTGCATGAATATATCCTAATAAAGCAGGGTTATTTAAAAAAATTCCAGCATCAACCAGTCTTGGATTTTCAGTACTATCTCTACTTCTACCAAGGCTCATTTTATAAGGATCAAAGTAAGAAGGAGCCGCACATGCTGCCACTGCAACATCTTTCATTAAAAAATCAGGAATAAAGTCAGCATCGGGAGATCTCCCCATCCATAAATCATCTCCTGTTGTAAAATCTAACTCCTCTGGTTGTCCATGGTTTCCACTTTGTAGAATCTTAGGAAAATTATGAAATACAAAAGTTCTAAGTCCATCAAGTTGATAAGAGGGAACTAAAACATTTGTTCGAGCATCACTAAGTTTAAATTCTCCAAAAAGTTCTTGAAATATGTTCATCATTCCATCTGAAGTGTATTTACTTACGACCACTTGTCTCATCTTCCTCAACTGCTCTACGCCAGTAATATTTCCAAAACTTTTAGAAAAAAACTCTCCTGCTCTATGATGATAAACATCTATTAAACGATTTATAGTACTCTCAGTATCATTTTTTCTTAACTTATGTACTTGAGAAGGAACAGATAATGCTAATGCACAGACACCTCCGCTGGAAGTCCCTACAATAACATCAAATAAATCACAAATTTCTTTATGTTCGGTACGGGGTCTTCCAATATTTACATCTGTCTCTATTTTTTGAAGAATTTTAAGAGGAGCTAAAACTCTCATTCCTCCACCATCAATAGAAAGAACTCTTACAACAGCATTTTTCCCAGAGGCTTTATTATGTTGAGCGTGATTAGGTGAAGCATCAGCAATAGAAGAGGTTGTTGTCTTTTGTGTAAATATTCCTCTTTTTCCCATAGAAGCAAAACTTGCTGGACCAGCTTTAAGCTTAGCCTGAGCTGCTCTCAGGACCGGAAAAGCTTCTTTTATCAGAAGTTCTTCAAATGAGTAAGAAAATCTCGGTGTTAAACAGACTATCCACAACAAAGTGACAATTATAGATTTAAAACTTTTTCCTTTTTGTACCAACATATCATCCTCTCAAAATGTATTATATATTTATCTTATTTACCTTGCTCCTCCTAGTATACCTAATCTCCAAATACCGTCAGGTGCATACGGCCTATGTACGAGGAGATTATCTGCAATAGAGCTAATATCAGCATCCAATTCTCCAAGTCGTCGGCCTCCTATGAGTTGAAGTTCTTCAATATTATCTATACTTGCATCATCAAGTCCAAAATTACGCTTGGGAAGAGTAAATTGTAGGCGAAAATACTTTCTATTTATACCTGTCTCAGGAAAGATACCTAAAAGATCTTTATCCACCTGGCTACTTGCATTTTGGAGCATTAACCCCGGAAAGTACCGAGCCCATCTTATAATCCCCCCTGTTCCTGAGTTATAATAATCAATAACAGCTTCATTACTGTATCCCGTCCCTATTGAAACGATTAAATAATCATTTGCGCTCGGGTAATACATTTTAGCTGCTTTCAATGCAATATTTGCAGGATTATTACAGAATATTCCACCATCAATAACTTTAAGTCTCGTAGCAGCATTTACACTTTCAATTTCAGCTGCTTTAAAATAACTAGGAGCAGAGCCTGTAGCTTGAGCAACATGCCTCATGTAAAAATTTCTAAGAGGATCTCTAGAAGCTGCATAACTATCAAATAAATAATCTCCAGGCTCTCTATTTCCAGGCTGTGATAAATTATGTCCAGTCACGAGAACAGTTGTAGAAGCATTACTCAACAATTGCTCTCCAAAATATTTCTTTAAAACCTTTTCAAATCCATCCGTTGAATATTTTGGCCCCAACAACCCGTATAAAGTTGATATCTTTGTATAAAAACCATTATTTCCAAAAATCTCTTGTCCATTTCTCTTATAAAGCTCTTGTATATCAAGTGCATGATATCTTGGCTTTAAAGTTTGAGAGTTTGTATTATGGCAATATGCAAGAGCCAAATCTATAATTCCTCCTGTTGAAGATCCTGCAATAATATCAAAAAATTCTCCTATACGTCGTTCTGATCTGGTTTGTAGACTTAATTTCTCTTCCAAACTCGTAAGTGCTATTGTAGGTAAAATCCCTCGTATTCCTCCTCCATCAATTGAAAGAATGCGAACCGTTCTCGTTTCTTGAAGGACGTTTGTATTTGAAAAGGCTCTTTTTTGTCCTCGCATGAGTGAAACTCTAGGGATTCTATAAAAAACGTTTGATGTTCTTTCACCCACTTCTTTTATAAGAACTCTTAATGGGCTTGATTCACCAACATGAGTATTTAAAAAAAAAGGAAGAAATGCTATTAAAATTATAGTTCTTAATTTATTCATCATTTTTTCTTTCTAATTAGGAATTAAAATTCCATTTGAGGCATAAGGTCTTTCTTGTACAAGGATATCAGAAATTCTATCAACATAACTGCTATATCTATCACTTAACTGACTATTCCCCTGTATTTCAAGTTTTCGTATGTTAGATGAACTTGCATTATCAAGAGCTATATTACATTTAGGAAGAATAAACTGAATACGAAAATAACGTCTCTCTTTTCCTGTTTGAGGATATAAATGAGACATATTGTCATCAACTTGTGCACTAGCATTTTGTAGCATTAGGCTAGGAAACGTTTTTCCCCATGAAAGAATACCACCCGCTCTTGAATTGTAATAATCAATGACTGCCTCATCGCTGTATCCTGTTCCTAAAGAAACAATAACATAATCATAATCAGTCCCTGGCCAATATCTTCTAGCTGTTTTTAAGGCTATTTTAGTAGGATTGTTACAAAAAATACCGCCATCAATTAGGTTAAGTGTTCTTACGCTATCAATACTTTTAATTTTTGCGGATTCAAAATATGTAGGAGCAGAACCCGTCGCACGAGCAACATGTCTCATAAGATAATCATTGCTCTGGTTTTGATAAGCTTCTCTACTATTAAAAAGGATATCTCCATGTCTTGCATTTCTTCCTGGTTCAAGATTATGACTTGTCACAAGAGTTGTTGTGCAAGCTTGACTAAGCCTCGTATCTTCAAAATAAGATTTAAGGACTCGTTTAAACCCCTCAGTAGAATATTTTGGAGCAAGAAGACCATAAATGGTACTAACCTTTCTTACAAACCCAAAACCTTCAAAAATTCTTTGACCATTTTTTTCATATAAATTTTTTATTTCAAATGCAGAATAACAAGGGCGGTGATCATTTCCTTTCATAGAAAGACCAAGAGCCATTATTCCGCCTGTTGAAGTTCCAGCAATAATATCAAATACTTCTCCTATACGTTTTTTCTGGCCAGATTTGCGTTCAATCTCACTCTCTAATTTACATAAAACTAAAGCGGGTAAAATTCCTCTAATTCCTCCGCCATCAATTGACAAAATACGCACAACTTTTTTTGGAGGATTAAGATCTGTAGATGAGAGATACCGCTTTGTATTGTACAAAGAAGATATTAAGCTTCTTTCTGACATTTCTCTCATAAATATTTTTAGAGGAGACGCAGTGCAAAATTTATGAGAGATTAATGAAAATGAACCTAAAATTAACAAAAAAAATATAAGTGATTTATTTTTCATTTTTAATAAAATCCTTTTCATAAGTTTATATATTTATTTATTACTTAACGCAGTGTGCCGGTTTTTTTGAGTGATTTTATTTTATCTTAAAAAGGCTCGCTTCCAGAAAACAAAGTACTTTCTCAAAAAAACCTGCGCACTTCATCATATTAGATTTAATATTCTGAATTTTAGAAAAGTAGTCAATTTAAAAATAACAGAATATCTAAAATCTCATATATTTATTGGAAAATCTCTCTTATTATATTCATTTTATAATTCCAGTAATTTATTCTTACAGGAATTATCTCTTATGTCAAAGATCTGTCTTCATAACAGACAAAAAGAACCACAGCATTCCAACCCATTTGTTGAAATTAAGCTCTCTTGGATTGATCAAGCTTTATTTCATATATTTGCTTTTCAATGTTATAAATTTTATCAAGAAGGCTTGCCCATAAAGTGTCTCTTTTAGAGAATTCATTAGAAAATCTCTCATCCATTTTCGTAAATCTCTCATCCATCTTAATAAATCTCTCATCCATTTTAGAAAACTGCTCATCATGTCGTTTAACATCTTCTTTTATTATGAGATAAAAAGCATACCATACTGCCACCATTGCAGCAATAATTGTTGAAATTATTGTAAATGTTTGAGTCCAATCCATACCAAGTCCTTTCTATAATTAATCTTCTGTTATCCTTAAATTTATAACACAGCCTTCATTATAATTCCATCTTAAAAACATCATTCATCCAACCATCAATATTCTCCATCATGCCACAACATATAAGAAAAGAAGCTTTTTCTTCTCTATTTTTAGAATTTATTCTCATTTTTAGATCTTTGAAAATACATCTTCCAAACCTGTAGTTATGCGCGTTACCACCCGTATAGAAGAAAATTATCCAAAAAAAGCCCTTTTTTCAGTTTTATTTTTTGTATTTCGTTGTTGAATTCACGGATATTACAATATCAACCGCTCCTTCAGAGATGGTATGACGCCATCAATTCTTGTGTTTTTTTAAGCTCTGGATGCTCCAAAGGAAGTTTTTTTGTCTGAATTTCAAGAGCCTTTTTGAGATGATCTTGAGCTTCGGGGTTTTGATTTTTATCATATTCTACTTCAGCAAGAGATCTTAAAGTGAGGGCTGTTTCGGGATGATCAACTCCAACCTTTCCTTCTTGAATAGCTAAAGCTTGTTTGAGGTACTCTAAAGCCTTATCAAGATATTTCATCTTGTGATGGAGTTCTCCATATCTCCATAAAACACGTGCTAATCTTATCGGAGGATTTTCTGGTTTTTGTAAAATATCTAAAGCTTCTTTAAAATACTGCTTTGCTTCTGCATAGCGTTCGAGATCCATGAAAGATTTTCCAAGATAGCCCTTATCAATTCCTATATAAAGATGATCAGGAGCATAGATTTTTTCATCAATCTCAAATGCTTTTTGATATGAAGCGAGCTGCTGGACGTAGTTTCCTAAATTTCCATAAGCTTGGCCTATGTTAATGAGTGATGTTCCAATTGTAGAATGATTTGGAGCAAGCGTTTTTTTCCAAATCTCGAATGCTTTTTGATTATACTCCAGTTGTTTTGGATAGTCCCCCAGGTTCCCGTAAGCTAATCCTATATTATTTAATGATACTGCAATATCAAGATGATCGGGAGAAAGCGTTTTTTCTCGAATAACCAACGCTCTTTGAGTAAAATCAAGTTGCTGAAGGTAGTCTCCTAAATTTCCATAAACTAACCCTATTTCATTGAGAGATGAAGAGATTTCTGAATGATTCGGATCATACGTTTTTTCTTTAATTACTAAGACTTTTTGATAATAATTAAGCTGATTTGCATAATCTCCTAAATTTCCATAAACTAACCCTATTTCTTTGAGAGATGATGAAATTGCTGGATGATTAGGATCATACGTTTTTTCCTTTAAAGCTAATACGCGTTGGTAAAGAGCAAGTTGCTTTGCATAATCCTTTAAATTTCCATAAGCGATCCCTATGCTATAAACAGTTGAGCCAATATTGAAATGATTTGGAGCATGTATTTTTTCATAAATCGCAAGTGCTCTATGAAGAAATACAAGAGCTTTAGTATCATCTTTTATGTCTCTATAAGCGATGCCTATTGCACGAAGAGAAGATGCAATTGTAGGATGATCAGCGTCAAAAATTTTCTCTCGAATCGCAAATGCTTGTTGAAGAAAATTAAGCTGTTGATTATAATTTCTCAAATTTCCATAGGTTAATCCTATTGTGTGAAGAGATGAAGCAATATCAGGGTGGTTTTCTGGTAAGGTTTTCTTTCTGATCTCAAGAGCTTGCTTATAATAATCCATCTGCTGATCATATTGTTTTAGATTTTCGTATGCATTTCCCATATCCACAAAGATTGTTGCAATATAAGGATGATTAGAAGAGAATACCTTTTCATAAACTGTCAAAGCTTGTTTAAGAAAAACAAGCTGCTCAGTATAATTTTTTAAACTTCCATGAACTTGACCTATCGTATGAAGAGATTTTGCAATATTAGGATGTTCTGGATCCAAAGTTGCTTTATAAATAGAAAAAGCTTCTTGATAACAGATCATCTGTTGATCATATTGGTTTAAATTTCCGTAGGCCTGTCCGAGGTATTGAAGCGTCACCGCAATAGCAGAATGATCAAAGGCATATATCCTTTTATAAATAGAAAGTGAACGTTGAACAAAATTAAGCTGCTCTTCATATTTTCCTAAGTTACCATAGGCGCGTCCCATCTCACACAGTACTAAAGCAATACTGGGAGAGTCCGAGTCTAAGTTTTTCTCAAATATAGCTAAAGCACGCTCAAGATACGATAGCTGTTGCTTATAATCTCCCAACTTTCCATAAGCTATTCCAATATCTTTAAGAGAGGTTGCAATATAGTCATGTTCTGAGGAATAGTTTTTCTCAAATATAGCATGAGCCTGCTGGAGATACGATAATTGTTGCTTGTAATCTCCAAGCATACCATAGGAATTTCCGATATGACTAAGAGAAATTGCAACATCTGGATCATTTGGTTCACATATTTTTTCTCTAATTGCACAAGAGCGCTGATGACATGATAATTTCTGCTTATAATCTCCCAAAGTTCCACAGGTCATACCAAAATTATTGAGAGCCAGTGCAAGACATTCGAGAGAAGTTATGACTTGAGGATGATCTGGTTCATGCATTTTTTCATCGAGGGCCAAAGCGCGTTCAAAATACGATACTTGCTGTTTGTAATCCTTTAAATTTCCGTATGCAGTGCCAATGTTGCTGAGAGTTGAAGCAATATGAGGATGATTTGGTTCATAGATTTTTTCATAGATTTCTAAAGCACGACAACGATAAAAAATTTCCTGTCTATAATCTCCTAATTTTCCGTAAGCTTTTCCGATACAACAAAGAGAGTTTGCAATATCTGGATGATCGGGTTCATTATTTTTTTCCCTAATTTTAAAAGCTTTTTGATGATATTCTAGTTGTTGGGCATAATCTTCAAGATTATAATATACTTCTGCAATCTCAAAGAGGGATGTTGCAATACTAGGATGATCTGCTGGTAAAGTTTTTTCGAAAATGCTTAGAGCACGTTGAAAGCATGAAAGTGCCTGTTCATAATCTCTCAATTTCGAATATGTCTGTCCAATAATGTAGATGCAAGAAGCAATTTGAGAATGATCTGGCTCAGCAGCTTTCTCAAAAATGGAAAGAGCTTTCTCAAAACATGAAATCTTTTGTTCATATTCTTCTAAATTAGAATATGATTCTCCAATTTCATAAAAAGAATGTGCTATATCGCATTTTACCTTTAAAAAAAGAAAGAATTTGACGCTGAATGCCATATAAAATAAGGGATTCAAGTCTAAATAAAAATTTCATAATGCGTGGCTAGATT
>NCGZ01000022.1 GCA_002257235.1 Alphaproteobacteria bacterium 16-39-46
ATTGATTGATCATTTTTGAATTCCTCCTGATAAAGAAATTCTTAAACGATTTCAATTGATTACTCAACCTCTTCTTACATTTGTGTCATGTACTGTGGATTTTTATATTTATTTGTGATGTTTTTTCCTTTTTTTACATTTTTTGCAGATAATATCTATATAAACCATATTAAACGCAAAAGAAATAGATTGAGTATGAATCCTGAAGGAAAGAAGTTTGAAGATTCTTCTGTCTCTTGGTTAGCTCCTACTTTGCCTCTTATTTTAGGGATTATCATAAGTATATTGATTATGATTTTTTAAAAAGTCTGATTACATCAAAAATAACTCATTGAAAAATCCTTCCTTCGGGCAAATTTAGCGGAGATCATTGCGTGCAATCTTGCCCCTGACACAGAAAAACTCACGAAAGACCTCAGAGAAGAATCTCAAAGAGACGGTAAAACCCTTGACGATGGTCAACTTCAAAAAGCAATCACAGATCGAATGAGGCAGGGCCGCCTCAAGAAAGATTTATTCTGCCCGCTTTGAAATGACATTTTTGAGAGTATCTTGATTCCATCCACAAGCCTTACGAGCACCCTTGATGCTCATGCGCGTGGCGGGACCCAGACTCTGCACGTAGGTCTGCAGCATGTTATAGCAAAGGTGCCGCAGGACTGACATCACCTCTGCTGCATTGCCCTTTCGCGTGCGTAGACAATCCTCATCAAACGACATGTCCAGCACCCAGTGGAAGGCCTCCACCGCCCAATGTGACCGTACGGCTTCCAATAGTTTATCGTGTCGTTCCGGCAAACATGCGTGTCGTTCCGGCAAACATGCGTAAATAGATAAAGATTTTACTGTAACATAGTTTTCCGCACCAAAATTTTTGTGCCTATCTTCGCGGTCTAATAGGAATCACGTTTTTCTTGTGCTCTTCCTTTTGGGAGATTTTATCTTTAACCATCGTGTAATGAAGCTTTAATTTTTTCAAAAACTGTGGATCCTCTTTGATCCTAGATCGAAAAGCTTCAAGAAGCTCAGGTGCATATTGTAACTGAGGGTTAAAAGGCTCCAGATATCCTTCTTTCATCTCTAATAAGAAAGTGATGCATGTGCACGCGGTTCTTGGTTGATCACTTCAAAAAACTGAATAAGAACTTTTTGACAATCGCAGTCTGGATCTGGGCAATACAATTCAAGTGCCATGAATATACCCAGCTCTTCTTCTCCCCGCATAACTTTAAAGAAACTTCCTGATTGGAGTAAATCAATTTCGGGAAAAAACATGTTAAAAGGCACCATATATGTGCTTAAAGACTCCATTAGGCTGGTCATAGAAGAATTCCCTATATTTGTAGTTCTGACATTTAAGATATTTTTTAAGTACCTTAATTTTTAGGGAGAGACAATAAATCTCTTGCTCAAAATCAAGACCCTTTTAAATTTTTTTTAAGTTTGTTTTTTGAAAAAGTCTATAAAAACATTGAGAAAAAAGTCAATTGACTATTTTTAATTGTCGTTACACAAAGCATAATGTCTACATTATTAGGAATTTAGGGTTACCCCCCTCTCGTCCCCAGTGGAATGGTGGAGTGGAACGCGGAAATAGAATTTTTAGGGAAGAATTTTATGCGCGGAAAGACATCAAGGCTGAGTCTCTTTGTTCTCTTAGATCTGAGCTCAAAATTGCTGTGCATAAATACAATTCTTATCGACCTCATAATAGCTTGAACGGTCTTACTCCTTTGGAGTATATTCAATCTATCTTGAAGGTTGCTACTTGAGTCTCATTTCATATGAACCTGTACATTGTCAATTTTAGGAAACTTGAGCATTGACTTTCGACGATATTTATCCCACTAATCTTGTGAGTCAGGTTCGTAAGGAAAATCTTTATCCTAAAATAAGTGCTGTGTCCCAATAAATAAGTTCCATTGAGCTTAAATCTCTCTGTAGGAGAAATCCTTAGATTTCAATATTGGATAATTTCTATTTAATGATGAGTTGCTTAATTAAAAAGATAATGAGGAAAAAGTAATATGACTATAACCCAGGCAGAATTTTTTAATCATATTAAGTTAAGTCCTTTAGAAATTATTGAGGATTCAGCTACCCTGAGCAAAGGGACAAAATATTATATGGAGATTTTTGAGAAGCATAAAAATGACTCTTTTTTTCTTAGCTGGAATTGGGCAGCTTTTTTTTTGGGTTTACCTTGGATGTTTTATCGAAAGTTATATTTATTAGCTTTTACAACAATTTTAGTTTTGGATGTTTTAATTTTTGTTCTATATTTAATTGTCTATTACAACTATAGTTTATTTCTTCTTATGGGCTTCGAATTTTTAATTTTGCTTCCGCTATTTTTTATATCAACATGTGCAAATAGCTTATATATAAATCATATCAAAAGCTTGCAAAAAAAAATAAGACCAATACGTGAGCCAATTTCTTTGCTAGCTGGAATCTTCTGTTTTATAGGGCTACCTATAATAGGAATGATTCCAATTACATTAGGAGCGGGCATTTTAGGATGTATAAAAATGATGTTAAAATAAAAATTCTTTTTATTTATCTCGATTTACGAAGCCTCCTCTGATAATAGTAGGAGTTTTTCAGATCATGAAACAATTTTTAAAAAGCTTGGCATGATCTCTTTCTTCTATAATCTTTAGCTTAATGACAAAAAGAAAATGCTGAAAATACAAACAGAAAGGTGAGAAAGCTTTGCTCAGAAAATTTGATATTCAATTGATGAAAAGAGATTTTCAAGCTGCTCAAGCACAATTACCAAATGATCCCGCGTAAAAATTTTGGTGCTTTCATTCATCGCGAGGCTTTAATAAAAAATTACAACAGGTTTTATTTCAAACTTGAATGTGGCAAGGAACATATGCATTTAAACTTAAACTAAGAATTTTATAATACATAAAATCCATTCTTTTTTAAGAGTAATGAAGTTCGTATTTTTAGGTAAGATAAAGGATATCTTTAGCTTTTTGATTGAAGAACTATTTGACCAACAAGCTGAGCTCCTTTTTTTATAAAAAAACCTGAGCTCATAGTAGAGGTAAACGTGGAATTTACTACCATCATAATATCTTGAGCTACAGGAGCAGAAACGCCTATAAACCTTAATGTACGCCTACCATGGGCTTGCGCATAAGCAACGGTATCAATCGGGCTAAAGAAAAAACCTATCATACTTAATATAATGCATAAATATGAAAATCCCTTTGATATTTTTCTTGAAACTGAGGAGTTTTGAAAAGATGTGTATTCATAAAGTAAGTAGTTCATGATAATCAATCTTTCTTTTAGTCAATTAATATATTTTTACCTATCACACATAGTATGCAACGACAACCCTTATAACAGATCGCACAGGAGTAAGCTTTTTAGATTTAGCAGGTAAAAATCTTGTCAAAACGTTATTGGGTAAGCTAATCCTTGTTTAAGATTCTTTACAAATCACCTGACCCACGACATAGGGGAGGCTGGACACAGTTGTTGAAACATAGACATGCCCCGTTATCTGTCCATCATTTATAGAAGTTGTTTTTTCTTCTACAATAGTTATCTTATGAATGTTTCCTTTGCAAAGCTCATTAGCACGTCTATTGAAATGATTCACTAAAGTTGGATATGTCGTTAAATAGTTTCCACGGACTTGGATTTCATAACAGTTCTCTGAAACTTTTCGGTCTACATATCCTTCATTATTTTTTAGAGGTTGATAAGGTGTGGATATAGGAGCTTGGCATCCCACCAAAATTCCCATTAAAGCACTCAAGCATAAACTTTGTTTCAACATTTAAAATTCCTTTTAACGAATAGGAAGATGAGGTGCGTTTTGTTTAGAAAGACATTTAAATCGATAATGAGCCGAGACAGGAAGATTTTCATCTTTCGACATCATATCTGAAATGAGAGCTCCTAAAAGTCCTCCTCCGTAGGTTTGAGCAGATCTATCTTCCATAGAATAACCCGGTTCTCCCTCAGTCTGATAATTTGAAGCGCCACAAATCCGGCTCATTTCTTTATATGCTATTTCATCAAACAGCTTTTTTCTCATCGGAATTTTTTCTGCAGCACCTTGGTACGAGCCATTCCATGTTTTCATCTTATTTTCAACATCGACAAAACGATCCTCTCGAATTGTCCCAGACCGTATTTCCATTTGATTCCCATCAACGGTATCAAGCCAAGTTGAGTCGGTGTTAACACATCCTGTAACCATCAGTGCGATAGGAAGTCCTATTAAATATTTTTTCATTTAAAATCCTTCTCTGTTGTATCTATTAATTTTATTAGGGTTTGGACAAAATTCAATTTTTTTTAGAAGACTCAGAACAGTTTAAGCATCAAAAAAAGTTCTTTTTAGCTTTGCAATGTATTCTCACCTTTTGTCAATAAGTTTTTAGACAAATTTCTTCTTTTTTTATGATATAGGCAGCATCCTAAATTAAAAAAGTGATCAAGGAGACTTTTTTACTCTCACTCTAAGCTCATCCTTTTTACATTGAACAATAAGTGTTTTCGCATGTCATCATGGAGAGCTTATTTACGAGACGTAAAGGCACTCATACACTATCCATCCAGAAAAAAATGTACACAAGCACTGCTTAAAATTTAATCCCCTCATAAAAAAGATAGAAATTTAATTGAGTACTAATGGCGCGTTCTTAAAAAGCATTAATCCATTTTTCTGAGCATTTTTCAAGGCTAAAAAACAAGAGGCCTTTATAGCATAATCATTTAAACTGATGCAGGGACAATTCTTTCTTTTGGCCCTATAACGTTATAAGGTTTAGGCGTCAAAGAAATATCTACAAGGTCATCATATTTATTATCAGCCCCAGATGCAGAATCGATAGCCCATCCGATCCCTCCTCCCGCAACAATATTCCAAAATGCTGCGCCACCCGTCCCTGATTTTAAATGATGATTTACTTCTTGATGCCCCTCTTTCTTACAAACAACGAATATATCCTCTTTTGTTTTTTTAACAAGAAGACTTCCGGGGGTTTCAGAAATAGACCCAATAACTTCTCCTTTTCGTATAAATTGACACATTGCGCCTGAAGGAGTCGTTTTAACTTTAATTTCCTGTGAATCTCCATCAAGGATGCTTGCGCATCCAGTTAAGACTAAACAAGATACTAACATGACATTATTTAAGAAAAATGCTTTTTTATCGTTAACAAACAAATTATTTTGGCTTTTTAGGATATTCATAAAAATTCCATTCTTTAAAAGTAATTATTTATAGAGAATACTAAACTCAATACACCGTTTCAGATGTCTTGGTATATACGTACCAATGAGATGTCAATCCTGGTGGGCACAAATTTATAATTTCAGAATAAATAAGTCTGAGACACGAAAAAAGCAACGAGCAAGAAATTAACTCCCGCAGAGTTTCAAAGGCGATTTAATGCGCAGCAACGAATAGCAGCTTATGCGCGTCATGGACGCGCGTATTGTCACGCTTTTTGCAGGAGAAAACATTGCTGTTTCCATTATAAAAGGTCTTTTTCAATGCCAAGCTCAGCAAAAAGCCAATCAAAATTATAAGGTGTGGTTCTTCCTTCTTTTTTAGCATTATGGAGTTCGTTATTTATGAGATCTTTTAAAAGGTCGATCACTTTTTGACGTTCTGTTTTTATTTTTACGGCTTGCCGAGGTGTTTTCCCTTTTAAGATAGGAAGAGAAGAATCGATCCATCCCTTATAATGCTGATCATAAAATTTCTGTTTGAGAGTCCCTTCTTGTTCTCGTGAAAGTCCAGAAGAAACCTTTTTTGTAGGCGTTGTTCCCTCTTGTCTTATTTTGAGATCATGTTTAAGACGTATTGGTTTTTCAACAAAAGAAGCTAAGTGGTTTTGGACAAAATTTTCCATAAAATTTGCACGCTCTTCTGAATTAACATCAATCATCAGTTTCTTTTTCTGTATCTTAAGCTCAGCGAAGAAACGACAGGTTTCCCCTTGTTCATTACAGAGTTGGGAATCGACCATAATCTCTTTTGGTGCGTCTAAATCTGTTTTTTTCTTCTGCTGACGGTGTTTTTTCTGATCTCGAAGAGGCCAAATCCATGCATCAAGGGTACCTTCAACGTCATGGGAGATGAGTTCTGGCAGACTATTAAGTTTTTGAACGACATCAGAAAGAGAGACCTTAAGAGGAAATTCAAGCGTATAGAATTGAAGCTTATCTCCGTCATAATTAAGAAAGGTAGGCTCTTGGGCTTCTTTTATTTTTTCCGTAAGCCAATGCTCAAGAATCTCCTTTGTCCACATTTTCTTGATGAGTAGAATTGGATCTTTTCCCTGAGGAGTATCCACAACACGCGCTCCAATCAAATCCCATTGAGAGAGACTACGAGTCCCCATTTTCTCTTTCACCGTAATCGGAGCCTGTTTCTTCTCTATAAAATCTCTTAACGTTAAACCCTCATCAATCTTTAGATCCGTGATTTCATAAAGGTTCATGTAAGAATCTCTCAATCCTTTTAAATACGACTTATCTTCGGAAGAGAGCAGGAGTCCTTTTTTATTCAAAAGAAAGTCAATGGCATTCCAGAACCCAAAATCCGCAGGGTACTCATTGGACAGAAAGAACTCCACAGAGGACATCAAAAGAGGAGAGAAAATATTGTTTCCTAATTTTTCTTGAAGCGTTTCAATGTCACGTTCAGAGTCCTCTAAATTAAAAGGAGTATGCTGGAGAATCTCAGCTAAAAAAGAACCTAAGGCCTCTTGAAAACGTTCTTTTCCCTCCGTATCAAATTGACCCATAAGTTTCATAATTTTGTCAAATCGCATTAGAATCTCCTCTTTCGTATAAATTTTTTAGCGAGTAATTTTTCTCTCTATTTTTCGCAAAATATGGTTATCAAAGATGTTCAGAAAAGCAGTTTATTGCCTGAATTTTTTTTTATCATGTTGTTATTTTGCATTAAATCTCTCTTTTGGCAATCAATTTTATTACCCTGTCAGGAATTCCTAAAAAATAAAAAACTCTTGCCAAGAGCCTGTAAATTTTTTAAAAAGTATTAATAAGCCTCCAGATTTGAAACCACTCCCCAAAAGGAAGAAAAAAAAACGCCAGCACCAATTACTAAACTGTCTTCTCCTCATTCAAACATAATTTAACGCCTCTATTATTACGTATCGAGGAGATACGAGCATTGTCTTATTATTTTTTATCATCATCTCTTTTAATGATTTGGAAGGAAATTCATGTTAGAATCCCAAAGAGAATACCAACAAATGGTTGAAACCTATTCTCAAACCCCAGAAAATCAAAAATTCTTACTCTATTTTATGGCGTTGGCCTACTTTCCATTGCTTACCCATGCTTTGCAAGCGTGTATGGATAAACTAGCACTTATTTTAAAAGAGAAGAATACCTTTTCTGTCCCATCTCTCATGGATAGTATGCGTCGTAAAGTTCTTATTTATGATTATGAATCTGGTTATACAGAGAAGATCCCAGAGTATTTAGTGCATTTTATTACCTTAGACGCTTTAAAGAATCCTCTTGCGCCCGATCTTTTATCGATTTTGAAAGAAGTCTCTCAATCTTATTTTGACAGAAAGACAGGAGGTCAAGACTATATTTCAAATGACAACAGATTTTTTAAAAAAGTCTCTCAATATTCAGAACAAATTACTTTTCAGCATTTATTTGAGGTTCGTTTAGCGCTTTATGAAGGAGATGAAAAGAATTTTATGCGCATCACAAATAAATTTTTATCTGAAAATTATCTTCGCGGTTTTTTAAAGACACTTTTTTTTGATGAAGTTTTGGACATTTCTTGGTTAAAAACACGCCCTCTTTTGGCCCAGACAATTCTTGTCCGTGAGAGGCTCTTTTATTTTATTGTAATGGGAAAATTCCAGGGAGAAATACAGCCTCTGCTTGAGCACTATCTTCCTCTTAGAGAAAATAAGGGATATGAGGCCATAGATGAAAATTTTGTTTTATATGACTTGGTCTCTGGTAATTTGAAAAAAGCAGAAGAAATCATACAGCAGAAAGATCCTGAATCATATCCTTATCAGGATCTTTCTGGACTCTTGGCCTTTTTAAAAGGAGATAATGATCTTGCAATTGATTTTTTTGACACGGCCCATAAAACACTTCGACACTTATCGGAACGCCGGAATGTCGTGTTAAATCCGTGTGAAAATATTTGTTATATTTTAGCCCTTTTTAAAAGCAAAGATAAAAAACATCACAAAAAAATACAAACTCTTTTGGATTTAGAAAAAAAGAATCAGTTTCCAGAAGTCGCTTGGGTGCTTGAAAATCTTCTCTATAAGATACAAGGACTTGATCATCAGATTAAATTTCCTTCTTTTTTTCCTTTTCAAGGAGAGAGAGGTTTCTTTATAGAGGCACTTGTTGTCCTTACAAACCATTGGCTTGAAGCAGAGTATAATCAACCCCTTAATCTTTCCTTTATTAAAAGTTACTTTGAAAAAAATCAACATCTCTTTCCCCTTATTGGTAAAATTTATGCTGAAATTCTTAAAGAACATCATGTCAACGACCCAGACGTTACAGCGTTTTTAAAGACATTTGAGTTTCTGCCTTCCTTTTTAAATTGCATTGAGATGCAGGAAGGATGGCAAAGAAAATTAACAGCCCTTGATGATGTTTTTGCGTCTTTATCGTCTTCATCAGTCGCGCCCAAAAGTGCCCTTAAGCAGAAGCAACTTATATGGCATTTTTACCCAAAAATCCAGGAGCTCATGCCTTTTGAACAGTCCGTCAAAGGAAAAGGAACACGCCGTTCCATTTCTCTTAAAAATTTGTTCGAAAATCCTTCCCAGTTTCACTATCTGACAGAAAAAGACAAAGAAATTATTCAAACGCTAAGGCGCGAAAACGTTTCTCATAGTCGGCGCTCTTTTTATACGTGGGACAGCTATAAAATGCCTTTAAGTCTCATTGGGCATCCTTTAATTTTTCATGGAGAACAGCCAGATCTTCACTTAAATTTTATTAAATCCTCTCCAGAGCTTATTGTTAAAAAAGTCGGAAAGGATCAATTTCATATTACTCTGTCTCGTGTTGTTTCGGAAGAATCCGTCTGTATTGAACAAGAAACACCAACGGTTTACCGTGTTGTGGAATTTTCTAAATCCTGGATTGCATTATCAAGCATTCTTGGTCGCAAAGGAATTAAAGTCCCTGTTAGGGCTAAAAACAACGTTCTTGCACTCCTTCAAAAAGCGAGTCCTTTTCTTCCTATTCATTCAGATGTGGTGGAACTTGATGTTCCTTCGCAAGAGACAGATACAACACTTCGTTGCCGAATTAGTCCTTTAGATACAGGGTTTCAAATAGACTTACTTGTACGTCCATTTGGAGACAAAGGGCCTTACTTTCGGGCTGGACATGGAAGCGACTCTCTCTCCTTAATTTTGGATAATAAACCCTGTAAAGTTAAGCGTAACCTTAAAAAAGAAAAGAAAAATATTTCTGAGGTTCTTCAAAAGTGCGCTTCACTGAATTTGGGATATGATGAAACAGATACATGGGTTTTTGAAAACGCTCAGGATGCTTTAGAAATTTTAGAAGAGCTTCAAACGCTTCAAGAGTCTCTTAATCTTAAATTTGAATGGCCAGAGGGAAAAAAACTAACTTTAATGAAACCCGTTTCTTTTAATAATCTCTTTTTAAAAATTAACACGAAAGGAGACTGGTTCCATTTGAAAGGAGACGTTAAAATCGATCAGGAAACGGTGGTTGATTTTCAGAAACTTCTCCAGCTTTTAGATCAAGCTGACGGACGCTTTATCCCCTTAGACCCTAAAACGTATCTTTCTCTTACAACGCATCTTAAAAAGCAGTTGCAAGACTTAAAAGCCTTTACAGAACAAACGGTGGAAGGCCTTAAAATTCATGGGCTCGGAAGTTTTTCCTTAAAAAATCTAGTGGATAAAGGGGCTCAGAGTGAAGGAGATAAGGGATGGAAAGAAAAACTTAAAGCCTTTAAAGATGCAGAAACATTCGAGCCAACCGTTCCTTCAACACTGCGTGCAGAACTCAGAGACTACCAAAGAGAAGGATTTAATTGGCTTTCGAGACTTTCTGCTTTGGGAATGGGGGCTTGTCTTGCAGATGATATGGGGCTTGGTAAAACGCTTCAAGCGCTTGCTGTTATGTTGACGCATGCCCCTAAGGGACCCTGCCTCGTTGTTGCCCCAACATCTGTTTGTAACAATTGGATCATCGAAATTGAAAAATTTGCACCTACTTTAAAAATACATTCTTTGCTTCAGCTTTCAAGTTCTTCAAAAAGAAAAGATCAAATCCTTTCTTTGGGAGAACTCGACGTTCTTATTTGTAGTTATACGCTTCTTCAGCAGGAGTCTGATCATCTCTCTTCAAAGTCCTGGGAAATGATTGTTCTTGATGAGTCTCAAGCCATTAAAAATCCGACAACGAAACGATTTCAATCAGCAATACAGCTTAAAGGAAATTTTAAACTCGCTCTGACAGGTACCCCTATCGAGAATCGTGAAGAAGAGCTGTGGAGTCTCTTTCAGTTTATTACCCCTGGACTCCTTGGGTCTTTGGATTCTTTTCGAAAGCGATTTTTGCTGAATTCTTCTAGAAAAACAAGCCTGAAGAGCCTTATTCTGATGTTTATGTTACGGAGAAAAAAGAGTGCCGTTTTACAAGAGCTCCCACCTCGAACGGATCAAACACGATTGATTGATATGGAACCCGAGGAATTCGCTTTTTATGAAGCCCTCAGGCGAGAAGCTTTGACAAAGATTTCTAATCTTGGAGAGATTAGCACCGGGCAGAAAAAAATTCATATTCTTGCTGAAATGACAAAATTGAGACAGGCTTGCTGTCATCCCATTCTGGCCCAAAAAGATCTTTCTTTATCGAGCAGTAAACTTAAAGCTTTTTTGCATCTTGTTGAGGACCTTCTTGAAAATAATCATCAAGCACTTGTTTTTAGTCAGTATGTTGGTTTTCTTACCCTTGTACGTGAGGTCCTTGACCGTAAAAAGATATCTTATCAATACCTGGATGGCAGTACACCTTCTGAAATGAGAAAAAAACAAGTACAAGATTTTCAAGAAGGGAAGAGTTCTCTTTTCTTGTTAAGCTTGAAAGCTGGAGGTTCTGGGCTTAATCTCACGGCTGCAGATTACGTCATTCACCTTGATCCCTGGTGGAATCCAGCTGTGGAAGATCAAGCGTCTGACCGTGCACATCGCATCGGACAGTCACGACCCGTAACGATTTATCGCCTGATCATGCGCCATACCATTGAGGAAAAGATTCTTGACCTTCACCACGCAAAACGGAGTCTTGCAGAAGAATTTTTAGAGGGCACGCATACGACAACCCAACTCAATGAAAAAGAATTGATGAAACTTATAGAAGATTTTGAAAATGATTAAGTTGAAAAAGTCATAAAGCCTTCGCTGTCGGATAAGAGGACCATCTTAAACTCAAGACGATATTTTCAGACCCTAAAAAGAGAATAAAAAGATGATGAAATTAAAGCGCGTATAAAAAGACTGTACGCGCTGTGATAACGCGGATTATTACAGGGGGTAAGCCTTCAAAAACTCGGTGCTCATATCAATTTTTTCCTTGAAAACCCTGAGATTTTGTTCTATCTATAAAAATAGATAACGTAAGGTAAAATGATTATGATAACCAAATTTTTAGATCCACGAAACGACCTGGCCTTCAAGCGAATTTTTGGGACGCCACGGAATTCTGATATTCTTATTCATTTTTTAAATGATATTCTAGGTCTCAAAGATGATCCTATCCAGACGGTTACTTTTTTAAAAGTTAATCAAGATCCAGCCGTTGCAGCTGAGCGCCAAAGCATTGTTGACGTTATGTGTGAAGATGAAAAACACAATAAATTCATTATTGAAATGCAACTCGCGCGCGATCCTGGGTTTGTAAAACGTGCTCAGTATTATGCCTCCAAAACCTATATTGATCAGCGCGATAATCGTGTTGATTATAAAGATCTTAAAAACGTAAGATTTTTGGCTATTTATGAAGAAAATCTTTTTTCTAAAAAAACAGATTATATTTCTTATCACGAGATGCGTGATATAAAAACGCACGAAAATGATCTTGATAGCTTTAAATTTATATTTTTGGAGCTTTCTAAATTTAAAAATAAAAAAGGGAATTTAAAGACACTGACTCAAAAGTGGGCTTATTTTTTTAAACACGCTGTTGACACGAAAGAAGAAGATCTTGCTGAAATTGTGGGGTCCGATCTTATTATAGAAAGAGCTTATAAGGAGCTTGATCGTTTTGGTTGGAGCAAGAAAGAATTAATGGAATATGAGGCTGTCGACATGAAAATCGCTGCTGTAAGAGACGCTCTTGAAGAATCTTTTTCTAAAGGAATAGAAAAAGGGAGAGAAGAAGGGAGAGAAGAAGGAGATACCATTGTTCGAAAAACAGTTTTAAACATGCATAAGATGGGAATGGATATTGATACGATTTCTAAAGCAACATCACTTACGTGTGAAGCAATCAAAAAAATTATAAAAGAGGCCGAAAACCTGGCAGATGAATAGAGCCCTCCTTAAAACTTCCTGTAAGATTTTAAGATAGAAATTATTAATCGAAAATAAAAAAAATATTTGGATTATACAGATTTTACTTATTTATCAAATTTCAAAGTATTATTCTTTGAATAAACAAGGAGTCAAATGATGATAAAAAAACATTTTTTTAAAAATATTTTGTTTATAAGCCTATCCCTTTTAATGGTTACATCTGCTTTTGAAACCTGGGGGATGGATTCAAAAAGACCTGATGAATCTGAAGAACGTCACCAAACCCTCAAAAAGCCGAGACTCATGGTGGCGGTGGCGGCGGAACGCTCTCCTGGTCATAGTGACAAAGAAGATTCACCTTCTTTAAGAATTCCTCTTCCTGATTTTGCAGATCCAACACGAGATACTGCCTTTAAGCATCTTCTTTCTGTTTCTTTAGATGGACATGATTCAAGTATTGCAAGCTCTTTCTTAAATGCATTTGTTCCAGATTTTCAAAAAGACCCGATAGAAGAACTCTATGAACAACCTCTTGCCCTTCCAGCTTTAGCCCATCGAAGTGAGAAGTCAACTTTTATGGATTTTCATGTGCGCACAAAGTCAGGGGCTCATATTATTATTGAAATGCAAGTGAGGCGCCATGTTTATTTTGATGAGCGTGCTTTATTTTATGCAGCCTCCGTATTTTCAAGACAACTTTCAGAAAAAGAACTTGAACAACCAACATGGTATAAAGGGTTGATGCCTATTTATGCTGTTCAGATCTTAGGATATGACAGCAATAGAGCTCGAGGAATTAAAGAAGAAGAGGTTGAGGACACACTCCTTACGAGAATAAAGGATCACCCCATGCACCCCGATCAATTTATTAAACATTTTAAAATGACAGATCAACAATCAGGTCAAACCATTGATCATCTTCAAATGATCCAAATTGAACTACCACGTGCTAAAAAACCGTTGTTCCCTCCCAGTAATACATTTACAGAGCAAGACTGGTGGCTCAGTCTTTTTAAGCATGCCACAGAGTACAAATCAGCTGATCTTGAAGGAATGGCCTCTCAAGGCCTTATGATTCCTGACGTTATTAATAAGGCCCTTGATCGGTTAAGGCTTTCAAAGTGGGTGCCAGAACTTGTCCATGCTTATGAAAAAGAGACAGTTGACTTTGATGAGTATGCTACCATGTTTGCGACGGAGCGTGCAGAAGGTAGAGCAGAAGGTGAAAATATTAAAGCTCTGAAAACTGCTCGAAAAATGATTAAGAAGAAGATGCATATTGAGACAATTATTGAATTTACAGAACTTACGCGAGATAAAATCGAGCAACTCATAAAAGAAGAAGAAACGCGGGAAGATAAATAGAGTACCCCTTAAAATTTTCTGGTAATGATTATGGCCCACGTATGGTGCGTCAGGATAAGCTTGGAGCACTCATGCGTAAGGCCTTGAAGGCACCTACCTGCAAAAGTTGCTTCCCAGATAAGGTCTATAGTACTTTCATAGATTAAGTAAAGAACTTCGCAGCAAGACTCCAAAAATCAGACCCAAAAGAGATTAAAGAACCCCCCCTATTTATTCAAAATAAGACAATCCTGATGGGCTAAAAAAGCAGAACCATTTTTTTCTTTAGAAATAAATTCATTTATGATAACCTTCTTAAATAGATAGAAAAAAAATAAGATCTAACGCTTATAAAACAGGTACAAAGTTCAGAAATTCCATAAATAATCATGAAGGCACTTTCACCTTCTCAATAAGTCTATTCTGAACTAAAAAAATAGGGGCGATGAACCCTTCGGGGCTCGTGTAAAAAAAAATGACAATAAAGCGCTTTCTTTCGCAGTTTCTGTATGGAGTCTTCTTTCTGACCATGAGTGCCAATGTGCACAGCATGAGTGATGTTCTTCCGCCTCCTGCCCCTGTTGGCGGAGACGGTCCTTCTGTCAGCTTGCCAGACGCGGTTCCGATCCCTGAAAATCTTGTTATGGATACGGGATTGTCTCCTCAAGACCTTGCAAACATCGACCCTGCAACTCTCTCAAACATTCAATCCATGGCTCATCCCAGCAATTACAAAATTGAAGCCGGAAATATGATAATATGGGCGCCTAATTCAAATACTCTGCGGGTTGACCAATTTCCAGGCCTCCCTGGGTCTCAGGCCTCCCAAGATGCCCCTATCACTGGAATTGTCAATTTTAAGAATTTCTCGACACTCGCTGACGAAGCTATCGAGGTTCGTTACTTAGATTATAACGGTATGTTAAGAAATAACAGTCAAGATAGCACCTTGATCCGTGTTGTTGGAGGAGAGCCGTCTACTTTCTCAGGAAACTTCTTCTCGAATGGAAACGTTGCTCTCTCCAACCCTGCCGGGATTATCTTTGAAAAGGGATCAAATACAACCGTTCGCGGACTTATAGCGACAACAGCGCACATCACAAATGAAGACTTTCTCAGAGGAAGCCACACGGGAAGGTATAACTTTACAAAAGGCGCTCAAGACGGTGCCATTGTAAATCATGGACAGATAAATCTTGTCTCGGGAGGATTTGCAGCGCTCCTTGGAAATACCGTCCGCGATGATGGTGTCATGCTGGGGCAACTGAGCCGTGTTATTGTTGCGGGTGCAGAATCCTATGTTCTGAGCTTTGATGGCGATAGCCTCATCGGCTTTGAAATCACCTCCACGCGCGAAAACAAAGAGGGTCAACCTCACAAAAAACCAAGTGTCGAACATTCTGGATCGATTGTAAACAAAGGGGGTCTCGTTCTCGTCACAACAAAAGATGCCCAGAAATTCGTTTTTGAAGACTCGGTAAACATCAAGAACATACCTCAGGCGGCAAGCGTTGAAGAAAAAGATGGCGTCATTACGCTTAAAGGTACAATTTCCGTGGATGGCCCTCAAGGGGGAAGCATCTGGGCTGAAAGCAGCAAAGACATGATTTTGGATCACGCCACTCTAACGGCCAATGGGACCGAGCAAAAGGGAGGCAATGTTACCGTCCTTGGACCTGAACTGAGATCCTTTGGCTCAACGCTAAGAGCCGATGGCAAGCTGGGAGGTGGTCGGGTTCTTTTTGGGGGAGATTTTCAAGGAAAAAACCCGAATATCAACAATTCAAAGAACACCTTTTTGGATAACGAGACTGTTCTCAGTGTCAATGCGCTCGAGAATGGCAACGGCGGACAGTTCGTCATCTGGGCCAATAATCTTACCCAAAACGGGAGCACCACCGAATCAAAAGGTGGCGCAAATGGGGGGAATGGAGGTCCAAAAAATGAAATCTCTGGGAAAAACGATCTCTTTCATCGTGGAAAGGTTAACACCTTAGCGCCAATGGGAGAGCATGGAACGACCCTCTTTGATCCTGCGAATATAACGGTACTAATAGGAGGTCTGGCAGGCCTGCCTCAAACATATACTACCCCTCTCGGAGGAAGCTCTCAAATAGACCCGTCAACTCTTGTAGCTACTCTATCTAATATTCTCTTACAAGCCACCAATGATATCACCATCACCAACGGGTTCACACTTGGCAACGGGTATACTCTCACCATGAGCGCCGGCCGAAATATTATTTTAAATGACGCAATAGCCACACAGAATGCCAATATGACGCTCACAGCAAATGCTGCAAATGCTGTATTTCACGGAGGACGTGCTGATACAACAGCCGGAAGCATTCAAAATCCTGTGGGTCATGCTCTGAGCTCAGGAACAGGACTCATAACTCTCAAGGTTGATTCTACTGTACCTGGAGTTAATGCCGCAGGATATATTGACGTTGGACCAATCTCCTCTTCAAAAGGCGTTACAGTCAATACAGCAGGTCAAAACGTCAATCTCCATGGAGATATCACATCCACTGCAGGAGATATAAACCTTACAGCTGGAATAGGAGCAAATATTGTTGCAGCAGCCCCACTCACGCTTCATACAACAGACGCCTCAAACATCGTTTTAAATAACGCCCTCGTAGGAGGAGGGAACGATGTTACCCTAGCAACAGGAACAGGAGGAGTTGTAACGCTGGCGGGAGGAGCCTCTGGAGTTCATAACTTCCCCGTAACTGGATCAGGGGGCATCAACATCGGTGGAAATATCTCGTCCTCAGCCGCTCAAACGTACGATGGACCTGTCACATTAACGGGCACCAGCAATATAACTTTTACAACAACAACGGGAGGAAATATAAATTTTAACAATAATATTACGGGGAACAGTTATAATCTCACACTATCGCCATCCGGAACATACTTCTTAAATTTGACTGGTGCAGTCACAAATATAAATGCTTTTCAAACAACGGGAGCGGGTCAAAACAAACTCTCAGGATCAATCAGTGCTGTAAGCCAAACATTTAACAATCTTATACTTATAGGGAACCTTCTTCTCACGACAACAGGAGACTTGAATTTTGCCGCTGGAGTTCTAGGTGCTCATGCTCTTACACTAGATATTGGAGGAAACCTACTATATCCTGTTGGCGCCCTTGCTCCATATCTATTTAATGGTCAATCATCTTTAACAATTAAGAATGGTTCAGGTTTTGGCACCCATGACCATCCAATTACCATTAACTTAGGGGATGCTAGTCCTTTTGCTCCTCACCCCACAGTTCTTTTCCTCGGAAGCACCCAGGGAGGATTTTTTCAAGGAAATCTCAATGATAATCTCGGTGTAAATACTCAATATGCGGCACTTCTTGGAACAGCAAGCGGTAGTTTTTACGTAAACAATTTGCTCCTTCCTTACCCCTCTCCATCACAAACTTCTCCCGTCGATAAACAACAGGCAGGAACCATCAATGATACTGCTGATAAGGCAGTAGATGCGCCTGACATTACCTCCGAAACAACATCAGATGAAGAAAAACAAAAGAAAAAACTTAAGTTAATTTCAGCTGCGACACCAGACCTCGCTGATGCAATAATCAGTGCCGCTGAAGCCTCAGGTTCTGAATCCTCAAGCGCCGTTAGTGTCTCTGGCGATGAGTAGATTCGGGAGGATCCTCATAAAGCGAAGAACTCCAAAAAACCATTTCTCTTAAAAAAGATTTTTAGAGGCTGCAAAATCACCTAAATCAAGTCTTTCACACTTGAGAAAGCTCTCAATATAGCTCAGACAAGATCAACACACCATTTGAGCTCTATGTCTCTCTTTTAATAAAAAAAGGCCTCCTTTTTTCTTTTTCATAAAAAAAACTCCTAAAATCAGAGAGTTTTAAGAATTAAAAAAAAAGCTTTTCATATTTAAAAAAAATATTGTACTCTTTTTCTTTAAGAAAACTTTTTTGTTCTTTTTTTCTTTTTGGAAAAAAGCCATATCTCAAAGTATTACGTCCCCCTGTAGAATATCATCTCCAAATGTTTTAAGTTACTTTAAGAATTAAGAGGAAGACGCCCCCCCATGAAAATTTTCTTTTATCGCATTATAACCATGATTCTTTGCTTCTCGATGACGTTTGGCCAAGCCCTAGCGATGGAGCGTGTGGAGAAAGATTATCTTTCTGGGAAAGGTGCGAGAACAACGGGAGGTCAAATATACGCTTTGGCAACCTTACGGGGCGATACTTATGGGTTTACTGAAACAGATCTCGATAATCAACCAACTTATGCCCTTGGATCTACCTACGCTCAAAACCCCCTTGCACCAGGAGGGGACTATGAAGTTCCAGTTGTTGCTGCTCAAAATCAAGAGTCTGGGTACTATGAGGTTTCCGCTACACCAGGTGAAATCTATGCGATTCCAGGAGAGGTCCCTGGAGGGGTCTATGAGGCCCCAGCTCCAGGTCAAGAAGAATTGTATTATGCCACAAAATTGGGTCATGAGTTTAACTCTTGGAATCCTCTTGACTATGAAACAGAGCAAGGTTTGAAAGCTGCTGGAAATAAGAATACACCCCCTAGGGACAGAGCAAATGACTCTCTGCCAGCTTCTCAATATCCTGGAAGCTCTTCTAATACAGATTATGATGTCGTTCTACTGTGGGACGGCACCTCCCCCAGAGATGGAAACTTACCTTGGAATAAAGATGTGTATACAACAGGAGGACGTCCCTTATTAACTCAGCATCGCGACAGCCTCATTACCGTAGAAAATTCTAAGTCTCCACGATTAGCCAATTTGGAAGCGCTTTTAAGTCGACTCTCTTCTCTCTTAACACAAGGGGTTTTGCCTTCTGGAAGATCTATTCCTCTTGAAAATCAAAATTTAAGAAACCTCTATGCTGTTAAGGCTTTCTTCGAAGGAACCTCAGATACCTTTTGGACTGGAATCAAAGCCTCCCTGTTCGCCGTAGTTCTCTACCAAATTGCCTCTAAGGCTCCCTCAAGCGCACTCGGACAGGTATTTACGGGCGGCAATATTCGCGATATTTATGGAATTCCTGAATTTCCCGGACAACAAGCATTTTGGGCTTTCTTTGCCCTCCCTCCCATCATAGGCCTGTATCGGGCCTATGATGATGCCCCGCTCGGAACAAAGGAAACTTCTGAACAATACCGTAAAAACGCGCTCTCGTTTTTAAAAAAAACCCCCTCCACTTGGTACAATGACCTTGTCCGAGAAATGTTCGTTTCTCCTCCATTTGATACGCGTTTAAAACATCTTGCTGAAATTTCGATCTGGGATAACAGTCTCACTCAAGAAGAAGCCTCTGAAATTCTTACAGAGATACATTCTTTTGCTGAGTCCCATAATACTTCTAGCTGGATGTCATCCATGAACGCTTTCTATATGATCGCACATGGAATCTCTGTTCGGGATTTTAATCTCCTTGATAAAACCTCACAAGAGAATATCTTGAACCGAAAGGCTCAAGCTCTCGAGTATCTTTATGAGGCCCAAAAAAGCACTAAAAGAAACATTTTTCGGTCCCTTTATATTCGTTATCTTTTGTATAAATTAGGCCTCTCTAAAAGCAAAAAAGAAACGGTCTTCTGGACAACTTTGGGTAGTGGAAAAGCCGCTTTTTGTTTTTTGTTAGCTGGGGGTGTTATTAAAGCTTTTGCCGATATGGCAAGCTCCTCCGCAAGTTCTCCCTCTCAAGGATCTCCTTTATCATCAGGGTCAGGTCTCGGTAATGTTAATTCAACGCAAACTCCTTTTACGTCTTCCTCCTATCTATCTCCATCTCCATTTCCTACCGCGTCATTAACGCCTGTTCCTAAAAGCTCTTCTCAAACGATCATACTTGCGTCTCAACCATCGTCAGCATTGAACGCCTCAACAGTGGTGGCGTCATCTTTCCTTTTATCTTCATCCGCCCCCTCCTCTCTGCCCGCACCTTCTTCTACACTACTGTCAATTGCACCCGCAGTAACCAGCAGTATTTTTGGGGGAGCAAACGCCTCAACTCCTGCTTCTGCTTCTGCATCTGCCTCTGCCTCTGCCTCTGCCTCTCAACAATCTTCCAATACAAACCCAAGCTTTACAGCAACAGCGGTGATGTCATCTCAAGTTTTATCATCCTTGGTTGCCTCCTCCTCTCTGCCCACACCTTCCCCTACAACACCGTCAACACCCGTCGTAACCAGTCTTTCTGGGAGCGCAACCGCCTCAGCTCCTACACCAACACCTGTCTCTCAACAATTCTCCTCTCCTGCAAACACACTAAGTCTTTCACCAACAGGAGTGCCGTCATCTCAACTTTCATCCTCGGGAGCAACCTCTCTGCCACAACCCTCCTCGACCGCACAGCCAATTGCATCAGGAGTCCTCTCCAGTGGTTCTAGCGCAATACCTGTTTCTCAACAATCCTCCATTGCGAACTCACAAAGTGCTGCCTCAACAGTTGTGACACCAGCTCTTATTTCATCATCCTCGGTCGCTTCCTCTCTACCCTCACCTTCTTCTACAATTTCATCAGTTGCTCTCCTAGCATCAGCCAGTATTTCTAGCCTTGCAACATCAGTCTTCACGCCATCACCAACACCATCAACGATACCCACACCGCCACCACCTCCTCCAACGACATCCTTCGTAACAACGTCAGTAACATCTCAACCGACAACAGTTGCCAACACCCCTGCAGTACCGAATTCTGCGGCTCAGTTGCAGTGTTTTAATGCTTTAATCGACGCCTTCAACACATTTCCAGGGGAGGACCCTGCAAGCCTCATCACAAGCTTTAGTGCCTTTTCAAATCTTCCCTCTCAGATTGACCTTGATCTTTCTGGGAAAGGCCTTTCTGGACAGACAATTGCAGCTATTTTAAACGGACTCAACACCACACAGCCCAATGTTAAGTTCCGGTCAGTAAATTTAAGTGGGAACTTCATGGCCAATAATGCTGCATTTCAACAAGTGCTCCTTGCACTTCCAGCTTACCTACAATCTTTAATATGGGAGCTTGACAATGCCTCAAATCTCTTTAGCCCGAGTGACACCCTAAACTATACAACACTCGGTCGATTTACAAATCTAACACACCTTGATTTTGGAGGGTGGTTTATTGGAAGTTATCCAAGTTCTCTTCCTTCGCTAGCTCAAGCTTTTTCTTTTTTGACACAATTAACTTATGTGGACCTGTCATCAACAAGTTTGGGCTTCACTGATGCAAGATCACTGTTAACGGCATTGTTTAATTGCCCAAATCTCAAATCAGCAATTCTTTCAAACAATAGATTTGGAGTCACACTTCAGAACATAATAGCTTTGCGTGGCGTTCAAAATTGCGCCTCTCTTCAAACCCTATTTCTAGATAATAATTTTATAGGCTATAGAGATTTTAATGCGACAGCTGCATTTTTACAATGTTTGAATGGAACAAACATAACTTCTTTAGATTTAAGCAATAACCTTATTGGCTCTCAAAATTCTACAACGGGTCAAACTCACGCTAACGTTATTGCCACCTCTCTCCCAAAAGGTTTAGTTACTGCTAATTTTTCTGGAAACTCCCTTTCCCTTAGCCAAAATTCTGCAGACTTTTCTTATTTAGCCTCCAACCTTACGCAACTCCCCAATCTTCAAAGCTTATATATTGCGCGTCAATCTATAACTGCACCTCCCCTCCCAACTAATTTTACAGACACTTTACGCAGGTTCTGGACTAATCATTCTCTCCCAGTGAATGGGACAGATCTTTTTGCACTTCTCTCACCCGCAGACGTAACAGCTTTTTTTAGTGCTCTTTCTGCAAATACGACCACCCTTGATCTCTCTAAAAATCTTACTCCCAATGTCTTCTCAGCCGTTGCAGCCGCAATTTTAAATCTTCCCAATAAAGCAAACATCACAAAAGTTGATCTTTCTGGAAACAATAACGTGGGGAACACACTCATCAGCTTGCTTCCAACTCCTTTTAATCAGATCCTTCCTCCTGCCATTGGAACCCTTACAAACCTTAGGGAAATTCATATTGAAGACAATAAAATAGTTGCTCTTGCAGATCAAATGGCGTGGGCAAATGCAACTGCAAACTGTCCTCATTTAATATCTGCCTATTTTCAAGGAAATTCCTTTGGGAATGTTGGTTTTTCTGGGTTTGGAGTAGCTTTCAATAAGACATTGTCTTTAACCACCTTAAACTTAGGAGATGATCCAACTTTAGCATTATCAAATAATCCTCCGGCACTTGCTTCCCTTGGATCTACTTTTTCTTTACTGAAAAATTTTACAACTCTCCTTTTAAGTCATGCGGGTATTTATGGATCAATAACTGCTGCTCCAGGATCAGGTTCTAATCTTTTAACCTTTTTTACGAGTCTTCCCACAACACTTAACTATTCAGATTTTAGCTATAACAGAATAGGGCTTCAAAACGTTTCCGATGGTGTTTACTTGGGAAATGCTCTACGTCTCTTAACTAACCTTACAGACTTTGATATTTCTTATAACCCGATCGATCTTTTGGGTCCACAAGGAGCTCAAGCCATCGTCGATTCTATCCTTTATCTTCAGTCTCATGGCAAACTTACCAATTTCAACCTTGCAGGAAGCATGACGCTGTCTCCCACTTATTGGTCTGTCAATCAAGCTGCCTTTAGAAACATTACGAACCCACTGCTTTTGGCAGCATGTCCTGCTGTTCTCTATAACGCTCTCGTCAATGCTACAAACTCTTCAAGTACCGGGGGCCCTCAAAGACGCTCTCTCCTAGAATCAGTGACCTCACACGGATCTGCTGTTTCTGCAGGAGCGCCTCCGCCTGTTGACAACGTCCAAGTCGATGAAGCTCTTTTTGCAGAGCTTGCGAAGGAGGGTATTGATTTTGAGGATGGGGGTAACTTTCCTGAGCCAGAACTCCCTCTTTTTTCGAATCAACCGCAAGAGCAGTCCTTAGAACCTGACGACTTCGCAACTTCTGGCGCCTCTTCGGTTCAGCCTCCTCAGCCATTTCGGTTCATTGCTGGTCTCGTGGGAAATGCTCTTCAGTATTTAAGAGGGGCTCCTCCTGCTTTAGAACAACACTCTTGGATAAAAGCTTCTGATGCACCTCCTCTTCCCAAATTTATTTCCGCATCGAATGCCTCTGATCCTGAAATTGCTTCTTCTTCTCACGAAATCCCCCTTAACGGAACCTCTTCTGAAGACGCTGCCAAAGATCCAAAGAAACCCTCCTTTTCACGTCCAGATCCCGTCATTACAGAGCCTTATGTTGGTAAGATCTGGCATCAACTTGAGAGCGGAACAACTTTAGGTCTCTTTGGGGTTGCTCTCCTGGAAAAGTGGGCTGAATGGATGCTTGAAGAACCTGAAGTTATAACAGATTATGTTCCTTTCGACCCTAACCTTCAGAGAGACTTAAGCACCTCTCTTAGAAAAACAGAACGCACCCTTTGGGCCCTACGTGATTCTGATGAGAAATCTTCCTCTGCTTTCCATGAAGATACTTTTCAGAGCTTGAAAGAAGAACTCTCCACACTTTCAAAAGCATTCACCGTGAGTGCTGCCCGCCTCAAGAAATTTGAACGGAATCTTGCTCAATTTAACCGTACTTTAACAGAGAATGATTCATCTTCTAACTTACGACCCTTTAATAAGATCCACACACGGATTGAAAACCTCTTCAGAGGCATCTACGGCACCCTTGAGTTTCTGCAAATTGTAAAAAAGATGCCACAAGATGAACTTAAGGCCTATCAAAGACATCTTGAAAAGTGCAGCGAGAGTCTTCAAAATTTACAGAGCCTTCCGACCCCCAAGGAAAGAAAAGAGCGTCTCAGAGAGATCGAAGAAAACCTTGATGATTTGTCAATCTATCTTAAAACTCAAAACATCCTCGTAAACCTCTCTTCCAATCTTGCCTCTTTGAGGGCTGCAAAGAAGACATCACAATGGCAATTTGAGATCCATCAGAAATACCTTGAAAGACAAAGCCGGAACCTCTTGAATTTAAGGAGCCCCTCAAGCCTCTCGCTTCGAAAAGAACGACTCATGGAAGTCAACAAGAGCATTACCTCTTTTGAATCGTACCTTGAAGATAAATATAGCGTAAAAATGCCAGGGCTCTACACTCCAAAATATGAGTCTTTCTCAAGTTTTGTGCCCTTTGCTAAAATACGCACACGCCTTGAAAATACCCTTAAAAACATCTCGGCCTCCCTTGAATCTCTAAAGGCTGAAAAGAAGATGTCTCAATGGCATTTTGAGACCCATCAAGACGCCCTTGAAAACCACAGAGAGATGCTTCGTGCGTCAGAAAAAATCTCCGACCCTCAAGAAAGACAGGCACGTCTGACAAAAATAACAGAGAGCCTTCGTTTTTTCTCAACCTCTATTGAGAATAAATTTGGGACAAAAATACTGGCTGTTCAACCAACGCTTTCGTCCTTCTATGAGGCGCGTCTCTGGGTCAGACACTCCCTTGAAAACCTCTCTGACACCCTTCAGTCTTTAAGGGATCAAAACAGAATGCCAGAGCGTGAATTTAACGTCCATCATGACTATCTTGAAAAAGGAAGAGATCTCCTTCTTAAGTTAGAGGACGTTCCTGAAGCTCAAAAAAGACAAGAACGCCTCAGAGAGCTAAAATTCAGTCTTGAAGCGTTTTCAGGGTATCTTAAAGACACCTATCGCGTCAAAACACCTGGGGCCTATTCACTCAAAACGGTCCATGGACTTAACGTTCCAGAAGAAGGACTTCGGAATTTGTTTGCTGAGCCCGGAACACGCGAGATCGAACCTTCGGTGTTTGATCAAAACGCACTTTCGAACGTTCCAGTGTATCTTTTGTGAGAGAGGGTTTTTCAAGAAGGTTGTGAGAAGGATATTAATCTTCTTCTGAAGAATTCTCTTCTTTTATAATCTTTTTGACGGTTTCTCGCGTCAATTTTGTTGCTTGAACTATCTTTTCAATGTCAAAGCCCATCCGATGCATGTTTAAAACAAACTCTCTATTTCTAATGGCTTCACCCTCTTCTCTGCCTTCTTCTCTTACCGTCATGATCCATCCATGTCGTCCATAAGTGCAATCTTTGATTTTTCATAATCAAGAAGCTCTTCGCGCGTCCAAGTATGTTTTTCCAATATTTCAAAAGCCCTCTTCACTTCTTCAGGAGCATCTTTAGGCCTTCTCTCCCATGGGTGGCCTCCCTCATCATGATTTAATGAATAAAGATCATCCTCTTGATGATAAAGCTCTGAAAAAAGCGCTTACCGTTCTTGACGTTATGAATTTTAAAGACGAAGAAAGAGAAGCTTATGAAGGGAGACTTAAATGGCTTAGAATAGAAGCAAATACGCTCAAAAAATATAAAGCAGATGGAAAGATCGAAGAAAAAATCGAAATTTCACGCAACATGCTTCAAGAAGGAATTTCTGTAAAAGTCATTTCTAAAGTAACGATGTTTGACGAAAATGAGATTCTTCAATTGAGTAAATGAAAAAAGGCGTTCGAGAATCTCTCTCATTAATGAAGGCTTATTTCTCTGAAGTTTCATGAAGAAGACAAAACCTCTTACCTGAAAACGCTAATCCTATTTTTAAGACGCGGATAAGTCCCCGTTGCTCAATTTCAGCACAATAAGCTTTTTGAGAAATTTGACCCAAAGCTAATTTTGCTGTTTGTTCAAGAAGATCCGTCATTTTCGACTCTGAAAGCGTTTTGCCTTCCGGCTCTTTAACCTGCTTGAACTCCATGATGATACTGAGCTTTTGAACGTCCCTTGAAATAATCGCATAATCATATCTTCCCACACCACTTTCCCGATTGGATCGGATTTCGTAGCTTGGTGATCCATGGAGGCTTGCCGTCAAACCAATCATAAGACCGTGGTAGAAAGCTTCAGGGTGTTTACTCATATCATGGACACTTAGAGTGTGTTCCATAATTTTCTGTAACTCAGGAGAAAATTTCTCCAGATTTCCCGTCAAGAGAGCGTCTAAGAATTGATCATACCACTTGAGGCCATAGTCCCTTGAAAACCATTGCTCAATAATGCGCTGAAAGAGAAAACTCACTTCTTTGTTGGGAATAGAAAGCGTACATAACGTTCCACGTGGTGTATATTGATGCGCTGTTGCCGTTAAATACCCCGACATCAAAAACAAACTCCAAATCGCAGCTTCGTCCCCTTTATGGAGATCAGAAAAAACAATATTCGTGTCAATTAACTCTTCCATGGACTTTCCCTGGAGAAGATCTTCAAAATCATCTTTAAAAGGAAGACTCGAGGTGGAGATCAGCGTTTTAATCAGATCATTATCGGAAGTATTCACCCAATAAGGTTGAAGAAGTCCTCCTTTCTGAATGAAATTAATAATAGACCAAGGATTATAAAGAGTCGTCTCAGCCATATGATATCCGTTATACCAGTCTTTCACTTGTAGAAGCTTATTTTCCATTTTAGCTTGAATCAGAAGATCTGTCACTTCAGTCTCTGTAAATCCGAAATAAGAACTATATCGAGGACTCAAAACAGAAAAGACATCTAAATGATTCAACCCTGAAAACAAACTTTCGCGGGAGACACGTAAAATTCCTGTCAAGACAGCTTTGTGTAAAAGCGTATTATCTTTAAGGCCTGCACTGAAAAAATTTCGGAAAAACTTGATAATTTCATCATAAAATCCATGGAGATACCCAGCATGAATGGGCGTGTCATACTCATCAATGAGAACAATCGGCTGCTGTCGATGATGAAGAAAAAGAAACCGTGTCAGCATTTGAAGAGACTCTTCTAGGTCTGACTGATCTGCTTCACGCGCTAAGATTTGAGCATAAAAAGATTTTTGCGTTGAAGAAAGAGCCCCACTTTCCTGAAGATAAGAAAATTCATCATAGAGACGACTCATAATGCCAGAAATTTTTCGATAGGCCGACGCAAAATTATCTTCTTTCACATCTTTAAAAGAAAGAGAAACAACGGGATACTGTCCTTGGTATTCTGCATAAACTGATTCTCGAGAGATTTTAAGCCCCTCAAAGAGTCCTTTTGTTGGAATTGAATCAACTTCTTTTGCAAAAAAATACTTCAGCATCGAGAGGTTTAAGGTTTTTCCAAACCGCCGTGGACGCGTGATAAGAATAACAGCCGCAGGTTCATCAATAATCTCTTTGATGAAAAGCGTTTTATCGACAAAGTTATACTTTTGATCAATAATCGTTTTAAAATCACTTTGGCCAATGGGCAGTTTCATAGGGTCCTCATTCTCTTAACACATGAAGCAGCGCGTTCTTAATTGCTTTCTGCCTTTTATCATATCTTAAATCAATTTCAAACGGAATCTTTATATCCCTCCCTTCCTTGAACCCTTAAAATCCCTCTGAATTTATACCCCCAACTTTTCCCATTTGACAAACATCAAAAATATTTATATTCTGCCAAAAAGATAAATTTTACTGAATTTAATCATAGTCGTCTCTTTAAATTAGGTCTTTCCAATGCCTCTTCTTTTTAAGCGCTTTATGGCGTCTTTAACCCTTGTTGGCTACATCACAAGTTTCTTAAGTCCTCTCCACGCCGCGTGGGCCATGGAACCAGAAGGCCCTCTTCTGACAGAGAGGACCAAGGCCTCTCTCCCGTCAGCGCCTTTCCCTACCGGAGCTCATTTAAAACCTGCCGTTGCCGAAGTCCCCCGTCCATCAGAAGCTGATCTTAAAAAGCTTTTAACAGCGGTTCCGCGCCAGTCTATTTCCACGTCTCTCACTTCTTCTCTCCAAAAGGCAAAGCAAGCTCCTTGGTGGCAGAAATATGCTTTTCTGGCCCTCACCTGGAAGAATGCCAACAAAAAATGTTCCCAAGGGTCTTTAAGCCTTCTTCAAGGATATGACTATGCCACGCCGCAAGGGCACTCCTATTTAAGTGCCTATCTCCTTCAGCAATTTGGGGCCAATCGATGGACCTGCACCCTCTCTGAAAACACGCTCACTTTTGGCTATAAGCCCTCTCGGGATGAAACAACGCTTTCTTTTGCTGTCACGCTTCAACGATCACGAATAAGAGTCTTATCCCATCAAACTTTCATTTTTATGCAAAAGACTTTCAAAACCAGGGAACATATCAAGGAAATGAAGGATTCTTGAGTGTTGACGCCTTTAATAACGCGGGTCAAACCCTCTGCATTCCCAAACTGAAGCTCCAGACAGCTCTCTTTAACAACGAAGGAGGACATCTCTTAGGAGAAAGTTCCCTTGATGTGTTTGTTTCAGGGTCCTTTAGAAATAAAGGGGGTGAAATCGGAAGTGAAGGAAGAACGCGTCTCGATCTTTCTCTTAACGCTGCAACCGTTGAAAACCTCGGCACGATCCGTGGCTCTCATACCTTTATTGTGAGTCAAAATCCTTTAAATCTTCAAAGAGGCGTAATCGAAGGACACAAGAAAGTCTACTTTCATACCCCTTTCTTAAAAGGTTCTGAACTCGACATTGCAACCCCCCTTTGTATGATGAAGACACAAGACTTTCATCTTCCCCCTCAAAAGCACTGTGAGCGTCTTGTTTTTATCCTCAAACCCAAACAAGATTTCACCTCAGACTATCCTTTTACAAGTGAGGGCAGCTTTGAGATTTGGGAACGCGGACTCGAGAGCCGAGAGCACGCCGAACACATCATGGATGCACGTTTTCCAGAAGAGGGTCCTGTTCCCGCTTTTGAGCAAACCATTCATCTGAAACGTCCGTTGAATGTTGGACTTTTAAGAATCTTTATGCCGCGGGCAAAGGTCAGAGTTGGGGATGAAAACGGAGCTCTTCTTGATTATCTGATGGAAAAGGGAAATGTCGATATTCTCGCATCCGTCTTTGATCTTGAAAAGGGAACCTTTGTCGGTTTGAACTCTCACATTCATGCTCCTGGAGGGATTACTTTGGGGAGACTTGTGGTTGATCCCATGCGGGAGGTGTTTACGACTTTTGGATGGCATGGACAAAATTCATGGAGTCACCATCTGGGAGAGCACCTCGTAAACGTCACTTATGAGTTTTTTGGGCAACGTCTTCAGAACGTTTTCGTCCAACATGCTACTTTTGAAACCAACGATTTAAATCTTTCCTCGAAGGAACACCTCCTTGAAGCTTCAAAAACCACCGTTCACAATAATCTTACTTTTCAAAAAACAAACACCATCATTCTCCAACCCGTTACCGGCATAATGCGCTATGGCTTTTGGGATCATAATTTTCAGGCTTGCACTCCTCTTAGTTCCACTTTCCTTAATAGTGATGGAGCAACGCTTCGCGTCGAAGGAAACATCCATTCAGAAACGCCACTTACACTTATCAACAAAGCAAGCATTTTACACGCTGGCAGAAAATCTCCCGCGATCACGATTCAAGATGAAGCCTTCACTCTCAAAGGTGTTACTTTTTTTCAAAAAATTTACGGAGGGACAAAAGCAGAACGCGATGAATTGACAACCCGCGTTTCTGGGATTAACCTCCAACGTTGGTTTACATGCCCTTTTGGAGTTAGAGGATATGATGGAGACCAGAAAGCTGCGTCTTTCCTCTCCAAAACCAATAACTTCGAAGGCGCTCAGAATACATTCCTTCCTCATACAACCTTTACAGACGGTGTGGTGTTTGGGGCGCATCAACCAATTCCAACCAATCTCAGTGCCCCTTTATCCATTGCCTTTGTTGGAAAAGAGGGACGTATTATTGGGATTTCCAACCCGCATTATGTCCCTCCCCAAAGTCCTCTTGGGAATCTTATGGAAGATGCCATTTCTATGGGTACCGTCAAACTAAACGTTCATTTAGAAGGAGGCCTCCCGCCTCTTTTTAAATTCCAGGAACGGTTCTGGCATGACTCTGTAAAGGCCCAGGCTTTTTATGATAAGATCCGGCCTCACGTTGTGACCCTCTCTCGCATGGGAATCTATATTCCTCAAGAAAATCCTCTTTTAACCCTCAGTCCAAAACTCCTTCTTGAGCGCATTCAAGCAAATGTCCAAAAAAAACTGGGTCGTGGGTACATCGATCACGGGAAGCCTCTTGATGAAGAACTTCTCATCGAACTCCATGAAAACGCCACAGAATATTTAAGATCTTTGCCGGAAAGCCTGTACAAGGAGGCTCTCACGGCACTTGTACGGCGCGGGGAGACGTCCCCTGTTTCTCTCCCTCAAAAGCCGCTGATCTTTTACACGGAAGTCACCGATGAGCATGGTGTGATCTCTTTTAGTCCGGATGTATATTATCCAGAGCATCTCTTGACGTTCATGGGAAAGTCCAGAGGTGCTGTAATGCATGTTGGAACGTTTCTTGCGCTTCCGGAAGGGATGACGTTTGAGCAAGCTCAACAACGCTTTACCGGAATACGTGTTCCTCAAGCCCTGCTCTCCCATGTGGCTCAAGAAAATCCGCATCTCATGGGATTCTTTGAAAGGCTCGCTCTTGAAGGGCCTAGCGACTCTCAAACACAAGATCTCACTGAGTTTGCGCAAGGTCCTTTGACTGTCCATGGCGACATTGAAGCAGATAACCTGATGCTTATGCCTGCCGGAAAATTGACCCTTGCAGGAGATGTCAGAATTCAGAGCACCCATGCCCTCTTGGCCTCTTTATTTGATGATCTTGACGCCAATGCTTTGATAAAACGCATCGTTCATCAACATGGGTTTGATGATGTTCTTTTGGGACGTGTTCAAATCAATGCCAGAGGCATATTAAATCTATTCGCAGGTAACGACATCAAGATGGAAGCCATCGAGACACGTTCTCAATTAGGAACCTATATTCAAGCACTTGGCGATCTCTTCGATGTTCCTGCAACACTTCTTCATGAACGGGTTGAATCCCATAGGCATAAGAAAAAAAGCACAACAACAATCACACACGCGTCTCAAGCCGTGAGGTCCGAACATTCCTCGATCGGTCCTGTTGTCACCTCAGCCGTTGGCGCTAATGTGCAACAAGGCAACATCATTACAGCTCAACACATTGTGACTCAAGGCGCAGTTATTCGAGAGCTTCCTGCTCTCTCCGGGGTTCAACAAAGCACAACCTCTTCTAAAAAAGGATCGTTTGGATCAAAATCTTCGTCACAAAGCTCTTCTTCGACTGTTATTGCAGAGCCTTGTGTCCGCAATGCACGGGAGACAGTTCCGTACCTTGGAGAAGCTCTCAGTATCACCGGAACTGAGATCCATGCCGGGGGGCAGGTTTCATTTTTAACGCCAGGGGGTAGAGGAGAAGTTAGACTTCTGACACGACGGGATACCTCTCAAAGCAGCTCCTCTTCATCGTCTTCCTCTGTTCTTTGGGGGCTTCAAAAACAATCCGGAGATACGGTCAGTATTCCCCGCGGTGTCATCATCGACTCCCCTCTTCCCGTTATTGTTTATGCGGCTTCTCTCGTTCTGGAAGAGACTCCAGGAGTCCCTTCCCTCAGAGATAAAATTGAAACACAGGCACACATTCAGTCCCTTCTCGCTCAAATCGAGTCTCATTCTTCCCACACCAGCCACTCTGGACCAAGTCCCGTTGTGGCAGGTCTTGTCGCTCTCACGATTGCCATTGCAACAGAGGGCTGGGGCGCGGGTCTTGCGGAAGGTCTCATGGCCTCACAAGCCGTGGGAGCCGGAATGAACGTGGCCCTCAGCAGTCTTTTGGGAGGTCTCGGTGTGAGCCTTTTAGACGAAAAGGGAGATATTGCCG
>NCGZ01000023.1 GCA_002257235.1 Alphaproteobacteria bacterium 16-39-46
GGTGGGTCGATTTCTCCGTCACTCCTAAATGCAACTCTGAGTGGATTAGAGTCCGCAGTTAAAGCAGCATCTAATCTAAAAGATAAAGTCCACATCTGCATCTATGCAGACGATTTTATCGTAACAGGAGCCAGTGAAGAAGTCTTGGAGAAAAAGATCAAACCGGTGATAAAAGCGTTTCTGCTGGAGAGAGGATTGGAACTCTCTGAAAAGAAGACCAAAATCTCCCACATTAAGGACGGGTTCAATTTTTTAGGATGTAATGTTCGAAAATACAAGGGCAAGCTTTTAATAAAGCCTTCTGAGGCAAATAAGAAAAGCTTCCTCGAAAATATCCGACAAAGCATTAGAAAGAACGCGTCTAATACAACGGAAAAACTCATCCTCCTCCTTAATCCTAAAATAAGGGGCTGGGCGAATTACTTCCGCCATATTGTGGCAAAAGAAACATTCTCAGAAGTAGATGATGAAATCTTTAAATCGTTATGGAAATGGTGCAAACGAAGACATCCAGAGAAGCCTATATCTTGGACCAAGAAAAAGTACTTTAGGTCTGAAAGTATGCGAGATTGGATATTCAATACCAAGATTCCACCAGAAGACGGAAAACCATCAGAATACTTAGATCTGTTTAGAGCAAGTACAGTTAAAATCAAGAGGCACATCAAAATAAGGGCAGAAGCTACGCCCTATGATCCTGCCTTTGAAGAATACTTCAAGCAACGAGCAGAAAGAAGAAACGTGAGAGAAACTGGGTCAGCTCAACAACTGGCTTTATGAAGGCTCGAGCCGTGTGCGGTGAAAGTCGCAAGCACGGTTCCTCGGAGAGGGGCTGCTAGCAATAGCAGCTCCTTATCCTGCGGTCATCATATTAAGTCAATGGCTTGGAACGTCTGCTGATTTTTGGTTTAATCTACAAAAACTTTACGAACTGCGCCTTGCTTCTTTGTGTTCTGGCCAGGAGATCAAGCTAACGGTTGTAAGGGCAGGCACCACAGCAAGAACACGGAAATAATATGAAAGTGTAGAGAGGTTATTGTTGGATTATGGGGAGGCTGCGACAAACCGAGGCAATTTAATAACATTTCCGAACAATCATTTAAGAATAGAAACTTTTCGTTCCTTTGCAACTTGAATTAATTTTTTGTCAAGGGTTGCAATTGGAAGATTCATGCGAATTGCCAACTCTAGATAACTGGCATCATATGAGGTTAAATTATGCAGTTCTGCTAATTCCATCGTTTCCAAGAAAGCATTTTTGGACGTTAATGTATCAATCTTAATGGGGAGTTGATTCAAAGCGTATATGGCGCTATGACGTTGCTCTGAAGTGATGCGTTTATGACGTTGAGCAACTAATAATACATTTCCGACCTCCAGGGGCCAGATGGAAGGCACAATGGATCCTTTTTCGGGAAGCATTTCTAAAATTTTTAGAGTGGAATCATCTCTCTCATCTGGGATAAGCCATGAGATAGTGACCGAGCAGTCAAGAACAAAGCCAAACATAATTATTTTCTTCCTGTATCTCTATAACTTTTCCATTCTTCCCAATCAAATTTTCCAAGTTGCATTTCCTGAGCGAGGGCTTTAAGTCGTTTAACGGCCATTTTTGAATTTAACAAATCTTGATGCTTCTCTAAGGGGACAATCCGGGCCATGGGGTAGCCTCTTCTTGTGATCAAAATTTCTTCACCTTTATGCGCGCGCTGAATTAAGCTTGTAAAATTTGTCTTTGCTTCAAAAGTACCAATGGCATTTATCTTTTTCATGGTTTTTTCCTTAACTAGTCTGTTGCCTAGTTTAATCTATTCTGATTTATTTTGTCAAATTATTTTCTTTTTCATAAATTATCATGTAAATAGAACGTATTATGGCATGAGACCCAATACATTCTGGAAAGTTTTTGAAAGCGTCGTAAGGTTAGAAAATAAAAGAAGACGTCTTAATCGCGATAAATAAAGGTCTTCAGAAGAGATCGAACAATCACCCCGAGTTGCCTCGGAGTAGTCCTCTAAGAAATGGGGCCGGTTCAGAGAGATTTTCTGGTCTACCAAATAAGTATACCCAATCAAAATTCTGGGCTATCTTTAAGGGAAAAGGTGGCTTATTTATTGGTTGCGGGGGTAGGATTTGAACCTACGACCTTCAGGTTATGAGCCTGACGAGCTACCGGGCTGCTCCACCCCGCGTAAGAAACCGTTTATGTCCAGAAAATAAGGAGGACATGAGCCACTGAGCGGCATCGATAGACTGTACCTAACACAAGCGTCCTTCAGAAACAAGAAAAAAAGACGGGAGACGGCTTCTTTTTTAGAGTTGATCCTAAAAAGAAATGAATTTGGGGGGGGGAGGGGATGAAAAAAACCGTCTTGACGGGTAAGAGGATATTTGAAACACTTAAATCCTAATAAAAAGAAGGAAAAAGAGATAATCTATGTTATCTTGTACTTAAAGTGATGATCTCTCTTTTTTGAAACGAAAGACACTTCTAAAATATAAAATAAATAAAAATAGACGAGGAGGTTTCTGTGGGCAGACTTAAAATATTAACTTTTTGTGGGATCGTTATAAGTGGTTTTGGTTTTTCAAATCATGTGATGGGTCATTGGACATCAACCCTTGGAGGAATTGTTGCGACGTTATCGGGTGGTGCTAAATGCGATAGTGCGCTTTCTTATGCATCTTGCCGAAAAGGTATTTGTAAGAGTGAAGGAGCCGGAGATTGTATGAAGAATTTTTGTAAGACAAAATCTGAGCTTATACAACATCATCACGACTGTGCGTGTGTTGCCGGTCTCACAACAAAAAATTGTCCTCAGAGCAGTGATGAAAATGATCCCGTGGTGGCCATGAATCGAAACTGTCGATCTTTATGGACTAAGGCACAAAAAAAACCAATAGACTGTGAGTTTTGTAAAGAAAATAGCGATAAATGTAAGAATATAGAAGGGCTTTTTGAGTGGTGTTCAGAAAAATGCCCTGATAAAGACAGTGAAGAAGATGAAAACTCTGAACGTGACGATAACACTGAAGGTAATGAAAATACTTAAGAAATTGCCTTTTAGTGGCTTAAAGGTGTGAGGATTTTCAATGAGAATTTGAAAAAAGCTTGACGGGGTGAAGAATGTTTGAAATACTAAACACAAGAATAATAACAATGGAACTGGGAAGTTTCATCATTCGGAGAAGCTTTTAGGGGCGGGGATGTTCTCGAATAAATCTTAAGAAGTTTTTCTCTATCTACGTGATGGGATTTTATTTCTGACGTCAATCATCTCATAATAATGTAATAACTTTGGAGAATAAAATGAAAAAATCAATAATTAGAAACTTAGTTCTTTCCGCTTTTATGATGACAGCTGTTGTCGGAGTTGGGAAAGAGGCAAATGCGGGAGCAATAAGTTGGTTGCAGACACAGGGGTGTAAAATTCACCCTTTGTTTTGTAAGAAGGCTCCTCCACCTCCTCCTGCGATGTCTCACAATCAGTGTAAGCATAGTTTTAATACGGCAAAACAAAGTGCAGGATGTACAAAAGACACCAAGCCTGCAGATTCTTCTTTCTGCACAGGTGCAGCGTCTGCTGCTTGTCAAAATTATGCCGATATGAAAACTTGGTGTACGACAGAATGTCCAGAGGCACCTTCAGCTGATGGTGATGAGGAAGATGCTCCATTTACAGAAGATAATAGTTAATTCTTCATCTTTCCTTAAAAAAGGCCCCTTTCGCGGGGCCTTTTTTTATGGACTCATTTTTGAGTTAGTCAATGTTAAAAAAAGCGCTTTGAGTCTTTCTCTTTGAGGAAAGATTCTCTTCATTTTATGGGTAGCATAACTTTTTTTATTTTGGAGCATTAATAACATGCTGAATATTAATATTTTTATATTTATAAATATATAAAAAAATTATTGACAGTTACTGTAATAATTGAAATAATAAACAGATAATAAAAAAAATAAAGAGATGCATTCGATACTTTAGTAAAATCTAAATAAGCATCTTGATAGTCACTTTTTTATGAAAAAGGTTTGAACGTTTTGTCTTTTTATTTGCACTGTGGAATCTGTTTTTTTGAATAAAAAAAGAGAAAAAAAGAAACGGGGAAAAATTATAGAATTCCATAAGGTTAAGTCAAAGTTAAAAAGTTGAGATCTTTTTACCCTACGAAAGTGATTCTTGGAAAGACCAAAGCTCTTGTGCTGACTCTCACAAGACAGGATTTTGATGAATTCATCTTTTTCTCAAGAGAGCTTAAGACCCCTTCGGGGGTCTTTTTTTTGGGGAACTTTAGTCGTAGAAAGATGCTTTTCTTTTTCCTTTTGAGCTTGTTTAATAGCGTTGATGGCGGTATAAAAGGAGGTATTTTTTTTGAGTGTTCAGTGTGAATGATATCTATCCATCTCTTTTTGAATCTTCTGTGTCGGCGTTAAAAGAGACGCCTTCGGGAGATATATCCCAAAATGAAAAGCCCTCTGAAGATACAAAAGAGAGGCGTCCCTTGGCTGAAAAGCTTAGACCCCAGAAAATGGAAGACATTATAGGGCAGACGGCTCTTTTTGCGGACGCGTCTGCGTTTTCAAGAATGATGACGACAGGTCGGGTCTCTTCCTTTATTTTATGGGGCCCTCCCGGGGTTGGAAAAACCACCATCGCACGGCTTTTGGCCCAGAAAACAAATCTTGCTTTTGAATCGATTTCAGCGATTTTTTCAGGAGTTTCTGATTTAAAAAAAATCTTTGAACGCGCTGAACTGCGTCAAAAAATGAACGCCAAAACCCCTGGAACTCTCTTATTTGTAGACGAAATTCATCGGTTTAACCGGGCCCAACAAGATGCTTTTCTTCCCTTTATTGAAAATGGTGTCATCGTTCTTGTAGGATCGACGACGGAAAATCCTTCTTTTGAACTCAATGGCGCTCTTTTGTCTCGGCTTCAGGTTTTTATCTTAACTCCTTTGACAAAAGAAGATCTTGAACATCTTTTGAGACGGGCTGAATTGGCAACAGGTCGAACTGTTCCGCTCACACAAGACGCGCGCATGCTTCTGAAAGAAATGGCCGACGGAGACGGTCGCTATCTTTTAAATATGGTGGAGTCTTTGTATTTATTGCCAATTTCTCAGGTTCCGTTGTCCCCTGAAGATCTTGTAAAGAGCCTTCAAAAACGGCCTCTTCTCTATGATAAAGATCGTGAAGAACATTATAATCTTATCAGTGCTTTGCATAAATCCATCAGGGCCTCCGATGCACAAGCGGCTCTTTATTGGTTGATGCGGATGATGGAGGGGGGAGAAGATCGCCGTTTTATTGGGCGCAGGTTGATTCGTGCCGCTCTTGAAGATATTGGCCTTGCTGATCCAGAGGCGCTTGCAGTGTCCTTGAATGCGTTAACAACGTTTGAGAGATTGGGCGCGCCCGAGGGAGATCTTGCGCTTTCGCAGGCGACGCTCTATCTTGCTCTTGCACCAAAGTCCAACAAGGTATACGACGCTCATAAAAAAGCACAAATCTTTGTTCAGAAAACCGGCGCTCTTCCGCCTCCACGTTCTCTTTTAAATGCACCAACAACGCTTATGAAAGAAATGGGATACGGGGAAGGCTATTGTTATGATCATGATCTCGAAGAAGGCGTTTCAGGGCAGAATTGTTGGCCAGAGGCGATAGAGCCTTCGTCGTTTTACGTGCCAACGGGACGCGGAAATGAAAAAAAATTACAAGATCGTCTGCAAGAGCTTCGTTCTTTTTTTGAAAACAGGAAGAAGAAACAAAAAAATGAACGATAGGATGTCAATTTTACATTTATTTTTACAGGGAGATACAGTGTATGTCGGTGCTTAAAACGTGTCCTAATATGGTAAAGCGTGCTCTTTCTATCGGAGTTCTCGTTCCCATTGTCCTTGGTGTCTTAATGATGGGACCTCCTGTTACAACGATTTTTATTGTTTTGATTATTTTTGGTTGTTCGTATGAATGGCTCAAAATGGGGCACATCCAAACAAAAATCGAAAAGGGACTCTTTTACGGCGTTCTTTTAGGAAGTGTGGGGATATTTCTTGGAGGAGGATTAAAAGGTGCTTTGGCTTTCTTACTCGGATCATCGGCATTTGTTTATTATTGCCTGCGGATCCTTGAGGCGAGAAGATTAAAAAAAGAAAAAATAGAGGAAATAGAAAGTTTGGAGATCAATTTAACGGCTCAAATTATACAAAAATCAAAACACGATGGATGGATTTTTTGGGGACTCCTTTATATAGGTATTCCGACTCTTTCTTTTTTATGGGTGTATGAGCTTGAGAAAGGGTCTCAAATTATTTTATGGATGCTTTTTATAATTTGGGGGGCTGATACGGGGGCTTATCTTATTGGATCCCTTCTCAAGGGTCCTAAGATTGCGCCAAACATCAGTCCTAACAAAACATGGAGTGGTTTTTTAGGGGGCGCTTTATGTGGAGAGGGCGTGGGAATCTTAGCGGGTAACGGGTTTGGGTTTAATTCTAAAAGTGTTTTTTTTCTGGCGTTTGGCGTGGTTTTTTGTGCGGCCTTAGGAGATTTATTCGAATCTTATCTTAAAAGACAGAGAAAGGTTAAGGATACGGGAGACTTTATTCCAGGACATGGCGGACTTTTTGATCGATTGGATAGTACCCTTGCGACATTACCCTTGGTAGCCTTGGTTTTATGGATGACGAATGGGGATTTTTTTAAATAAGACAGGGCTCAAAAATAAAAACCTTTGTTTAAAAAAAGAAAGGCTTGTCTTTTCTCTAATCTAATCCTACTATGGGGTCGAATTAGAAGTTTTTGGGAGGAGGGTTCCTTGTTTTTGTTGGAAAAGGAAGACCTTCAATTTGTATAATTTTAAGGATTTACAAAGTTAAAATAACATGGATCTTTTGACACACTATATTTTACCCTTTGTGGTCGTTTTAACGATCTTGGTGTTTGTTCACGAATTGGGCCATTATCTCGTTGCAAGGTGGAATGGCGTCAAAGTAGATGTTTTTTCGATTGGATTTGGTCCCGAACTCTTTGGATGGACAGATAAAGCCCAGACCCGCTGGAAAGTGAGTCTACTTCCCTTAGGCGGATACGTTAAGATGTCTGGGGATGCAAATGCGGCAAGTACGCCAGATCAAGAGCAGCTTCATAAAATGTCAGATCACGATCGTTCTTTGACACTTCATGGAAAAACCGTATGGCAACGCATTGCTGTGAGTGCTGCGGGTCCGCTCTCCAATTATCTCTTTGCTTTTCTTGTTTTTTCTTTTTTGTTTGCAACTGTTGGAGAGCGCTATACGCCCGCTGAAATAGGATTTATTCAAGAGGGAAGTGCGGCTCAAAAAGCAGGACTGCTTGTTGGAGATCGCGTTGTCTCTATAGAAGAACTTCCCATTCAACGTTTTGAAGACATGCAACTCATTATTTCCGAGAACCCTGCCACGCCTCTTATCATGACGGTGATGCGGGGTGAAGATGAGTTTTCGCTTAACGTAACGCCGGATATAAAAGAAGTTAAAGGTGTTTTTGGAAAAAAAAGAGAGCTGGGTATTTTAGGAATTGGACGTCAGGGTGTTGAATATATTCAACGTGGTCCTGTGGAAGCTGTTTTTTATGCGGCTAAAGAATGCTATACTCTTACGGCGCAAACTTTAAAGTCTGTGGGTCAGATGATTATGGGAACGCGGAGTGCAGAGGAACTTGGGGGGCCGCTTCGAATTGCGCAACTTGCCGGTGAGGTTGCTCAGGCTGGACTGCCAACATTTTTATGGTTTATTGGCGTTTTATCTGTCAGCCTTGGCTTTATTAATTTGTTGCCCATTCCCTTGTTAGATGGGGGACATCTTCTTTTTTATGGAATTGAAGTTGTTCGAGGGGGGAAACCGTTAAGTGAAAAAGCTCAAGAAAAAGGTTTTTATGTAGGATTTCTTATTGTGGGAAGTCTTATGATATTTTCATTTTGGAATGATCTTGTCCATTTAAAGGTCGTTGAGAAAATCATAAATCTTTTTTGAGCTGATGAAAAAAATGGTATCCATGTCTTTTAAATTTTGTAAAAATACTCTTTTAAGAGGGTTGTTTCCTGTTTTTATGATGGGAAGTTTAAGTGTCATTCCAAGTCAAACGGAAGGTGTTATTGAGGAAATTTCTCTCAATAACCAAGAAGTTATCTCAAAGATTGAAGTTCAAGGTAACCAACGGATTGATGCAGAAACCATTCTTTTATATTTAAAGTTAAAAGAAGGAGACGTTGCCACACAAGAGAAGCTCAATGAGTCTTTCAAAGCTCTTTTTGGGACCAACTTTTTTTCAGATGTTACCTTTGATCAACAGGGGAGAACGTTGATTGTCCACGTGCAAGAAAATCCCATCATTAATCGTGTTGCATTTGAAGGAAATCAAAAGATTTCAAGTGAAACTTTAGATAAAGAAATTGGGCTTTCTCCACGCACAATTTACACCCGAAATAAAGTACAGGCTGCCCAACAAAAGCTTTTACAAATCTATCGGCAGTCTGGACGTTTTGCGGCACGGGTTGAACCTAAAATCATTAAACTTCCTGAAAATAGAATAGACCTCGTTTTTGAGATAGAGGAAGGTCCCGTCACACAAGTTGAAAAAATCAACTTTGTGGGAAATAGAAATTTTAGTGATGGAACGCTTGAAGCCGCTATTCAAACGAAGGAATCACGTTGGTATCGATTTTTTACGTCAGATGATAACTATGATCCAGACCGTCTTAATTACGACCAAGAAAAATTACGGCAGTTTTATTTAAATCATGGATATGCAGATTTTAAGATTGTGTCGGCGGTTGCAGAGTTAAGCCCGGATCAAAAAGATTTCTTTATTACCTTTACCCTTGAAGAAGGCGAAAAATATAAGTTTGGGAAAGTTGAAATCGAAAGTAAAATTCCAAGCATTTCTCTTGAAAAACTCCAAGAAGCTGTTGCTTTTGAAGAGGACGATTGGTACTCGGCAAAGCTTGTGGATACAACTGTTGAAAAAATGATGGAAGTCGCTGGCGAGCAAGGATATGCCTTTGTGGAGCCGAAGGCGAAGGCTAAAAAGAATAAAGAAAACCAAACAGTTGATTTAACCTTCGTTTTGGAAGAGGGTCCCAAAATCTATATTCAACGCATTGATATTGTGGGCAATACAAGGACGCTTGATTCTGTTGTAAGGCGAGAGTTGACGATTTCTGAAGGGGATGCTTTCAACGTTGTGAGGGTTCGCAAATCACTTCAAAAGATTAAAGATCTTAATTATTTTAAAAAGGTAGATCTTACGCGTCATCCTGGAGATGCTCCAGATAAAGTGGTTTTGAAGCTCGAGGTTGAGGAGCAATCAACAGGAGAGCTCATGTTATCGGGAGGCTATGGACAAAACATTGGTCCTCTTGGAGAGATTTCTGTCCGTGAGAGAAATCTTCTTGGAACAGGGCAGTCTGTCGGGGCTAAAACGCGTATTGCAAAGCGTCAAACATTAATTGACTTTGATTATGAACAACCTTATTTTCTGGGGCGTCATTTAATGTTCGGAATGAATGCTTTCATGAAAAAAGAGGATCTTAAGAGCCAAAGCTCCTTTGAAGAGAGAACCAATGGTCTTGGAACATGGATTGGCTATGAGCTCGCAGAGTACTGGACACAAATTTTAGGATATGGACTCCGATTTGATCATATTGGAGGGCTTTCTTCCTATGCGTCAAAGTTTGTTCGTCAACAGAAGGTAAATACGATAATATCATCGGTTTATCAAACGATCATGTATGATAGACGAGATTCAAAAATAGATCCGCGGTCTGGTTACACGACAAGCTTGACAAATGAATTTGCAGGTGTTGGCGGAGACGTGAAGTACTCAAAGAATGAAATTGGAGGCACTTATTACTATCCTTTGGGAGAAGATGTAACGCTTTCGACCCGTGGACGATATGGTCAAATTTTTGGACTTGGACGAACCTTACGTATTGCGGATCGTTACAATCTTGGAGGAGACAGTCTCCGTGGATTTGACTATGCGGGTGTCTCTCCGCGTGACCGGACAGGGATTCAGGATGCTCTAGGTGGTATGAAATTTTATGCGATGTCCCTCGAGTCAACCTTCCCCATTGGACTTCCAAATGAGTTTGGTATCCGGGGATCAACATTCATAGATGCCGGAAGTGTGTGGGACTCACAGTACAAAAGTGATCCTATTGTGTTTGATGATGATGCAATTCGTGTTTCAGCCGGTGTGGGACTTGCTTGGAGATCTCCGATGGGGCCGCTTCGGGTCAATTTTGCGTGGCCGTTGAAAAAAAGAACTCTTGACAAGACACGTATGTTTTTGTTTGGATTCTCAACACAATTCTAATTATGGAATTCTCTTTAAAAGAGTTTTTACAGATTGTAAAAATTCTGGTAAAGATGGATGTAGATGGGAGTTTCTAGAGAAAGATTAAGAATGTTTCGAACGCTGAAAAGTCTTCAAAATTAAACGAAAAGAATGTTTGAAGATTTTAAGGGAATTGAGTGTCCCGGATAAAAAGCTAAGAAATTCTTGAGTTTTTTAGAGAGTCCTTTGTTTAAGCAGTGTTTAGGAGAATTTTTATGAAGGTAAAAAATATTCTATCGAGTATCGCAGTTGTTGCTACTCTTGTGGGTGGCGGGATGTCTTTATCCATGGCGGATGTTTACGCAGCAGAGGCAGCTCTTCCAGCGCCCGTGATTGGTGTTGTCGACATTCAAAAGATTTTAGCTGATTTGCCTGTTACAAAGGAAATTCAGAAGCAGCTTGAAGATTTAAGAAAGAGTTTTGCAACTGAAGTTGGAAAATATGAAGCAGAACTCAGAAAAGCAGATAAGAGCCTTGCCGAAGCTCAGAAAAAATTGTCTGAAACTGAGTTCGCAAAGAAGAGAACAGCTTTTGAAAATCGCATTGGTGAAGTTCAAAAAATTGTTGAGACTCGGAAAGCTCAACTTGATAAGGCTCTTTCAGGCGCAATGGAGAAAGTGAATGCAAAGGTCATGGAAGCAATTTCCGAAGTTGCGAAATCTAAAGGCTTGAACCTTGTTCTTTTCCCAATGAGTGTTGCTTACTCTGCAGAGACTTTGGACATTAGTAAGGAAGTTTCTGAAATTGTTAAGAAAACTCTGACAAACGTTAAGATTGATATGTCTGAGAAGTAATCTAGACTTTATGTTTGATGATAAAGGGCCAAGAGCTTTTAAAGGTTAGAAAGCATTGGTCCTTTTTTTATAGAAGGCAGAGAACGTGAGAAAAAAAGATGGCAGATTCTCGTTTTTATAAGAATAAAGGACCGTTTTCCCTTGAGCGCATTCTAGAGATTTCTGGAAGTTGTCTTCAAGAGACCCAAACCCTCCCAAAAGATCTCTTGATTAAAGATGTGGCCGTTCTTGAGACGGCACAGCGAGGTGATCTTAGTTTTTGCTTGGATAAGTATCGCAAGAATTTAGAACAGACAAAAACATCTGTTTGTTTTGTAAAAGACACGTTGAGAGAAAGCGTTCCGGAGTCTGTTTTTCCTCTTTACACGGAAGCTCCTCTCCGTTCTTTTGCTCAGGTAGCCGCTGCTTTTTACCCTGAGAGTCGAATTTTACCCAATCAGAGCTCCGAACATTATGTAGAATCAAGGGGATGTTTTATCCATCCGACAGCACATATTGGAAAAAACGTTGTGCTGGGGCCCGGTGTCGTGATTCATGAGCATGCGGAGATTTCAGATGATGTTCACATCGGATCCCATTCCATTATTGGTCCCGGCGTCGTCATTGGAGAAGGAACGCGTATTGCTGTGTCAGTGAGTCTTTTTTTTGCGCTTGTTGGAAAGCGTGTGATGATTGGTCCTGGAACACGAATCGGTCAAGAGGGCTTTGGGTTTATCATGGATGAAAAAGGCTACATCGCTCTTCCACAATTGGGGCGTGTTATTTTGGAAGATGGTGTCGAAATAGGATCCAACTGTACGATTGACCGTGGATCTCTAAAAGATACGGAGATTGGAGCCCAAACCCGCATCGATAATCTTGTCCAGATCGCCCACAATGTCCGCCTTGGACGGGGATGTATTATTGTGGCACAAGTTGGTATTGCCGGAAGCACCGTCTTTGGAGACTATGTGGCAGCTGGTGGACAGGCAGGATTTGCAGATCATTTAAAGATCGGCTCAAGATCTCGCATTGCGGCTCAAAGTGGCGTCATGCGGGACGTCAAAGATGGTGAGACCGTTGCAGGAAGTCCTGCTATTCCTATCATAGAGTGGCGCAAGCAAAACGTTTACTTAACGCGCCTCATACGCAATTCATTTGGAAAAGACAAAGAGAAATCCCCTAAATAAGAACAAAACTTTATTGCACAAGAAATATTACCGACTGAAATTATCCTCTTCTAAATTCTTTTTAGAATTGTGAGGTCCTCTTGGCGGCATTATAATCAACGATTTCTCGTCGGTAGAGAGATCTTTATTATGAGATGCTTTCCCTTTTGTAGTCTGACTATTTTCATCATGTGGGTCCCCACAACATTTGTTGTAAAATTCTGGAGAAGTTTGGAGGCGTAAAAAAAATCCAAGACACGCAGCTCCAAGACTTGTGGCGGTAACTCCGATCCCTATCATTTCTGCTCCAATTGCGGATGCTTTGAGAGGAAATGAGAGGAGGAAAAAGAGCAAGAAAAGATATTTGAAGGGATAGAAAAAGAATTTTTTGAAAAGGCTCATGATATTTTTTCCTTTTTGGCAAACTCATGTCGCTTAGTTTTCTTCACTCTCGGATAGACTTGATGTGCTGGGAGATTTGTGGAGGGGGGGAAGGATGAGATCCTCCTGTAAAGAGCTTTCTGAGGGTGTTATCACAGATTTTGGTTCATAGATTATAGAAGGGAGAGGAGGGGTGATCTTATCATCTCCATCTTTTCTTGAGAGACGACCCTTAACCTGGCTTAGAAGAGTCGTTGATTGAGAAAGCCTCTTTTCTTCTTCTTTTTTATCAATCCATTTGTACAAACTCTGACAACAGTTGTCACAAGATTCACTGAGTGCTTTACATCCCTGGATGGTACACACTGAAAGTGCTCCGCAAGCCATAGCGCCTCCCCAAAAAATACCTCCTGCGATCGCCCAGGAAGCACAACAATCAGGACTTGCAGGGGCTTTGGCGGGGACAGTGAAAGCAAGAGAAACAATACACAAACTTTTTAAGAGAGGGGGTAATTTTGTTGGTTTTTGCATGAGGAGGGAGGTCTTTCTATAATTGTTTTTTTTAATATTCTGAAAGGACGTCGATTTACTAGAATTTAACATTCATTTTTGAGGAGCGTCAACCCTCTATAAGTTAGAGTTCCCCGACTAACAAAAAATGAATTATGGGGGGTGCAATTTTGGAAAAAAATGGTGTGAAGTCCTTTAAAAACAAGAGAGGCGGAAACTTTCAGAAGGAAAGAGGGATCAAGAAAAAGCCTATAAAAAAAGAAAAAAGAAGATTCTTAAAAAATCTTATAAAATTAGGATAGAAAAATACCTTAAAATGGTTGTATAAGGGAATGTAAGATTACCGCTCTTTAAAGGGAGGTGGTTTAAAAGTTTTAATTTTTTAAATTTAGGCGCGAGAATGTCATGACAGCTTCTTCTCTCACTATTCAAAATAATAAAGAATCTCCGGAAAATCTTAATAACCGAGGAGCTCCCGAGACAATTGACATTATTCGCATTCGTGAAATGATTCCGCATCGATATCCCATGTTGCTCATTGATAAGCTTGTGAATGTGATTCCCAATGAGAGTGCCGTGGGAATTAAAAATGTGACCTTAAATGAGTGGTATTTTCAAGGACACTTTCCAGAGAGCCCGATTATGCCGGGTGTTCTTATTATTGAGGCCATGGCGCAAACAGCGGCTGTTCTTGTAATGAGAACCATGGGAAAGGAATGTGAAGGAAAGCTCGTTTATTTTATGTCCGTTGAAAATGCACGTTTCAGAAGGCCGGTTGTGCCAGGAGATACCTTAAATTTACATGTTTGTAAGAAACGACAACGTGCAAATGTCTGGCGATTTGAAGGAAAAGCCTTTGTCGAGGAGACACTTGTTGCAGAAGCCGTGTATACAGCAATGTTGATGGATGCTTAAAGATGACGAACGCATCAAAACATTCTTTTTCGTTCCTCCATCCCACAGCGCTTGTTGAAGAAGGGGCTCATCTTGGCAAAAATGTCTCCATTGGGCCTTTTTGTAGTGTTTCAAAAGATGTGATCTTGGAGGATAATGTTGTTCTTCATTCAAATGTGGTGATTCAAGGAAAAACGCACCTTGGCAAAAATGTTGAAGTTTTTCCTTTTGCTGTGTTAGGAGGGGCTCCTCAATCTCTTCGTTTGACATATGAGAGATCACAGCATGGGATTATTATCGGGGACAATACGATTATAAGAGAGCATGTCACCATTCATCCGGGGACGGCTCAGGGTGGCGGTGAAACACGTATTGGCCATGATTGCTTTATCATGGTTGCAGCCCATATTGCCCATGATTGCAAGCTTGGAGACCATGTGATCATGGCAAACAATGCAACCTTGGGCGGACATGTCACGATTGGAGACTATGCAAATATCGGAGGTCTTTCTGCGGTCCATCAATATGTGCGTATTGGAAAGCATGCCATGATTGGCGGAATGTCTGGTGTCGAAAATGATGTTATCCCCTATGGTTCTGTGATGGGAGACAGAGCACGTCTTTCTGGATTGAATGTCATTGGGCTTAAAAGACGGGGCTTTTCAAGAGAAAGTATCCATAGTCTCCGAAGTGCGTATCGGCTTCTTTTTGCACAAGAAGGAACAATGGCTGAGCGTATTTTAGATGTCTCAACCTTATTTAAAGATCATGAAATCGTCATGGAGATCCTTTCTTTTATGCAATCTGAGACGGATCGATCCATTTGTTTGCCCAAAAGCGCAACTTAGAGGAAAAAATGCTTCCAAAACTTGGTCTTATCGCTGGTGGTGGTGATCTTCCCCTTCAGGTGATAGCGCATTGTCTTAAAATAGGAAGACCTATTTTTGGGATTGGAATTGAAGGACAATCGGACCCCCATCTTTTTGAAGGGAGAATCCCGCATGTCTGGTGCAGGCTTGGAGCCCTCGGAAAAATGGTGAAAACCCTTCTTGCTGAAGATGTGAGGGATGTTGTTTTAATCGGTGGCATCAAGAGACCCTCTTTTAGAGAATTAAGACCCGATTTTTATGGTGCAAAATTAGTGGCCCGTCTTGGGATCAAGGCCCTTGGGGATGATGAGCTTCTTTCCTTTCTCGTTCGAGAACTTGAAAGTCACGGATTTTCTGTTAAGGGGATTGAAGAGGTTCTTCCTGCTGAAAATATTCTTCTTCCAAAAGGACATTTGGGGAAAAGAGAGGTTCCAGATTTTCTTATGGAAGATATGAAGCTTGGTATTAAGGTAGCACGCCTGCTGGGACGTGCGGATGTCGGTCAATCTGTGATCATTGATCAAGGTCTTGTTTTAGGGGTAGAGGCCATTGAAGGAACAGATGCCCTTATCGAGCGGTGCGGAAACCTTAAAAAAGAACGCTTTCAGTCTTTAAAGCCAAGCGGACTTCTCGTCAAACTCTGTAAACCGCAACAAGAGGGAAAAGTTGATCTTCCAACATTGGGGCTTAGAACGCTTGAGAATCTTCTGGCGAAAGGGTTTTTAGGGGTTGTGGCAGAGGCGGATAAAACGCTCCTAATTGATCAAAAAGCATGTCAAAAATTTGCAGATAAAGAAGGACTCTTTGTGTTTGGATGGGAGGAAGAAAAATAAAAAAATCCATTTCGACGCCCTCAACATCGACGTTTTCTTCTCCTTCTCCTTTATTTTGTATCATTGCCGGAGAGCCTTCTGGAGACCTCTTGGGGTGCTTTCTCATGCGGGCTTTGAAACAGATTTTTCCAGACGTTCAGTTTGAAGGTGTGGGAGGGCCCTTAATGTGTGAAGAGGGAATGAAAAGTCTTTTTCCCATGGAGGAGTTAACGGTCATGGGGGTGATGGAAGTTCTCCCCAAGGCCTTTAATGTCTTGAGAAAGGTAAAAGAAGTCGCACGTTATGTTCTTCAGACCGAGCCCGATGCCCTCATTACCATTGATGCTCCTGCCTTTAGCTTTCGGGTGGGTCGCGCTCTTCGAACTTTAGAAAAAACGAAAAAAAAACCGCCCCTTCCTCATATTCATTATGGGGCTCCCACCGTTTGGGCGTGGCGCCCCAAAAGAGCAGAAAAAATATCAAAATTTTTAACGCATCTTTTAACGCTTTTTGATTTTGAACCGCCTTATTTCTTAAAAGAAGGGCTTCCGACCACCTTTGTGGGGCATCCCATTTTAGAAGGGGGATATGATCAAGGGGACGCTCAAAGAATGCGCGAAGGGTATAGCATTCCAAAAACACTCCCGTTGATTTGTGTGTTACCTGGAAGCCGCGTGGGAGAAGTTTTAAAGCTTCTTCCTGTTTTTTTAGAAACTTTTCAAAAGCTATCTCTTAAAATTCCAGAATTTGGTGTTGTTCTTCCAACGCTTCCTTTTTTAAAACCTTTGATTGAGAAAATTCTTCAAAAAACGCCTGGCAATTTTCCAATTTGGGTCATTGCAGGAGAAAACACTAAAAAAGATGCTTTTGCAGCTGCTCAAATTGCACTTGCAGCTTCTGGAACAGTGGCGTTAGAGCTTGCAGCAGCAAATGTTCCCATGGTGATTTCTTACAAGACCAGTTGGTTTACAGCTTTTATTGTCCGCCGGCTGATCAAAATACCGTATGTATCGATGCCCAATATCCTTTTAAAGAAACACGTTGTTCCTGAGTTTATTCAAGAGACCTGTCAGTCTGATTTATTGTGTGCTGCCTTAGAAAATCTCTTTAAAAACAAAAAACTTCAAAAAGAGCAGAAAGAAGCCTTTAAGCTTGTTCGTCAAAAAATATCTCCCAGTTCTTCTAAAAATCCCAGCCTTGTTGCAGCAGAGGTTATTCGAGATTGCTTAGAAAATCGGTCTTAAAAAGCGGTTAAGAGTTTCTATTCCTCTCAGGAATTTTTGTGATATACTCTTTCCTATATTAAGGATTAAATGATGACAGAAATTCAAAATAAAACGTACACCATCACGATTGGTGTTGATGATTTTAAAACAATCGCAAGAAACAATAACTTGTTTGTTGATAAAACGTCTTTTATTTCGACGCTTCTCGGAAGTGGATATAGTGTTACCCTCATTACGCGTCCGCGTCGGTGGGGTAAAACCCTTAATATGACGATGCTTGAGTATTTTTTTGGCATTCCCGTTCACAAAGATGGATCCCTGAATGTCGAAGAACAGTCCAAAAAACGTGATGTTTTTTCTCAATTGAAGATTGGATCCCGTCCAGATATTTTGAAAAATTATCTTGGAAAGTTCCCGGTGATCTTCGTCTCTTTTAAGGAAATTAAAGGAAAAAACTACGAGACAATCGAAAAAGGTGTCAGGGACCTCATTTACGAAATTTTTGCGAGGCATGAATATCTTCTTCAGAGTATAAATCTTTCAGAGCGCCAAAAAAATCTCTTTCATAAGTTTATTACAAAAGACTTTGATAGTGCTGAACTTCAGCATAGTTTTTTCTATTTGAGCGAGATGCTTTACATGCATTTTGGTCAAAAAGTGATTATTTTGATTGATGAATATGACACGCCGCTGAACGATTGGTATGCTCTTCAACTTGCGCGAGATACTTTTGGCTCTGAAGAAGATGAATACTTTCAGGACGTTTTAGGGCTTTTCAGAGGAATTTTTAGTAAAGCCCTTAAAGGAAATACGCACCTTGAAAAAAGTGTTGTCACAGGAATTCTGAGGGTTGCAAAAGCGAATCTTTTCTCTGGAATTAATAACTTTGGAGAGGATTCGATCTTAGATAAAAAATATGCAGAACATTTTGGATTTACGGAGGAAGAAGTTAACCTTGTTCTTCATAAATCGTGCATAGACAAAAACCCAGAAACAGCTCAAACTCTAAAATCTTGGTATAATGGATACAACATTGGGGGTATCACGATTTACAATCCGTGGTCCATCATGAACTGCCTTGAAAACAACGGAGAATTTAAAGCCTATTGGGTCGGCACGGCAAACACAGCGCTTATTGAGCGTGCCCTTATTTTAGACAAATTCCAAACAGAAATCCAAATGCTCATTGAAGGGGAAAGCGTTGACATGATTGCGGACCCAAAAATGGTGTTTGCAGATATTAAATCATCCCCGAATGCGCTTTATAATCTCTTGCTCTTTTCAGGATATTTAACCGCTGAAAAGGCAAAACTTGCGATGGACGGCATTACATATATTTGTCAAGTGAAAATCCCCAACTATGAAGTTCGAGGGGTTTTTATGACATCATCTGCCGCATGGGTCGAGAGTAAGTTTAAAACAGATGCACGAGACTACAAGGCTTTTGTGACGAAGCTCCTTTCAGGAGACGTTCCCAAGTTTATTGAAACCCTTAAATCTTATCTTAATGCTTCTGCAAGTTATTTTGACTCAGGTCTTAAACAGGGGGAGATTTTGTATAATGGGTTTATGTGGGGTCTTTTTGCAAGCAGCGTCAATGAGGACTATTTTGTGGAAAAGGAACGTGAAACCCGAAAAGGGCGCGCTGATCTTCTCATCATCCCGAAAGACTCGGCACCTTTCCCGTTTGCTGTTATTTTAGAGTATAAAATTGCAAGCAAAGGGGAGGATTTAAAGACAGTTGCACAATTGGCTCTCGATCAAATAGAGGCAAAAGAGTATGCCTCTAAAATTAAATCTTATCCGCATGTCGAAAAAATCATCCGAGTTGGTCTTGCGTTTTCAGGGAAAGATGTCGAAGGGACTTTTAAATAAAACAGGAATGAGTTCTCTGTAAATTAATCTCTCGTATTGACAGATTCTTTGAAGTTCCTTATTTAAAAGCAGGGAGAATTCTTCCTGTTGTCCTCGAAAAGATGGAGTATGCTCAATGACATTTGTGGTAACGGAAGCCTGTATTAAGTGCAAATATACAGATTGTGTTGAAGTGTGTCCGGTGGACTGTTTCTTCGAGGGCGAGAATATGCTCGTGATAGACCCTGAGCTTTGTATTGATTGTGGTGTCTGTGAGCCAGAATGCCCCGCAGAAGCAATTGTTGCAGATACATCACCAAACAGTGAAAAGTGGGTAGAGCTCAATCAAAAGTATGCAGCTCTTTGGCCCAATATTACCGTTCAGAAAAAACCCTATCCAGGGGCCGATGAGTGGCTCCATGTTAAAAACAAATTTGAAAAATATTTCTCAGAAAATGAGAAATAAAAAAAGAAGAAAAGAAATAGATCTGAGGAGTGGAAATGACGCGTGAGTCATTTTTTAATCCTATTAAAAAGAGGGCCACAGAAATCTATCCAGAAATTTTAAGGGATAACATTGTTAAAATAAACGAAAACTAAGAAAAAATATCTCTCAGCTCTGAAAAGCTTGACGGAAAAGGATCAATCCTGTATGAAGAGTCCTGAAGTTATATTCGTGACATTTTAAAGGCAATTAAGAGGAAATTCATGGCAAACCATAAGTCAGCGGAAAAAGCAATTCGCCAAACAGAACGTCGTACGGAAGAAAACCGTTCTTATCGGAATCGTATTAGGACCTTTGTTCGTAAGGTTGAATTGGCCCTTACAGCTAAAAACAAGGAAGAGGCCGCGGCTGCTTTCAAGCCTGCTGAATCTCACATTATGAAAGGCGTTGCAAAGGGCTTTCATCATAAAAATACAGCTGCGCGGAAGATTTCCCGTCTCAGCAAGCGTATTAAAGCTCTTTAAGCTTTTCCAAAAGTTTTAAGAAGTAAGTTTAAAAAAAGCACCTGAAGAGGTGCTTTTTTCATTCGAAAAACTTTACAAAAATTTCTTTAATTTCTACCCGCTTTCTTTCATAAGAGAGCGGGTAGAAAAGGTATCTATTTTTGGAAAGCATCTCTTTTTGTTTTAAGATTAGAAGAGCTTGTCGGTCCAGTAATTACGTATAAGTAACGATATTCTGAGGGAATTTTATCCCCTTTGATTTCAAAAAGAGTTTCAGCATATCCTTTTGATCCTTTTTGGCAGTAAATATTCCCTTGTGCCTGTCTATGAGCATATAAAAAAATTCCAGCTAATCTCTTATACAAATCTAAATCGTTGTCTTCGATGTATGATTTTAATGAGGGTGAAATAACAATGTCTTTTACCGATCTTCCAGTTTTTAATTTTGAAGAAAGGCAAGATTTTAAGAGATCTGATGCAGAATCTTCTTCTGTGAGATATGTTAAAATGAGCTGCATTTCAATGCCATCATCTGGGGTAGACGTAAGAATCCATTGGTTTTCTCTAGAGTTAATCTGAAAAACAGAAGTTGTTGTAGATTTCCCAGCTATATATGAAATAATCGGTTCGCTTTGTTTTTCAAAATCAGCTAATCCAAGGCGGTTAATCATGCTTCCCGCTGCTGAAGAATTTGAAGTATTAAGAGTGGTGTCGCCAAAAGAATCAAGAAGGCTTGGTGCTTCAGAAGATGGAAGAGAGGCTGCTGCAGCCTGTGGAAGAAAAAGTGGGTCGACCTCTATCCTCTGTGGTTGCTGGATAATGACAGGGTTACCAGAAAGCTCTGTTTCTTTATAGGGGTGAAGAAGACTTCTTTTTTCGCTGTCATCTTTTTTATCTCCAAAACATGCTTCCAAATTCTGAAATGATGAAAAGAGTGCCATTGTTGTTAAGGTCGTATATAAAATGTATTTAGATTTTACAATTGCCATAAGATTTCCTCTGAAATTATATATATAAATTAATTATAATAGAATTATTTGTAGATCAAAAAATTCTTTTTAATGACTCTATACTGACTTTTTAAATATATTTGATCATAATGTCCATACCTTTTAGAAAAATATTTTGTTAAGTTACTCTATTTCACCATGTTAATTTTGAAAAGAATCCTCACCTCCTGATGCTGGTTCCAAAACGCTCAGCTGAGGTCCATGTTGATAATCTACAGCAGAGGTATCCGGTGCGCCAGAAAAGTTCTGTAATGCACTTAGTTCAGCAGTAGGTATAGCAGAGGTATCTATGACACCAGAGACATCTTCTAGTTGACTTAGTTCAGCTATGCCTTGACGCTCTACAGTAGAAGTATCGGGGAGACCAGAGACCTTTTGTAATGCGCTAAGTTCAGCAGGAGCTATAATAGCAGATGCATCTGGAAAACCAGAAACATTTTGTAGGGCACTTAGTTCAGCAGGAGCTATAATAGCAGATGCATCTGGAAAACCAGAAACATTTTGTAGGGCACTTAGTTCAGCAGGAGCTATAATAGCAGATGCATCTGGGAAACCAGAGACATTTTGTAATGCACTTAGTTGAGCTCTATCTAGGGTGCCTGGTGCAGAAGTAGGGGAAACAGATCCATTAAGATAATAAGGATTCATCAAAGCCTGTTCCATTAAACTTTGAGGTTCTTTTTGGAATTCTCTACTGAACAAAGGTGAAATAGGGCTTTCGTTAATTGAAGGAAGAATACCATGAGCATCTTTTGGTGTTGAGGTAATAGTAGTAGGCATAGGCATAACTGTAGAAGAGGGAGAAGAATTAAAAGCATTAACGCTATCGCTTTCAATGTCTTGCAGGTTTAGATTTAAAACTTTTTTTTCTGGAAAACTTAGTCCTTGTTTGGGTGTCTTTGGTGAGTGAGGAGGGGTAGTAGCTAGAGCATTTTCTTGATCGAAAGATGCCTGCGTTGCAAGGGCTCTTTCGTGTTTTTCTTGAGCAGCCTTATGTGCCACAAGTTCCTGTGCCTTTTTTGTCTCCGCTTTTAGCTTCTTTTTAGCGCGTCTTCCCTTGTTATTTTTTTTTCGAGTCGCAAGTCTATCAGCTTCCTCAGCAGCGAGTCTCTTGTCCTCAGCTTGTTTGAGTTTTAGTTGTCTGTCAGCTTCTTCCGCTGCAAGTCTTTTGTCCTCAGCTT
>NCGZ01000024.1 GCA_002257235.1 Alphaproteobacteria bacterium 16-39-46
TTCCCTTGCCCATTTAATCTTCGAACAATCAAACCTTCCACCCAACACCTTGTAATCCCCAAAATCTCATTTACCCGGCGATATCGAGAGGATACAAATTTTATGCATTTTCAGTGTATTCTCCTTGTTTTTATTCGTATTTTAATTATTATTTTAAGCGTTATCTATTAGTTACCTTCTTTAAGTAATACCTCATTTTTTTATTTTAGTAAATATCCAAAAAAACAGGACCGCAAAATAGAGTCCCTTAAATTAAAAAAAACCTCCCATTTCTGAGAGGTTTTTTAAGAAAGCCTTCAACCAGTTTATCGCCAATTTATCGTTTGGAGAACTGGAACCGACGACGGGCCTTTGCACGACCGTATTTCTTACGCTCAACCACACGAGAATCGCGTGTCAAGAAACCATTCGCTTTTAAAATACCGCGTAAATCAGGTTCAAAATGAGCTATCGCTTTGGAAATACCATGGCGTACAGCACCTGCTTGTCCAAACAGCCCTCCCCCACTTGCATAACAGATCACATCATATTGACCTGTACGCGAAACGATATCGAGAGGTTGATGAATGAGCATCCGCAAAACAGGACGTGCAAAATAAACGGTTAAATCACGGTCATTGACTGTAATTTTTCCATTGCCAGGCTTAATCCAAACACGCGCAATCGCATTTTTTCTCTTTCCAGTCGCATAGGCACGGCCCTGAGCATCCAGTTTCTGAACATAAACGATCTTCTTTTCAACTGTTTCCACAGCTTCAACTTCAGAAACAATCTCTTTCAAATCTGTAAGATCTGTTTTTGATTTTACCATTTATTTAATCCTCTTATTTTTTGGATTGCGATCAGCAATATTAAGGGGTACTGGAGTTTGGGCTTCATGGGTATGAGTCCCCCCGCCATAAACAAAAAGATTTTTAAGTTGGCGACGACCTAGAGGTCCCTTTGGAATCATGCGCTCAACAGCTTTTAAAAGGACGCGTTCTGGATGCGCACTTTCCAAAATCTCTTTCATCGTACGTTCTTTAATGCCACCAGGATGTCCTGTATGCCAATAGAATTTCTTATGATCGAGTTTTGCTCCCGTTAATTCAATGCGTTCCGCATTGATGACGATCACGTGATCACCACAATCCATATGAGGTGTATATTCGGGCTTATGCTTTCCGCGAACAACGTTGGCAAGAATTGATGCAAGACGGCCTAAAACAAGACCTTCCGCATCTACAATGTACCAATTTTTTTTAATATCAGCCGATTTAATCGAAAAGGTTTTCATGGTTCACCTAAAATTTCTGTAAAACATTTTAAAGCATAAGTAAGCACTTTAACATCACGCGTCAAGAATAATTTATAAGATCATTTAAAAATCCTTTAAAATCAACGAAATAAACTTACGGTACAATAATACCTCCTTTTGATTCCTTTTAAATCATAGCTTAAGGAACGTCTGGAATCACAGGGTTTTGAGGTCCTGTGACCCTTAGAAGCGTAATTTGGTTACGCGTTCTTTCCATTACTTCAATTCGAAACCCGTGAATCATAAAAACCTGCCCCTGTTCAGGAATTTTAGCCGTCTCATAAAGAACAAGTCCTGCAAGCGTTGCCGCTTCCTCATCTGGCAATCTCCACTCAAACTCACGATTTAAATCTCGAATCGTTACAAACCCCGCCACAAGAATAGAGCCACCAGGTTCGATGGTAACACCCTTAATATTGACATCATACTCGTCTGTAATATCGCCCACAATTTCTTCTAAAATATCCTCCAAGGTTACCGTCCCTAATAAAGCACCATATTCATCCACCACCAATGAAAAATGCTCGTGACGGTCTCGAAACGCCTGCAATTGAGCTAAAAGCGTTGTTGTTTCAGGAATAAACCATGGTTTTGTCGCAATTTTTAAAATGTCCATCTTCTCCAATGGTTCTTTATGGGATCGAACGGCTCTTAAAAGTTCTTTTACATGAAGAACACCCACAATATTGTCAGGATTATTTTTCCATAAAGGAAGACGCGTATAGGGACTTTTCAAAACCTGATCGACGATTTCAGAGGGGGGTAAATCTGCATTCAACATGGTCACATTTTTTCGGTGGACAATAATTTCATCCACCGTAACGGAATCAAGATCCAAAATGCTATTAATCATGGTGCGTTCACGAATAACGTCGAGGCGAGAACCCACATGATAATCAATAATTCCCCTTAATTCTTCACGAACAGAAGCGAAGGAGGATTCTGGTTTGATATCAATATTAAAAAAAGAGAGAAAGACGCGGGCCAAATACCTCAATATGTTTGTAATAGGACTTGCAAAGTTGACAAGAATTTTAACAAAAGGCGCTACAGAAAGTCCGACTTTTTCTGGATTATTCACCGCAAACATTTTTGGAACGACTTCTCCAAAAAACACAACAAAAACTGTCATAACAACCGTTGTATATGCAATCCCTGCCTCACCTGCAATGCGCATAAAAACCCCTGTTGCAAGAGCCGATGCACAGGTATTTGCAAGCGTATTATAAAGAAGGACAGATCCTATAACTTGTTCTATCCGATCTTGTAAAGATTCAACAATGGCCGCTTTCTCAGAACCTTTTTTTCGAAGTTGGTACAATTTAAGACGTGATGCTGACAAGAGCGCTGTCTCTGAGGCGGAAAGATAGCCCGATATTCCCAAAAGACACAGTATAATAAAAGCTGATATTAAAATATCCATAAGACCTTAACCTACTCCTCAATTTTTAACGGGTTGTTTTCCAGCACTGTCTCACTATCTTCAAAGCTTGAAGATGTTTTGGAGTTGCGAATATGTTGATCGAGAGGTTTTAAAATCTCAATTCCCTCTCCTTCCGGAACGGACTCTAGATCTTTAAATCTTCGAGCTGTGACAAGAACCCGACTCTCAAAAGTTCCCACCGTTTGGTTATAGGAATCGACCGCCCCCCCTAAAGATTTTCCGAGTCGTGTTAAATGCTTTCCCATACCTTCTAACCGATTATATAGATCTTTTCCAAGATCCGATATTCTCCGTGCATTTTCCGCAATCTTTTCTTGTCGCCATCCATAACTAACAGCCCTTAATAAGGCAATAAGTGTTGTTGGTGTCGAGAGAATAACCTTTTGATCAACACCAAGCTCAATGAGAGTTGGATCTTGGTCAAGCGCTGCACTAAAAAAAGACTCGCCCGGTAAAAATAAAACAACAAACTCAGGGGAGTGTGCAAATTGACTCCAGTAACTCCGTTGAGAAAGCGCATAAATATGTGCTTTTACTTGACGGGCATGTTCTTTCAATTTTTCAAGACGCGTCACCTCATCAACCGCTTCTAGAGATTCAAGATATGCCATAAGAGGAACTTTTGAGTCAATAACGATACTTTTTCCCCCTGGAAGCTTTACAATCATATCGGGACGCGTCCGACGCATATTTTCATCCTCGCCCTGCACTTGCTCTAAAAAATCACACTGGGACACCATTCCAGCCATTTCGACAACCCGCCTTAGTTGTATTTCTCCCCATCTACCACGGACATGAGGCGTTCGAAGGGCCCTCACAAGATTTGTTGTCTCTTTTTTTAAATCTCTTTGTGACTCAACAAGATCGTGGATTTGCTGTTTTATGGATTCATAGGCGCCAATGCGCGATTTTTCAACTTCATGAATTTTATGATCTAAGACGCCAAGTGTTTCTTTCAAAGGTATCATCATATCTTCAATAGATTTATGCCGCTGTGCAAGATCTCCTTTGGATTTTTCATGAAATTTTTCAAATACATGCTTTGCAAGATCTAAAAAAGACTGGTTATTTGCCCGGAGAGCATCCGCAGAAAGTCCCTTAAAAGAAGTGGCTAAACGAAGTTCTGCCTCTTCCAAAAGTTTAATTTTATCTTGAAAATTTTGGCATTGTGTTTCAAAAATCGTCCTTTTTTCGATTTCTTCTAAGATTTTGGCATGGAGAAGGCTGCCCGATATTTTTTCGGTCTCAAGGTGAGATTCGGTTTCTTTTAAAATATATTTTAATCCTGTGCATTTAAAATTCATATAGAACCATATAAGCACTCCTCCCCCACAAAAGCACAAAAATCCAAAGAGGCCCCCATAAAAATTATCCATTATCGGCACGATATATTTCTTTCTTCATTTTTGGATCTTTCTTTTAAGACACTTATGGTCTATTAACTTAATTGAGTAAGGAGAAAAGTACAATCTTTCTTAGCAATTTTTCTTCAAAAAAAGGTTTTTAACGGCAGCTACTTCTCTCTAATTGTTTTTCGATTCGACGTCGATTTTTGTTTCAACATATCAATTTTAACATGAGGTGCACATGTATATCCAAGGGCTTTTTGGTATTCTATTTTTTGTATGTTTATGTTGGATCCTAAGCGAGGATCGAAAGAAAGTCAGCCCTAAAGCAATTCTTATTGGCCTTTTCACCCAAGTCGTTTTAGCCGTCACTCTCACCGAAATCGGTTTTATTCGAGATTTTTTCTTAACACTTGGACGGGGCGTCGCTGTCTTAAAAGATGCGACCCTTCAAGGAACAAGCTTTGTTTTTGGATACATTGGAGGCGGAGAAGCCCCTTTCCTTATTAAAGAAAGTGGAAATACATTTAGTATGGCTTTTCAAGCGCTTCCTCTTATTTTCGTTGTAAGCGCCATTTCTATGCTTCTTTTTTACTGGCGCATCCTTCCTGCTGTTGTGCGCGGGCTTTCTTGGTTTCTTCAGCGCATTATGGGAATTGGAGGCGCATTGGGCGTGTGTGGCGCTGCAAAAGTCTTTTTAGGACAAACAGAAGCACCTCTTCTCATCAGACCTTACCTGAATGATCTCTCCAGAAGTGAACTTTTCACTGTTATGACCCTTGGAATGGCGACAACCTCCGGAACCATTATGGCTTTATATGCTGCCATTTTAGAAGCCTCTGTCCCTAATGTTCTTTCTCATATTTTAACAGCCTCCATCATTAGCGTTCCTGCGGCCATCACACTCTCACGTATCATGATTCCCCAAGTTGGTGAGGTCACCTCCGGAAACCTTGTTATGCCCTATGAATTTACAAGTACCATGGATGCCATTTCACGCGGCGCTTCCGACGGGATCAAACTCTTTATCAACATTGTGGCTGTCTTGATTGTCTTCGTTGCTCTTGTTGCACTGCTTAACAAAGGTCTCTCACATTTTGTTCCAGATATATATGGAGAACCCCTCACACTTCAACGCATCTTAGGGGCAATTATGGCCCCTTTCACGTGGCTGATGGGTATTCCCTGGGAAGACGCAAAAATTGCAGGAAGCCTCTTAGGCACAAAAACAATCCTCAATGAAATTTATGCCTTTAGTGAGCTGTCAAAAATGCCTCAAGATACCATAAGTCCTCATAGTCGGTTAATTATGGTTTATGCCTTGTGTGGGTTTGCAAACTTCTCAAGTATTGGAATTCAAATTGGAGGGCTCGGCATGATGGCTCCAGAGAGAAGAAAAGATATTATTTCTCTAGGGTTTAAAGCTGTTTTTGCGGGAACACTTTCAACGATGTTGTCAGGGACCATTATAGGGCTCCTCTCCTTTATGCATTCATGAGAAAAGAGGGGAAAAAAATATATGGAACCCGATATTTTATCCCCTTCTTCTTTTTTACAAACTTTAAATACGCCTCAACAGCAGGCCGTTTTAAATCTTGACGGCCCTCTGCTTGTCCTCGCAGGGGCCGGAACCGGAAAGACCCGAGTTCTTATTTCACGTATTGTTCATATTTTAAGAAGTCAGCGGGCCTACCCCTCTGAAATCCTTGCGGTCACCTTCACAAATAAAGCTGCCCAGGAAATGAAAGAGCGGGTACGGGATCTTTTGGGGCATTCGGTTGAAGGATTGTGGCTTGGAACCTTCCATGCTCTCTGTTCACGGATTCTCAGAAACCATGCCGAACTCTTGGGACTTGAGACCTCTTTTACAATTTTAGATAAAGATGATCAGCTTCGGCTCATCAAAGAACTTCTCAAGCTTGAAAATTTGGATGATAAACAATATCCTCCCCGTTCTTATGAATATGTTATTAGCCGATTAAAAGATCAAGCCCTCACACCAGAACAGATTTCACATGCGCCGAAAGAGCTTTTAACGTTGCCAAAGGTGGCTCATATTTACACCCTTTACCAACAAAGACTCAAAATTTTGAATGCTGTGGATTTTGGAGACCTTATTCTTCATGTCATAACGCTTTTTAGATCTTTTCCTGAGATCTTAGAACAGTATCAAAACAAATTTAAATTTATTCTTGTGGATGAATATCAAGATACAAACATTGCACAATATTTATGGCTTCGTCTCCTCGCTCAAAAAACACACTCCATTTGTTGTGTTGGAGATGATGATCAATCCATTTATGGATGGCGCGGCGCCGAAGTTGGGAATATTTTGCGTTTTGAGCAAGACTTTGCGAAAGCTCAAATCATTCGCCTCGAGCAAAACTATAGATCAACGCCTCACATCCTTAAAGCGGCCTCCCATTTAATTTCTCATAACGAAGGACGCCTTGGAAAAACACTTTGGACGGAGGAAAGTAGCGGTCACAAAATCAAAGTTAAAGGGGTCTGGGATGGCGGTGAAGAAGCCCGTTTTGTGAGCGACGAAATCGAAAGCCTTCACCTAAAAGGCTCTGCCTTTTCTCAGATGGCTATTCTCGTCAGGGCTGGGTTTCAGACCCGTGCTTTTGAAGAGCGCCTCTTAAATATTGCAATTCCCTACCGCGTCATTGGAGGACTTCGTTTCTACGAACGCCTTGAAATCAGAGATGCCATTGCTTATCTACGCGTGGTGGTACAACCCCGTGATAGCCTTGCTTTTGAACGCATTTTAAACACCCCGCGACGCGGCATTGGAGAGACAACTGTCCAGCTCCTGCATGAAACTGCCCGAGAGAAAAATCTGAGCCTGTTAGACTCTGCACGATTCTTGCTCCAAACCAGTATGATTAAAGGCGGAGCACAACGTGGACTAACGGCTCTCCTCTCAAACATCTCTCACTGGAGTAGTCTTGCTCCCCACGAAGAACCTGCACTTTTAACCAAACGTATTCTTGATGAATCGGGGTATACTGATTTTTGGGCACAAGACAAATCTCCAGATGCTCCAGGGCGTCTTGAGAACCTTAAGGAACTTGTGAATGCGATCCAAGAATTTCCAAGCCTTGGTGGGTTTTTAGAACACATTTCTCTCATCATGGACAACGCTACTCAAAATCAAAGCGATCAAGTCACCCTCATGACACTTCATAGTGCCAAAGGGCTTGAATTTCAAACCGTCTTTCTCGTCGGATGGGAAGAAAATGTCTTTCCCCATGCCCGTGCTTTAAATGAGCAGGGAAAAAAGGGCCTTGAAGAAGAGCGGAGACTTGCTTATGTGGGCATCACCCGAGCGCGCTCGAATGTCTACATCACCTACGCTGCCAATCGCCAGATCTATAACCAGTGGCAATCTTCTTATCCTTCTCGTTTTATCCAGGAGCTTCCGAAAGAGGATATTGAGCATGAAGGGCTCCAAGGGATGCATTCTTCTCAGAATTTTAAAGAAAAACCCTCTCTTTTTCCTTCTAACTCGAAATTCTCGGAAAAAAAAGAATTTTCCCCACCGCGGAACACTCAAAGGCAAAGCCTCTATAAAATTGGAGAGCGTGTCTTTCATGAAAAATTTGGCTATGGCCTCATCCAATCGATCGATTATGATAGATTAGAGATTGATTTTGATAAGGCAGGCTCTAAAAAAATAATGTCTGATTTCATTTCAAAGGTTTCTTAGAGACAAGAATTAAATCCCCATTTGCATTAAAAATTGAGATCATAATCCTGTTTTGAATTACAAATCATGCCATTTAGAGACTCTTAAAATATTTTTCCGCTCCACAAGTCTTTCAAAAAAACATCATAAGGATAAATTATTATCTCTTTGTCATTTATATTCGTTACCCTTTTATTGGGTTCTGTTGAAACAACACACAATTTACACTCGGGAAAATCTTCTCCGAAGAGAGCTAAACCATTTAAGTCTTTTTTCCGAATACGATTCGATATTTTTACCTCAATTGCAACTTCTCCTGAGCCAATAATGAAATCTACCTCCGTTCCATTACGTGTCCGCCAGAAGGTAATTTTTTTATTTTTCTCTTTAATATTATTATAAGCCATGAGCTCTTGAAACATGTAATTCTCAAAATATTGTCCAGCTCTCGCATTTTGAAGACTTTCTATTTTCTCATCACACAAATAATTTAAGATACCCACATCAAAGAGATAAAATTTTGGAAAAGAAGTGATGATATTGCGTTTGGGATTTTTGGTGAAAGGATCAATAAGATATCCAAGAAGCGTGTCTTGGAGAATAGAAAAATATTCTCTCACCGTTTTAGAACTCACTCCACAATCTCGCCCAATATTTGCGTAATTTACAAGCCCTGAGGTGGTAAAAGCTAAGCTTTCCAAAAATCTTGAAAAGGCCGGCAGATTTCGAATAAGTCCTTCGTTTTTTATCTCTTCTGTTAAATAGTTCACGACATATCCCCCAAGAAGCTTATGATAATGAGGACTTGCGTAGTGAGCAGGAATTGCTCCTCTGTTTAAAATTTTAATCAAATCAAAATTATCTATTTCTGGATAAACAAGAGGATAAAAATATTCACTCCAAGCCCTTCCCCCCAAAAGATTTACACCCGCTCTTCTTAAAGAGCGCGTGCTTGATCCACACAAGATAAAAGATAACTCCTCGTTTTCAATAAGCCAGTGAATTTCATCAAGAATCTCTGGGACTTTTTGAACCTCATCTATTATGATGGGATAAGACTTTACTGTTTCAGGCAGCGCTAAAATTTCCTCTCTCAAAAGATAGGGCTCTTTAGAATAACGAATTACATTTTTTGAATTTAGAAAATCAAAAAAAAAGGAATCGGGATATTTATCTTTTAAGAAAGTGGTTTTTCCAACTTTCCGTGCTCCCCAAAGAAAAATAGACTGATTTTTTGGAATATTAAAATTATATATCCTGTTGTATTTCACATCACTACTCCCGATTTGCATTACTAATTTTTAATATACAACATATTTTGTAATATAATCAAGACTAATATTATTTGATCTACTCTTACTCAAAATGATTAAACCCCTTATATTAAAAGGGAAAATTCTGAGACTAAAAAAATTGAAACTATTTTTTCTGAGATACTCTATATTTTTAAAAAATCTCCAAACCCTTTTTAATTTTCTTGAGAATTTTTTAGCCGTACCTTATATACTAACGGCAGAACCCTATAATTTGTGAAAAAATGAGTTTACACATTACAAAGAAGAATAATTTTAACGTCTTGCTTTAAGGTTTTTTTACCATGACATCTAACCCCGCTCTTATAACGCTTTCATTTGAAACAACAGAATCCGATTCAGCTCTTTTTCTTGAGGCTCTTGATCCTTTATGTCTGGCACTCTCTTGTTTTGAAAACACAGAAAACCCAACCCAATGGACGGTTGAGGCGCTTTTAGAGAAATCTGAAAACGCTTGCTCTCTTTTTAAAGAAGCCCTTCAGAGTGTTGCACAGTATCATAAACTTCCCATTCCAGAGGTTAAAGAGGCATCCATCTCTCCAAAAAATTGGGTTCTTGAAACGTACCAGGCTTTTCCACCGCTTCATATCGGCCCTTTCTTCATTCATGGGAGTCACACAACAGATCCTTGTCCTAAGGGACTTATTGCTCTTCAAATCAATGCCGCCACTGCCTTTGGATCAGGAGAACATGCCACCACAAAGGGGTGTCTTATGCTCCTTTATGCTCTTTGGGAAAATAAGTCCCTTTCCGCGCTCTCTCCTCTTTCCTTTTTAGATATGGGGACAGGCTCTGGAATTCTAGCGTTTGCCATGGCATCTCTTTTTAAGACACCTGTCATTGCTCTTGATAATGACCCTGAGTCCGTTCGTGTCACACAAGAAAATGCCATCTTAAATAAACTTTCAGATAAAATTGAGACTCATGTCAGTGAAGGATTTGAGATTCTTAAAATGAAAAACAGCCCTTCTTTTTGTCTCATCATGGCAAATATTTTAAAAGGCCCTCTTCTTGAGATGGCCTGTGACATGGCTTCTTATACACAAAAAAACGGCTATATCATTCTCTCGGGACTTCTCTCAACACAAGCCCCCGAAATTATCAAGAAATATGAAGAAGAAGGATTTAAATTTCTAAAGTCCTCTGATGAGAAAGAATGGTCAGCGCTTTTATTTCAGAAAAATATTTAAACTTATTTTAAAGCATTTGGAAGATATTCGAGATAAAGAGCCCCCTTTTTTTCGGGACGTCTCATGACAATTTTTCGCACACCATCCTCTGATTCTAGACTCGTATAAAATTGGAGTGAATCTTTAGACTCCCCCTCTGATACCTCTTCAAGGGTCCTAAAAAATATTTTCCAAAAAATTTGCTCAATAGACCCTTCTAAAGAGGTCTTAAAAAATGTTGCTGCAGATTTAATTGTAGAATTTAAATTCCCAATTGCAAGGCATGCCGCCTCAGAATATGAATTAATGAAAAACATTTTTATCAAAGGATTTTCAGGAGTTTCTTCATCTTTTCGAAACATTATGTTAAGAGAAGGATTCATCCCTTCCATGACAGAAGAAAGTTGCAAGTAACAGAAATGTGTTGCCAAAGGACTCCAGTAAAAATTAAAAAGTCTTCGAAAGGCTTCAGGATTTTCAAACCCCTTGTTTAAAAGTTGATTCTCTTCCTCCAGTTCCAAAGGCTGTTCGTGAGGCAATTTAGAGGACGAAACAAGCGCATATTCTGAAGCACCACTTTTGACAATTTCTTGCATTTCTTCTCGGAGAGGTTTTCTTTTTTTCACATGAGATTTTCGGACTAGACGTGAAGAAGGATTTTCCTCTCCCGCTTCTTCCGAGCTTTGACATGCAAAACTTTCTTCTCCAAACAAGAGGGCCCCGAGAAAAAAAACCCAACCAATCCTAAAAAAGGATATCTTCCGTTTTTCATATCCCATCATAAATTTCTCCCTAAGTTTTTTGTTTTTATTTTTTACTAAATATGTTTTTAAAAACCGGTCATAAACTTTCTTTTCATTATTCGGCAGCGTCAACCATGGCAAAGACATTCATATACTCGTCATCTTCAGAATCCCTTTCTTCTTCCACATCATTTGCATCCATATATTCTGAACTTTTTTTAATCTGTAGAGATGTTAAAGAGCCTACATCTTCTGAATGTTCACTTTTTTGAGATACATCTCTCATTTCTTGTGGGACAAAATCCTCTCGCCTCAACACTTTTTTATTATAAGATACTATTATGCCCTTGTTATTCTCTGCACCAATCAGAACGTCACGTGTGCTCTTTTGGTTAGGAACTCCATGCCAAGAAAGCTCATGAAGAGATCTCAAAAAGATCCCATCAAGAGTATTCAAAAACAGTTTAAGAACATAATAATCTTCTAAATTTTGAAGGGGCCTTTTTATAAGCGAAACAAAGTTATATGAAACTCTCTGTTTAACAAATTTCTGATGCGCCTTTAGCTTTTGAGAAAATTGAGAAAAATCACTTATAAATACGATATTTGCAAGCATTTCCTCCTCTGATTCCCCTGATTCATCTAATTTCTTACGCTTATAATAAAACTTAAAACTAGCGTTCTCCCCACCAAACATTACTAATCGAAAATGACCTTCTGGTTTTTTTAAATCACTTCCAATTAAATGTATTAAAATTTTCTGAAAATCGAGAGGTTTATCAAAGGCTGTGGACCAGAATTGGTCTACGTCTGGTTTCTTTTCATCTAAACATCTCTGTACATTCGCATTCATCAGACTCAATTTCGCCTCAAACTCCTTTCTGCTTTTACTTCTAAAAGTAGAGCCTGATTTTCGCTTCAATAAAGCCCCTCCCTCCTCGGCATTTTCCGCAGCTGCATCAAAACAATATGCGTCCTTTAAAAAAAGGAACGTTGATAAAATCAGAACGGCACAGAAAAAAAACAGATAATATTTTTTATAACTCATATGAGCCTCTCCCTTATTTTTTTATTCTTTAATGCTAATATGAGGTGATTTAAAAATCAACCTCCTTTAGAATCTTGACAGACTATGGACTCTCTCTCAATTAAAAAAAGATTTCATAAAATAAGGACCTTTATCTTAAAGGATTGAGTCTTAAAGATTTAACGGATTTCAACGTTTTTATCAAATTGGATACTTAAGGTTCCTGCTAGGATAATAACAATTCCAACAATTTGGATCCAGCTTAACGATTCACTTAACAAAACTACCCCAATAATAACCGTTACAACAGGCTCCAAAACAGAAACAATAGAAGCTTTTGTAGAGTTGATATATTTTAGGCTGATCAGCAGTAGAAAAAGAGGAAAAACAGTTGCAATCACACTCACACCAAAAATATTCGCCCAAATAAGAGGTGCCGTTGGAACAAAAAAGCTGTGATCAAACAGAGCAAGCGCCAAAAAGAGAACACTATTCCCAATGGAAATAACAAAAGAAGATAAGATGGGATTAAGATTTTGCGCTTGTTTTTTTGTAATAAGCATATAAAAGGAGTAACTTATCCCGGCCAAAAAGGCGAGGAGTATCCCATAGAGATCAAACGTTATCTGTTCTCGGTCACTCAACAAAAAAATCCCAACAGCCGTTAAAATAAAAGAAACATAATAAAAGAGCGTAATCTTGTACCGATGAAAAAACCAATTTAAAAGTGCAACAATCGTCGGGTACGTGAAAAAAATCACCATGGCTAACCCTGTTCCAATATACTCGCTGGCAACAAAGTAAAGAGCTGCACAAACGCCATAGAAAAAAGACCCTCCAAAAGCATAGAGAATTTGACGTCCCTCAAATTTAACATTTTGAGCAGGTATCAAAATAATTAAAAAAGCAAGGGTCGTTAAAAGAAATCGCCAAAATAACATGTTGTAAACAGAAGAGGGTCCTTCTGTCATGATCGTCATTCCAAAATAGGCAAGAAATCCGTAGAGCATCCCAGAAAGACTGGCATAAAATATTCCCTTATGCTGGCCAGATAACATTCTCATTTTTATTTTTAACTTTCTAAAAAACTTTTATTTTGACAAAAAAGAGGCATTCTATCCTTCTCTCTAAAAATTAGTCTCCAAAAGAAATTCCGAGACCTCGCGCTGTTGCCATCATCGTTCCATGAATATTGACATCTTGGTAGTGGGCAATCGCCTCCTCTAATGGAACATCTATCACCTTACGGTTTTGCCAAGCCACCATACGGTTAAATTTCTTCTCGGCAACGAGATCCACTGCATGCACGCCAAAAGCACAAGCAAGAAGACGATCTCTAAAGTCCGGCTGTCCTCCTCGTTGCAAATGACCGAGGACTGTCACACGGGTCTCAGCACCCGTTAGCTCTGAAATTTTTTCACCAAGATAGTGACCGATTCCACCATATCGTTCCTTCCCCATGATGTCATGGATAACGACTGAGTCGCCATTTTCCTTTTTGACAGCCTCTGCAACAATAACAAGGGCTGAACGCCGACCTCGTTTTTGAAGCTCTTTAATCTTATCAGCAATAATCGTCATGCGATAGGGGATTTCAGGAATAAGAATAACATCAGCGCCCCCTGCAATTCCGCTAATAAGGGCAATGTGTCCCGCATCTCGGCCCATAACTTCTAGAATCATGACACGATCATGGCTCGCAGCGGTGGGTTGCAGACGATCGAGTGCTTCTGTCGCCACCTGTACAGCTGTTGAAAACCCGATGGAGTTCTCTGTAATTCCAAGATCATTATCAATCGTCTTTGGAATGGCTACAAAGTTTAAATTTCCTTGGGCAGCAAGTTCAGAGAGAATTTTTAAACTTCCATCTCCTCCAACCCCAATTAAGGCATCGATTTCAAGACGTCGATACCCTTCAATGATCTCCTCGGATCGATTCAAAAAAGTGCCATCTGGCATCGGATAATGAAAAGGATTTCCTTTATTCGTTGTTCCTAAAATCGTTCCACCCATACGTAAGAGTCGGTCCTCAAACCCTCTTAACGAAAGATTTAAAGTCTCATACTCTAAAGGCCTGGCTAAAAGACCTTGCGTTCCGTTATGAATTCCCAGAACCTCCCATCCATAGCCTTGAATAGCCCGGTACGTAACCGCTCGAATCACAGCATTTAGGCCAGCGCAATCACCGCCACTTGTTAAAATCGCAATTCGTTTCAAATCACTCTCCTTTTTCCTTTAGATGCTTTATCGGAGCTACTGTGGTATAAATCCCAAAAACCTTCAAGCCCCTAAAAACGTAAAAAAGGGCCTCCTAATTTTAAGACTTGATCCTAAAAAAGCCTTTAAAGCTGATTTTTCCTTTTAATTTTTTAATTCCTCTCTTATAATTTTTCATCAAACAGGTTGTCTTCCTTCAAGATATCATGGTAAATTTTTAAGAGATCTAAAAAAGGGGGCCCCGCCCCTTTTAAAAAAAAATCTGACATTTTACGACGTAAAAAATCTTTTAATTTCTTCCTAAATCCATTTTTACTTAAAGATATCTCAAATGTCCCTTGAAAAACAAAGTGAATTACGCCAACAACTTCTACTCTTACAAGACGAGCATCGTGCTATAGAGTGCACGATAGATGAAGAACAGCTGAACCCCCTGCCGGATCAACTTTTAATGCAAAGACATAAAAGAAGAAAACTTCAAATTAAAGAACAGATTGTCAATATCGAGAATAAGCTGCTTCCAGACATCATTGCTTAACTTTTCAATGTCACTCCTTTTCTAAAAAATCTGCAGTATCAATAATTCGATAGAAGTAATCACGATCATAGACAGCCACTGAAACACCCCCAAGTTGAAACAGAACAGGAACAATCGCAAACCCTCGTGGAATTGAAAATCGTTCTTTTTTTTCTTGGACCTCCTCAATGATTTCAGACCCAAGCTCTCGGCGTTTAAACTTAAATTCACACAAAAACAAATTTTGTGTACGTGTTTGTACTAAATAGTCAATCTGACACCCTTTTGTACGAACCGTTTTTGTCTGCCGATAAGGACCATCCCAGCGACATTCGCCAGGATGAATTCCAATGGACTTTATAAGGAGAGACCGATTTTGCAGCAGAAGCGTTTCCATTTGAAGCCCCATATGCGCTTCAAACCCTGAAGATACCCCAATATCTACCTCTTCAAAAAATCCATCCTCAACTTTAGAACGATTCGGCTCAATCACTTTTAGATAAAAACGTATAAAGGGGTCACAAATTCGATATAAACTTTGTTTAAGAGGGTTTTCAGTCTTTATAGACCACTGACGATATTCCTTAATGAATCCTGCAGTCATGAGATGACTGATCATTTCACTTAAAGTACCACTTGCCGCATATCCAATATTCTCTCTAATCTCTGAAAGGGTTTTCATCCCCTCTTTAAGAGACTGAAGAATATTTTTATAGACCAAGCCTTTCCCATTAAAAAGATCATGAAACAGTCGATCAAATTCTAAAAAAAGCAGTCCATCTTTTCGAAAACAAAGATTCTTAATATTTTCATCAATCGTTATTCTTGGGTCTATTTGCTCCAAATACCAGGGAATACCTCCAACGATTGAAAGAAATTTATAGGTATCAAAAGGAGAGGTTTTTAGTCCCAATAATCTTAAAAGTTCTGCACTCTCTGGAATTGAAAGAGCCTCAAGTGTTAATGTTAAAGAAATCCGCCCAAAAAATGCTGTACTGTTAATAATATTATCTTCAATCCATGTTGAGACGGACCCACATAAAACCAAAAGTATTCGTGTTTTTTGAACGTCCCACCAAGCTTTCAGTTTTGGAATGAATGTCGGATCTTTTGCTCCCATCCAAGAGATTTCGTCAAATAAAACAATATCGCCCTCTTTTAAACAAAGAGATAAATAATTAAATGCATCCGTCCAATCTTGAAATGTAAGGGGAGATATTTTCAAAGAGTGCGCTAATTGTTTTCCAAAATGGTCACGTTGCATTTGTGCTGTTATTCCATCTTGTGGCGCAAGCCCCGTAAAACTAAAAAATCGCGTTTGTTTTTGCTGATCTGCAAATTCTGTTATAAGACGGCTTTTTCCAATTCGTCTTCTTCCTTTAATTACCGCTAAATTTGGTGTTTTACGGTCATAAACTGACTTTAAACGAATCAATTCGTCTTTTCGCCCAATAAATGGCTTATTTTTTGTCATATTCACACCCTCGTAGACAGTACAATCCTATATCCAAGAGTATAATATAAGATCCAAAACAAAACAATAATTTTATGCGCAAAACAGACATATGTTTATCTTGAGCAATTTTTTTACAATTTATTTTATGCGCAAGATCGACATATGTCTGCTTTGCGCAGGTTATGTAAATTCCTTGACTATTTAGTAAGCTTATATATAATATATATTTTTACAAAGGAGAAACACATGTGGACAAGAACCTATCATAAGACCTTTCAGAACGTTAAAAAAGAGACTCTTTGGAATCTGTGGACGGATGTCAATCATTGGCCCGACTGGCACGGAGATCTCGATTACTGCAAACTCGATGGTACCTTCGAAATTGGAAATTACTTTATCTTAAAGCCGAAAGGAGTAAGACCCGTTAAGATTATCCTTACAGAAATAGAAAAAGGTAAAAAATTTACCGACTGCACTCTCTTTTTTGGCGCTAAAATGTATCATACCCTTGAAATAGAAGAAATAATGGAAGATGATATAAAACTTACAAGCACACTTGTTGTGAAAGGCCCCCTTAAGTGGCTCTGGATTAAACTTGTCGCTCAAAACGTTGCAAATACTGTTCCTGAAGAAATGGAGACCATCGTCAATCTTGCAAGAAAGAAACACACCTAATCTTCCCTTTGGTTTTGAAGAACCTCAAGACAGTCCCGGATTTCTGCTCTGGCAGACAACGATGACCTGGCAACGTCTTATCAAAAAAGAGCTTGCGTCTTTTGGGGTTTCTCATGCACAATTTGTAATCATGGCTATTCTTCTTTGGTTCAAAGGGCACAATTACGATACCACGCAAACACTTATTATAAATTGGTCAAAGCTGGATAAAATGACTGTTTCTCAATCTCTTAAAAAACTTGTTGAACAAGGTCTCGTGGATCGCTTTGAACATAAGACCGACACACGCTCTAAAAGTGTCTCCCTCACAGAGAAAGGAAAAGCTCTTGTATGTCAGTTGGTGCCCCGTGTTGAACATATAGATGAAACCTTCTTTGGAAAACTTGAGCAGGATCAACCAACTCTTATTCAAATTTTAAAAAAACTCATGGAAGCTCATAAATAATGACAAAAGAGACAGAAATAACAGGGTCCGTCACGGGATCTTTAAAAATAGTACTCCGCTTAGAGGGACTCGCGGCATTCATCACTTCCTTAATGGCTTATGGACATTTTGGGTATTCTTGGAAGTTATTTTTCATTCTTTTTCTCTTTCCAAACATCAGTTTTGCAGGGTACCTTTTGGGAAAAACCACTGGGGCTCTTGCTTACAATGCGCTTCACTCCTATATACTCCCTCTTGTGTTCGGTGTCCTTTGTTGGCATTTTGAGCCAAGTTTCCTCTATATCCCTCTCATTTGGATTACCCACATTGGTTTTGATCGAGTTTTGGGGTATGGGCTTAAGTATACAAAGGGGTTTGGTTATACCCATTTAGGAATGATTAAGATGTGGGGAAAATAAAAAACCCAAAGCTTCTTTTGTTTAATTACGCTTACGCATTAAGAGTCTTTGCTATAATTTTTGGACCTTCTTCTTTTCCAAGATAACCGCTTTTTTCAGCAGAAGAGGCCCTTATGCCCCAATAAGCATCTTCACATCCCTCTAAACGATCATATTCTTTTCTTGAAATCATGATGATCATTTCATGGTCAGTTTTACGAATTATAACAGACTCAGACATCGCGGTAGAAAAATATTTTCCAAAATTTGTTTTTGCCTCTGTCGCAGAAACGACCATCATTGTACCCTCCACTTATACTTAATTCAATGTGACTGACCAATAATCCCCAATACAAATATTTTCAAGACACCCCTAAATAGGGAAAGTCCTTGGAAATAAGGTCAACAACGGTTTTCAAATCTTCTTTGCTTTTAACAATCAAAAGAACAGTATCATCCCCGGCAATTGTCCCTATTATTCCCGATTTTTTCGGAGAATTGTTTTTAGGAGCGTTATACGAATACGCCACATATTTTTGATCCAAAAAATAAGCCAAGCTATTTCCATGACCTGGATATGTATGCAAAACAATGAGCCCAAAATCCGAAACCTGCATATTCAAAATCAAGGGAAAATGAGGCTGATTAAAATCAACCGCTTTATAAACGCCCGAAACTTTAGCAATTTTAAGTTTTTTAAGACGCCTGGAAAGGGTTGCTTGCGGAATCTCATAACCTCTTTCTTTTAAAAGCTTTTGAAGCTCACTTTGTTCAAGAATCTCATGATTTTGAATAATACTAAGAATGTGCCCTTCCAGTGTTCTATCTTCTAACATTTTAGGCTCCTAAAAAATTTACAAATCACTCTCTGTGAAACTATATTCATTTTAGATTGACAGAACAAGAGAGAAACACTATAGTCAAAATATGAATAAATATTGAATATGGAGTCAATTATGAAGAAATATATGGGCTGTCTCTTAATACTTTTGACATTGGGCCTGTGTGGATGCAAGGACGATAAACCTAAAAACACACTCACATTTGCAGTATCTGCAGAATATCCTCCCTTTGAATATTATCAAGACGGAAAATTAACAGGCTTTGATATTGAACTCGCCCAATTGATCGCGAAAGAACTTGGGAAAAAAGCTGTCTTTGAGGACATGCAATTTAGCACCCTCCTCGCAGCCCTTCAAAGCAATACCGTTGATGCAGCGATTTCAACCTTAACAATGACCGAGGACCGCCTTGCAAACTTTGCATTTTCAGATCCTTATTATACAGGAACACTTGCAACTGTTTTTCCAAAAGAAAAGCCCGTCACGGATCAAGCTCAACTCTCTAAAATGAAAGTTTGCTGTTTGCTCGGCGCTACCATGGAAATTTGGCTTAAAACCCATATTCCATCAGCTGAGATTATCTCAATGGACAACAGCAATCAGGTTATTGAAGCTCTCAAAGCAAGTCATGTTGATGTGGCTTTCATGGATGGAATACAAGCCATGATTTTTAGCCAAAAAAATCCAAGTCTCTCCTATGCTATCATTGCAAAATCCGACGACGGATATGGCATCGCCTTTCAGAAGTCTTCTCCCCTCAAAGACGAGGTAAATCAAGCTCTCAAAAAACTGAAAGAAAATGGTAAGCTTGAAAAATTACAGAAAAAATGGTTGGAGGGAACAGAATGGAGAAACTAATTTCTCACATCCTCTTTATCGGAAGTGGAGTGGCATTGACGCTCCAACTTTTAATAGGGGGCCTTTCCATGGGGCTTCTGCTGGGGGGCCTTTTCTCTATCCTTCGTTATAAAAAAATTGCAACCCCTCTCATTAATCGATTTGTTTCTGTTTTGCGGGGAACCCCGGTCATTTTACAACTCAGTTTTATATATTTTTCAACCCCAGGGCTTGTGGGGATTAAACTCAGCATTTTAGAAGCTGGTATTTTAACCTTTGGACTCAACAGCTCTGCTTATATTGCTGAAATCCTAAGATCTGGTATTGAAAGCCTTCCCAAAGGACAATTTGAAGCTTCTAAAACACTTCAAATCTCCTCTTTTTATATGTGGAAAGATATCATTCTCCCGCAAGTTACCCGAAATGTTCTCCCCTCTCTTGTGAGTGAAGTTATTGCACTCTTAAAAGAAACAGCTCTTATTGCAACCATTGGAGGAATGGACATTCTTAGAAAATCGCAAACACTGGGCGCAGAACAATTTACCTACTTTCTGCCTCTGTGTATTGCCGGATGTTACTATTATAGCCTTGTTCTCTTTATTGAATATCTTGGAAAGAAAATGGAACAAAGAGGATCCTATGCTTAAAATTCAAAATGTTTTCAAGAAGTTTGGAGAGATAGAAGTCTTGAAGAACATCACTTTGGAATTTTCTTCAAATAAAATTATTGGCCTCGCTGGACCCTCTGGAAGCGGAAAATCAACGCTTCTTCGGTGTCTTCAGAAGTTAGAACCCATCGACTCTGGGGTAATTGAATGCACAGAAAAAACAGGATTTATGTTCCAAGATTTTCAATTGTTTCCCCATATGACCGTTCTCCAAAATTTAACCTATGCCCCAACGCTTCAAAGAAAGACAAAAGACACCGTCCCTGAAGCTCTGGCACTTCTCAAAACACTCGGTCTTAAACACAAAGAAACCGTCTATCCAAATAAACTCTCGGGAGGACAAAAACAACGCGTTGCCCTTGCGCGAAGTCTTATGATGCATCCTCAGATTCTTCTCTGTGACGAGCCAACCTCAGGTCTCGATGTTGCAACGGTCATGGATATCGTCTCTTTGCTCAAATCCGTCAAAGACTTGGGTGTTACGATGATCATAGCTTCCCACGACCTCGATTTTTTAACAAAAATTGCGGATCAAATTATTCTTCTAAAAAATGGTGAAATTGTTCTCAACACAGATCTTCAGACCCTAAAAGAAGACCCTATTCAATGTTTGAAGAAATATTATTAACCTAAAGTTCAAAATCTCCATTTTGACCGATACGCCGTTGTCGAAACCCCGTAAAATATATTTTTTAAACAAAAATAGAATAGAACGTTATGGAGCACGCGTCAAAAAATCATCTTTGGGCCCAGAACTATTTGTCCTCAAATGGATATGAATGTGACGGTCAAGGACAAACGGTTAGAGAGAGGCCCTGGGCGCGCATCACCTGTTTTAAAACCTTAAAAGGTCTCGTTTACCTAAAATCAATGGCACCAGGATTTGAAAATGAGCCTATTGTCGTCCAATTTATAAGAGATCATATCTCCAAAAAGGTCCCAGATATGGTTGCCTCAAATCATGAGCTCTCTTGCTTTTTAATGAAAGATGCTGGCGTCCCCTTAAGAGATATTTTAAACGAAAAATTTAATTCTAAACTTTTTTGCCAGGCGATCAAAGTTTGCTCTCAAATTCAGATAGGTCCTAAATTCCCGAAGCATTTATAACTAGATTCCCCAAAATCCCTTAAATAATATGGTTTTTTTCTCATTTTGAGCTTGCTTTTTATCTTTTTCATAGT
>NCGZ01000025.1 GCA_002257235.1 Alphaproteobacteria bacterium 16-39-46
GATTCCTCTCCTCTCTCCTTATCCACAACCGCCGTCGGATAAGTTCCTTTTTTCCTTAGGCTATCTTTGAAAAATTGGAGTTGTGTCATGTACTATGATTTTATATATTTCTGTTTAAGTTCATATGATTTGAGACTCAAGCAGCGCCCTTCTGTATGGATCGAATGTACTCCAAAGGGGTAAGGCCTTTCAAGCTATTATGAGGACGATAAGAGTTATATTTATGAACAGCAATTTTAAGCTCAGTTCTAAGAGAACAAAGAAACATAAGCTCTTCTGTTTGCAGAAGGACTAAAGCATCTCTATACTTTACGACGCTGCTTTCCTGGGTGTTTCTTCTTTATCCTTATCTTTCGCAGGTGCCATTGTAAATTTTGGCGCAGATTTTTCTAAAACAACGTCTGCATTTATTTCAACCTTTGCGATGGTGTCTTGAGCAGGGAGATCATACATTGTATCGAGCAAAATATGTTCGAGAATTGCCCGAAGACCACGCGCACCCGTTTTCCGTTCAATGGCTTTTTGAGAAATCACTTCTAATGAATCCGGTGTAAATTCAAGTTCTGTGCCTTCCATCTCGAAAAGCTTTTGATATTGACGAATAAGCGCATTCTTGGGTTTTGTCAGAATCTCAATCAAAGCAGGTTTATCTAAATCTGTAAGGGTCGCAATAACAGGAAGACGCCCTACAAATTCTGGAATTAGCCCAAATTTCAAGAGATCTTCAGGCTCAACTTCTTTTAAAAGAGAGCCCATTGTCCGTTGATCCGGGCCTTGAACATTTGCGCCAAACCCAATTGAAGCCCCTCTTCCACGCGCTGCAATAATTTTTTCAAGACCTGAGAAGGCTCCCCCACAAATGAAGAGAATATCTGTTGTATCAATTTGAAGAAACTCTTGCTGAGGATGTTTACGGCCTCCCTGTGGTGGAACTGAAGCAACTGTTCCTTCCATAATTTTCAAAAGAGCTTGTTGGACACCCTCTCCTGAAACATCACGTGTTATCGAAGGATTGTCAGATTTTCGGGAGATTTTATCAACTTCATCGATATAAACAATCCCCCGTTGCGCCCGCTCGACATTGTAATCTGCGGCTTGCAATAGTTTTAAGATAATGTTTTCAACATCTTCACCAACATAGCCTGCTTCCGTGAGTGTGGTTGCGTCTGCCATCGTAAAAGGGACATCTAAAATACGTGCAAGTGTTTGAGCAAGAAGAGTCTTTCCACATCCTGTAGGACCAATAAGAAGAATGTTGGACTTTGCAAGCTCGACATCGTCTCCCTTAGAATCATGCATAAGTCTTTTATAATGATTATAGACCGCAACAGAGAGGATCTTCTTAGCTTCCTCTTGTCCAACAACATAATCATCTAAAACTTGACGGATTTCATGAGGCGTTGGAAAACCACGTCCTGATTTTGAAATAGAGGATTTATATTCTTCCCGAATAATATCGTTACAAAGTTCGATACACTCATCGCAAATAAAAACGGTCGGTCCCGCTATAAGTTTACGGACTTCACTTTGATTTTTTCCACAAAAATCACAAAATAAAGCATCTTGCTGCGCTGTATCTGAATCTGACTTGCTCATCCTGACCACCAATTTTGGCATGGCACTTCTTTTTAGCCATGCTTTTCTTTTATCTAAACATTCATCTCAAAATTATACAATCCTAAAAGCCCGAATGGTTTTCTTTTTTAAAAAGAATTTTCCATCACTTTTATGAATACAAGATTCATCAGCTTTAATTCAACCCAAAAATTAGAGCTTTTCTAAAGGTGGCCGTTTTGTCACAACGTGATCTATGAGACCGAACTCTTTTGCCTCCTCTGCAGACATGAATCGATCTCTTTCCATGGCTTCTTCAATAACCTTAAGAGGTTGCCCTGTAAATTCTGAGTAAATACGATTTAAACGGGCTCTCACAGCTAGAATTTCACGTGCTTGAATCTCGATATCTGTCGCCTGCCCTTGAGCACCACCGGAAGGCTGATGAATCATGACGCGTGAATTTGGCATCGCATATCTTTTTCCCTTTGTTCCAGCTCCCAAAAGGAAAGATCCCATAGAGGCGGCTTGCCCCATACAATATGTTTGAACATCACACCGGACATAGTTCATCGTATCTAATATGGCAAGACCAGCCGTTACAACCCCGCCTGGAGAATTGATATAAATATAGATATCTTTTTCAGGATTTTCAGATTCTAAGAACAAAAGCTGGGCACAGACAACACTGGCCATACCATCTTCAACTTGTCCATTTAGAAATATGATTCTTTCTTTCAAAAGTCTTGAAAAAATATCAAAAGACCTTTCGCCACGGGCTGTCTGCTCAATGACCATGGGGATTAAAGTACTCATAGGGATATCTATATTCTTAGAATTCGTACCAAAGGGCATTTATATATTTCCTTATAAAACGGTAAACTCTCTGTTTTAAGATGATTTTTTAACTTTCTTTACAGAAGTCTTTGAACTTTTTTCATCAAGCTTCTGATCAGATTTTTTCTCATCCAAATTTTCGTCATCTTCATCAATAACACGCATCAATTCATCAATGCTCACCGAACGATCTTTCAGCTTTGATTTTTGAATAATAAAATCAACAACTTTTTCTTCAAAAATGGGTGCTTGAAAGGTCGTCATCGCATCCGGATTATTTCTGTAATACTCTATAATTTCTTTTTGATGGTCTGGATAATTCATCGAGTACTCATAAAGTGCTTTTCCCAGCTCTTGATTCGTCACTTTTATGTTATTTTGAATACCAACTTCGGCAAGCAAAAGTCCTAGACGAACGCGCCTTTCTGCAATGGTGCGATACTCGGCTTGAAGCTCTTCTTTTTCTTTTGGAGATAAAGGCTTTGCATCCTTATTCCCTTCATCTTTTTCAAAGCTCTCATGTTCTTTCCAAATCGCCTCAAACTCCATTCCAACAAGTCCTTGAGGAACCTCAAATTGATGATCTTGAGAAAGACGATCTAGAATCTGTCTCTTCATATTTTGACGGGAATAAGAATCGTAATGCGACACAATGGACTCTTGAAGGGCCTTTTTAAACTCAGCAACATCTTTAAATCCATTACTGTTTGAAAGAACCTCAAGGCTCGGGGCCTCTAAGACCATGATTTCTTTAATTGTATAGGTTATTTCAGCTTTTTTACCGGCATCTTTTCCAAAATTAGGGGAAGGAAGTATAACATCTTTTGTTCCAACATCTCCAACTTTGAGACCTTTCAAAGAAGCATCAAATTCTATTCCAAAAAAATTCGATCCAACTGTGTAGGGAGCACCCTCTCCTTCTTTTTTATCAATTACTTTTTTATCTAAGGAAATTGTATAGGCAAGATAAACCACATCTCCTTCTTGAATCGAACGGGGTTTTTTAAGAGCGACAGGAACCTTGGAGTGCTCCTTTAACTTTTCGATCCTTGTATCAATTTCTTTTTCTGAAATGTCAGCTTTTAGATTATCAAGGGAAAACCCTTCAATACTCAGCTGTTCAATTTTTGGGAGAGCTTCAACAGAAACCTTAATGGAAAGATCTTCGCCTTCATGAAAATGGTCAAGAGTAACTTTAGGTTTTAAAGCTGGACGAATTTTTGCATCCGTTAGGGCTTTTTGAACACTTTTTTCAACCTGGTCCTCGACAACTTCTCCAAGAGCTGCTCTTCCATAGCGTTGCTTAAGCATTAACAAGGGAATTTTTCCCTTTCTAAATCCTGGCATTTGAACAGTTTTCCCAATTTTATTCAGACGAACATCCATAGAGCGGGTGATTTCCGCTGCAGGAATAATGATTTGAAAACTATGAGTAAGACCAGTAACATTCGTTTCAGTGATTTTCATGGAAAAATAACTACCTTAATAACACATAAAAACATATGGTGCGGGCGGAGGGACTTGAACCCCCACGACTTTCGTCACCAGAACCTAAATCTGGCGTGTCTGCCAATTTCACCACGCCCGCCAAACTTTATTAGAAGACTTTTTTTTCTATAGCATACTCCCTTTTTTTTAAAAAGAGAGATTTTGTAAACTTTGAAGATCTTTTCCAAATCTCAAGAGAAAAAGTGGTTTTTGAAATTTCTGCTTCGATTTTTAGAGAAAGAGAGATAATTTTAGAGAAAGAGAGATAAAAACAAGATTTTCCGTTTTTTAAGAGAATCAAAACGATAAAATAAGCATAAGATGTCCCGTAACACATCAACGGAAGAGAAAACAATAAAATTAAAAACTCTTTTTTTAAATATCAGCACTTTTGCGACGCTTACTTTTGGAGCTGCACAAGCATTTGAAATGTGTGGAGCATTATGTTATAATGATAAGGGTAAGGCAAATGTCGACAAGGTGGAGTCCTACGGTAAGTCTGGGGAGATATGTACCTGTAAGGAGTTAATTGCTCCCAACTAAATTAAGATGAGCAAAACTAAAAAAGTCTTTCTTCATTTAATAAATTTATTAAATTTTTTTTATACTAAGGTAGTTTATATATTAGAGTTAAGCTTTTATCAAAAAATATCGAGCCAAAGTAACCATTTCAAAAAATATAGTTGACTTTCTCTTACAAATAATGATAATGAGGTTTACGTGTGTAGATATTATCCTGTTTAGGACTTACTCCTTTGATTTTATTTTTGTCACACAAGTCAGATTATTCAGAATTCTTAATTTTTCACATAGGTTTTTTGTTATGTCACATGAAATTTTATTTTCTATCGGAGACACTGTCGTTTATCCAACGCGTGGCGTAGGATGTGTGAAAGATATCGAGACTCAGGATATCTCAGGTCATATTTTGCAGGTTTATGTTATTCAATTTGACCACGACCAACTCACAATTCGTCTTCCTCTTACAAGAGCCCTAAGCTCAGGCCTTCGAAAGCTTAGCGCGCCAGACGTTTTCCATAAGACGCTTGAAGTTCTTAAAGCTCCTCCTCAGGTCCGTAAAATTATGTGGAGTAAGCGCGCTCAAGAATTTGAAGCTAAAATTAATTCTGGAAATCCTCTTTCTATTGCTGAAGTGTTGCGTGATCTTTATAAAATTCAACCAAATCAAGAGCAATCTTACAGTGAACGTCAAATTTTTCAGTCAGCTCTTGTCAGGCTTGCGCGCGAAAAAGCCCTTGTTGAAAACACAACCATTTCTCAAGCAACACAAGATATTGAGTGCAGCCTCTCTTCTAAACTTTCATAAATTTGAATTTTAAGTATTTCTTTGAATATCTTTCGGGAGGCTCTCTAATCCCTCCTGAATAAAGAAGTGCTGAGATTTTTTGTCTTGTTGTTTTTTCAAAATATTAAGGCTTCCTTCATAGACAAGGTTTGCAATTCCCTCTCTTATTTTTATAAGGGATTGCTCTTCCATGAGCTTCAAACGTTTCTGAAATCGCGTTTCACTCCTTTTCAAAAGATCTTCTACTTTACGGGAAGTTTGCTCAGACAGAAATTTTAGCTCCTCATCAGACGTCGCTTTAATTTTCTTTAATGTCTGTTGGAGATCATTACTTTCCAGCGTTCTTTTATGGAAAAGAGCCTCGGCGTCTTCACTCAGATTTTGAGCCTCTTCAAGATGAGACTCTATTTGAACAATATGATTCTCAAGATACGCTTTAATTAAAAAAAATCCTTTTATTCCAAAAATTACAGAACATAAAAGAAATGCAACAAGGGTCCAAAAAGTTGGATCTCCAAAAATAGCCATCATTTTTTATCTTTCTTCATCTCTAGGATCTCTTTTTGGATTTCTTCTTTGGAAAGTTGTTTGTTTGTCACCTTACTGAGAAAGGCATGAATAAATTCCGAAGCGTCTGCCTCGAGGATTTTAGACGTTTCTTGCTGTTTTAATGTTAAGTCTTCTTCAAGTTTTAAATATTGTTTATGAAAACTTGTCGAAAGCTCTTCTTCTTTTTTTCGATAGAGATCTCTCATTTCTTTAGAATGTTCGCTAAATAAATTTTGAGCTTCAAGATGAGCTTCGTGAAGTTTCTCTTCATTTATTTTTTGAATTTCAACAGACTTTTTTTGAAATTTCTGTGCTTTATCAAGAAAATTTTCTATCTTTTCTTCTCGTGACTCTAAAATTTTAGTAATTTTAGGAATAACAAAATAATTCAATCCAAGATAGAGCGCCCCAAAACTCAAAATTAACCAAAAAATTAATGAGGGAAAAGTCTCAACATTGAGTTGGGGCATTTGTTAAATCTGTCTCACAGAAATAAAATGAGAAAGGCGATCAAAAGAGCAAAAAGAGCAACTGCTTCTGTTAAAGCAAACCCGAGAAGTCCAATGGGGAAAAGCTGATCCCGCGCAGAGGGATTACGAGCAATTGCAGAGATAAGACTTGAAAATATATTACCAATGCCAATACCCACTCCCATTAAAGCCACGACTGCGAGACCCGCACCAATCATTTTTGCTGCTTGAACATCCATATTTCTATTTCTCCTTCAATCTCATTGTTAATGAATTTTCATTTTAATTCAAGTCTTCTTGTAAGACTTGACGCTTTCTCAATGCAAATGAATTGCATCATGTAAATAGATACAGGTTAAAATTGTAAAAACATAGGCCTGTAAGATCGCAACCATGATTTCAAAAACTGTTAGGACAATGTTTAAAACAAGAGGAGCGACGCCCCACATTCCCATAACAACTGTAAAAATAGCAAAAACTTTAAGCATGGTATGCCCCGCCATCATATTTGCAAACAGTCTGATGGAGAGACTGACGGGCCTTGAGAGATAGGAAATGAGTTCAATGGGAACAATGAGAGGAAATAAAACCTTTGGGACTCCGCTTGGCATAAAATACGTTATAAAATCACGTCCATGCCGTAAAATACCCACACACGTAATAACCACAAAAACAAGCATAGCCAAAGAAAATGTTACGATAATTTGGCTTGTAACGGTATAAGCATAAGGAACCATCCCCAAAAGATTTGCACCTAAAATAAAGAGAAACAAAGAAAAGACAAAAGGAAAGTAAATTTTTCCTTCTTTTCCGGCTGTTTCTTCAAGCTGCTGGGCGACAAATCCATAGAGCATTTCTGCCATAAGTTGAAATTTAGTTGGGATGATTCTCTTTTTGTGCAAAGCTCCGGTAAAAAAGATCAAGATAAAAAGAACCGTTAAGACCATAAACACAGATGCATTCGTAAAGGACACATCATATTTTCCAATATGCAAAGGCATCAAGGCCTTAATCTCAAATTGATGCAGAGGGCTATGGATTTTTTGAGAGGCCTTTGTGGAAAGGTTTTGGGTATCAGCGTGCACATCTATCTCCTTGATGAATCTATTCTTTCCTAAAATCACTGAAGACTCAAGAAAAATATACCATTTAGATTTTTTAAAGTCTTTATTTTTTAATTTTAAAGGTGAGCGTCCGTCTCATTTTCTGTTTTTGAGGCAGATTCATCATTCATCTTTCTTAAAATCCTAAATATGTTTAAAAATCCAGCAATACTTCCCATTATAAAAAAACCTAATATTCCAAAAGGCTGCGTCTCAAAAATAGCATCAACCCCAAGCCCCAATAACACACTCGCAATAATGGCTGAAACAAATTCGCTTCCCACTCGAAAAAATGAAACAGCCTGTTTTTTTCCGGTATCTTGAGAAAATTTTTGGGGGAAAAGAACTGGTTTTTTACGAAATAAGGCGATTTTTTCGCTCAAAACTTCTTCTTCCGTGGGGTTCTGGTTTTTCATGGGTGTTATTTTAATTTTGAGAACTTTCTGCTGTCTGAAGGTATTTTTCCAATTGCTCAAAGGGCATATATCCTTCAATTTTTCGTCCATTAATAATAAAAGTAGGCGTATGCGTGATGCCCAATTTTTTTTGAGCTTCAAGTCTTTGAGAAAGAATAGATTTTAGAACACTTTCGTCTTTAAGAGCGTTATGAATTTCATCGTCTGAAATTCCGCATGTTTTAGCCATCTCTCTTAAGTTTTTTTCAGGGTCTTTTGCCATTAACCATTCTTTTTGCCTCCCATAAAACACGTCTGCATTTTTTATATAATTAGAAATCCCTTGGGCACGTGCCAATTGGGAAGCTTTAAGAGAAATTCCGTCTAAAGGATAATCCCGCATAATATAAAAGGCACGACCCGTATCAATATATTTTTGTTTTAGGAAGGGAAAAACTTTGCGATGAAATTCTGCGCAATGAAGGCATGTGAAAGAAGAATAACATATAATGATAATTGGAGCCTGAGGATTACCCAGAGATGCTTCTTGCGCATGGGTAAGATTAGAAGCCACATTTGGACAAGAATGCTTTGAAAGAAGAGGAGAGCACCAGGACCCAACGCCTAAAAAAAGCATCCAAAAGAGCAACAATTTGTGTTTGTTCATAAAATTATCTCTGTTTTTTTATTCTTCCTTGAAAAAGGATACCTATTTATTACTTTCAAGAAAAGATCTTTTCAGCTTTTTTAGAGAAACAATTAGGGATTTTTTCTTCCCATAAGACTCATTCCCAATTTAGAGAGGGCATTCTGAAGGTTTTCATCTGGTATTTCAGCAACAAGATTCGTGATCTCTTGAATTTCTGATGCTTCTAATTTTCTTTGAACGGCATGAGGGTGCTCTTTTCTCTGAGACTGCATCTCTTTTATAAGACCGTGCTTTAAAACGATCCTTTGAACCGCCTCATATCCAAAATATCCATTGATACGTTCTATAATTTGAGGAGAAAGATGCATGATTTCAGGAGCAATGGCACTTGTGACAAGAAGCGTTAAGGCCCCCCCTCCCCGTTGACCTTTCAAAAAAGAGATTTTTTGAGGTTGAGTTTGACGCGATAACGACGTCCCCATGATTTTTTCCCAATCAAGAATGATACGCGCTTCAGCAAACCCTTGAGATTTAACAAAGAGCGACAAAAGACGCTCAATTTGAGGTCCAATGGCCTGAGGCGTTGCATAAGCGCCGCGACGTTTGATAAATTTCTTTTTTTGCATCTTGAAAGTATACGATTGTTTGAGAAAGGAAGAAAGTTCTAATTTTAGAGGTGGCACATATTTTAAAAAAGAGTCCTAATTATTTAATCGAAAGACGAAAAATCAACCTCTCGTTCTTTTGATTGCTCTCGTTCAAACGTAATTTCCAATCCTTTAAGCGGAAATCCTTGCATGAAATCAAAAAAGTTTTGTTTTTTTGTCTCAATCAACGACTTTTTCCTGTTTCCTCTACAAATAAGACATCTGTAAGAGATTTTCTTTATCTTCTTCCAAAATGCGTAAAACGTATTGGAGTCATACTATCTTTTGAGCTTATATTAAACGTACCCCTTCTTTTTGAGCAACCTCATAAATGGGCAAAAGGTTATTTCCATATTTTACAATAACATCAATTTTTTGATCACCAGTTTGGATTTTTAAGGCGGCTAGAAATTTTAATCGTGCTTCTATAATTTCCTTAGGAGACTTATATTCTGTCTCAATGTAAAGATCAATATCTCCTCCTTTTGCGTTTGGATTAACACGAGACCCAAATATCCAGATTTTATCATCTCTTAAAAAAAAGTCTCTAAAGATACGACAGATAAGATCTAATTCTTTTTGGTCAAGTCTAAGAGCGTTCATCTCTCTTTTTCCTCAACCCAATTCTTAAACAATTTTTAAAAAAGGACTTTTTAATTTTTTCGAATTTTTCATTTTGGACTAAACTCTAAAACATTCTGGGCTCTTTCATAAAAGCAATCTCTGCTTCTGTACTGACACGATGAAGACTCTTATTCCGAAATGGAAAGCGTCCAAACCGCTTTATCACATCTTGATGCAAGGTAGCATAAGAAAAAGATTGTTCATCCCCTAAAGTTTCAAAAAGAGCAACAGATTTTTCTTGATCTTTAAGGTTTTCACTATGTTCAAAGGGTAAATAGATAAAAGGACGCATGAAGATGGGGAGTTTTTGATCAAATCTTAAATCAATGGCTTTTTGAGCTAAATTTCGGGCTTTATCATCTGTTTGGTAAGCTTTATCGGAGTCTCTGAACATATTACGGGGAAATTGATCAAAGAGAAGAATAAGCGCTAAAATTCCTTCAGGGGTTTCTTGAAGATTTTCAAAACTTCCTTTTTTTGCTTCTTCAAGGATTTTTTCATACCTTAACTTTATTTCTTGATCAATCTTTGGGGTACTATTAAACCACATGGGCTGGCGTTTACCATAAGTTTTTGATGTTGGAGATGTAAACCAAAACGTGAGGATATTTTCAACTAAAGGATGGTCTATCATGAGTTTTTTTCTCCCTAAGGTTCAAGAAAAAGGATTTTTTTATCTAAACGATCGATAAATTGCATCTGTCTTAGAAGAAATTGGCAGATGAACCCAAAAATAATCATGAGACTTTGCCCATTTTTGAAGAAGATCACAAAATTTCTGCGCATAGCCCTTCCCTTGAAACGGCACATCAGTTGCAATTGATCTTAAAAATGCAACGTTGCAATCAATCATCTCAATGTTGGAAACAGCAACGATGGTAAGGCCCTTTTTTAAACTGAAATACAGGTGTTGTTCTCCTAAAAAAGTTTCGTCAAAAATCGTCTCATCTCCCTTCGTAAGGGGTAAAATGTGCTCTTTTTGAAGGAGCTTGAAAGTGGCAAGATCTTTTTCAGAAGCATTCTTATTTAAGGTCGATTTTATATAATTCAAGGTAATCCCTACAAATCCAGATTTTTGAATAAGTGTATCAATAAAAGGAGATTTTTCAATACGATATTCGTTATAGTTATTTGTAGCTTTGTACTTATCCTGTAAGTCAAATTTTAACTGGCTATACTGGTCTATTTCAAAGGGATGATCTCTTAAATACTGCCTGACAGAAAAATGAAGTTGCGCGGTCTCATCACCTTCTTCATAAAGATGGAGATGAAATTTTGGTTGCGGGGTCCCTCTTTGATAAAAATCACTGAGCGGCGTTACGATTCTTCCACGTAAACGATACCCTAAAGAAGCCAAAATCTCTTGAGGATTATCTTTCAGTGTCTTTACAATAACAAGAGTATCAATAATGGGTTTGGATGGAAGTGATACAACTGAAGTTGATCCAATATGATGAATTGAGGAACAATGCTCCCCCAAAGCCTCTTTAATTTTTCGGGCTTCTTCTTCAAATAATTTTGGCCACAATGGATCGTAAGGAACAACCTCAAGAATACGAGACATTCATCCTCTCTCTTTTTTAATTTCAAACGCATTTTAAGGATTACGCTTTTCTTTTCTAAAAAGCATGAAAAAAATAAAAAAAGAGAAGAAGTTATAAAAAGCGGGTGTCTCTTCTAAAAGAGGACACCCCCCCTCTTGAATTTAAAAAAACTTATTTTTCTCTTCTAAGATATCTCAAACGTGCTTGACGAAGCTCATCTTGCGTAAGTTCGTGACCTTCGCCTAAAGCTGTCTCAGTCGCACCTACAGCCAAAAGATTTCTAATTTCTAAAGAAATAGCCTCTTTCAATTTGCTTTCGTAGAAATCCTCTAGAATAGTTGCAAAATTCGCAACTTGAGCAAGATAAAACGCTTCATTGCGTTCATCTAATTGAAGACTTCGGATATGCGCTTCTCCAAATGCTTGAAATAATAGTCCAACCGTTTGAGGAGATGTTTCTTCCGTCACTTTAAGATCCAATAGTTTTTGAATCATCCATTTTTTATTACTTTCATTTTCTCCAAAATTACAATTGGTTAAAAATGTTTTTGCAGCCTGACGGGTCTCTGCTTTTTTAAACATTAAATCAATCTCATCGTTCACGCCTCTCACACCCATAACAATACGTTCTTCTATCCCAGGAGAGCAGCTGTCTTTTGTTTCATAAGCACTAAGAGATTCTCCGACAAATCCGTTCATCCAAATCTCCATCTTATCTGAATTGAATTTCATAAAAGTAAAAACCTTTGAAAAATGCCTTTTGGCATTCGGAACCTCTTCCAATCCTTTTTTTATGGCACGAAAAGCGTTCGCTTGTTTTCCAAGAGGAACGTTCTTTTCATTCCGAATCCAAGACTCAATCTCCTGAAGAGCTTCTTCATAGCTTATAAGAATAAGAGGAGATCCTAAAAGTGATTCTTTTTCCTGCAATTTAAGATCTATTAAACCTAAGACAGCATCATGGAGGCTCATTCCTTTTTGAACACTCCTTGCGTAATCATGAACTTCCATGGAAGCTGCTTGGTCACGCTGCGTCGCAACATCATCCCAATTTATGGCATTTACCCGAGCAGTTTCAGCTTGTTCTTCCCATTGTGCCCGTGCTTGGAACAGACACTCCATCGCTCTTTCATATCTTTGTGTCTCTCTTATGGCCTCTATCAGAGCATCCTCGGCTCGTTTTTTCTTTTCTTCCTCTTCTTGCTCTTCTTTGAGTCGGCTTTCTCTTAAATTTTGCGCTATTTGCGCCTCTTCTCTTGCGGTGAGCTCTAATTTTCGTAACGCGCAAGAACGAATTGTTTGCTCAATAAGCCCTCCCCATTCTTGTTGATCTTGATCTCTTAAAACACGGAACATGCCTTCTATTTCATGATGAGGAGGGAAAGAATGCCATGAGTCTGAATGAAGCGCTAAATGAAGCAAGTCTTCTCCAGGGGGGACAAAACGGAGGAAATCTTCCGCTTTTGGCAGGAGAACACTCCTTAAGAAGTCCAATTGGGCTTCAAGAAATGACCCTTTTCCTTTTAAAATAAGATAGGCACGTATTTTTTGCTGTGGTGTTCCAAAAGTGCGAATGTTTTCAAATAAATTTTCTTCTCGCGGAGAGTTATAAAAACTATAATAAAATCTAAAGGCGTTTATATGTTCATTGGTTAAAGATCGCGACCTTTCATCGTGCTCAAGATGAGAGAGAAGAAGATTTTTTCCACGCTCCTTTTGAGCCGACGTTCCACGCTCAATAATGTCCTCAAAAACACTAATGTCTTTCGTGTCATTCCCCCTCCTGCTGATATGAAACTTAAAACGACGTGAAATCTCGACGTCTGTTAAAGATCGAGCACTTTCGGGCTGTTCAAGGATAGAGAGAAAAGCATCACGCACGCGTTCTTCTTGCTCCATTTTACAACTAGAATCAAGAAGAAGGGTTCCATAATGAAAACGAGCTTCTAATGGAACATCCTCCCTTTCAAGACTTGAGAGAAGCTTTTCATGTATAATCTGTAATGGGTCCTCAGGCGCAGTGTCCCAGCACCAACTACGTGACAGAAAGGTTTGGAGAACGTTGATATAATCTTGGAGAGAAGATTGAGGATTTTTAACGATGGCGAAAAGAGCCGCATTTGCACGGTCATGGAGAGCACTATCAGCACGACAATAAAGCACTTCAAGTGCGTCATTAACATGTGTTTGTAAAGGTAGGTGGGCCTCTTCAATGCAAGAAAGGAAAAAAGAAAGAATTCCACGTTTCTGTTCTTTTTCTTTACAGAAGATTAGAATGCTTTTTCCAAGGAGGACACGATCTTCTATCGGTAAATCTGTTCTTTCAAAGAAAGAAAACAAAGCAGGGTAAGCCAACTCTCTTTGATCATGCGTCCCCTCACACATAATTTCCTCAAAAATTTCTATACGTTTCGTTACAGGGAGAACTCTTTCCCAGTCTTCCAAAATAGACAGTAAAAAATCTCCTGTGCGTTTTTTCTTATCATGCTCAAGATATTTAATTTTCATAAGGGAAAATGCGTCCTCGATCTGCTTTTCGAGAGGTGTCAATGCCTCAACACTAGGTTGACGTTGAGAAACAGAAGAAATAGAGGACGAATTTTCCTCTTTTGTTTCTTGGCTTAAATCCATGCCATAAGAATTAAAAAAAGAAAAAGTCACGCTTCCTAAAACAGCTAAAAGAAGATGAGATCTTATAAAAGACTTTTTTGAAAAGAACGCCATAATAAAACCCTTTGAAATTGAAGAATTACTGAAATAATTTATATTTTTAAATTTCGCTTTTTATAGAATTCAAAAAAACCACCAAAAGCTATCAATGCATATATAGGGGCATTTTTGAGAAATTCAAGGACAGATCTTATTTAAACGCAACCTCGACGTCTTTTCCTCCAAAAGCAAGACCTACTTTTAGCGTCCGCATCACTGTCTCATGGGCTTTGATCTTTGCCATATAGTTTTTTGTCTCTATCTGCTCTAAAGCTTTCTGAGCAAGAGCCGTTAAGTCTTCTCTTGATTTTCCAAATTTAAACTCTAAAACCAAAGCATTCTGATATCTTGCCATGGGCTTTGGAATGAGCAGAAGATCAGCGCGTCCCAATCCAGATTCTCTCTCAGTCTCGACAAAATACTGAGAAGAAACAGCAGACACGAGACCCATGATAAAGCCATTATAAAAAAGCTCTGCATTTTTAGGACCTGTGGCAAAGAAACTTGCTGAGACTTCAAGGTAATCTTTAAGCTTCTGGGTAAAAGTTTCAACATTTCCCTTAAGCAGGTCATTTAGAAAGGCATTATAATCCTTAACGTCAATGTTAAATTTTTTGGAGATCCATTTTTGAAGAGATCCAGAAAATACGCTGCGTACTTCACGATTCGGTATCTTAACTTCGCAATTATAGGTCGTATCATCATTTTCGATGCTTCTTTCCACTGTTAAATAACCCGAAAAGAGCAAAAGATTATAAAGTGCATTGGGGGAGGATTTAATATCGGAAAACACCATCTTTGGATCCGCAATCATATCAACGCTTCCCCCTTCAATGAGAGTCTGCATTTCTTCCTGAAACTTATCAAGAACAAGGGCCTGCTCAATGAGGGCTGTGCTCGCCGTTCCTACCCAATAAGCCTTAAATTTTCCACGGTTTTGAATACAGTTCATAATGGACCAGGGATTGTAGATCGTAAGACCCCCAATGTTATATCCATTATACCAAGATTTGAGGGCGTTAGCTGTTTCTGGATTTTGGTCTATACGCGCTTTATGGAGTAACGTATTAACTTCCGATTCTGTAAATCCAAACTGCTCAGCATAATCTTCCTCTAAAATCGAATCCTCTCCAAAATTATTGACCCCCGAGAAAAGATTCGCTTTCGCCACCCGCAAGATTCCGGTGACAACTCCTTTTTCAAGATAATCATTCCCTTTCAGGGCTTTTCCGAAAATTCCTTTGAAGAGTTCTAAAACATCTTGAAAGTATGTCTCTTCTTGGACAGAAAGAGTGTCTCGGGCTAACTGAAGAGCATACCAATCATTCAACGGCGTGTCATATTCATCGATTAGAATGAAAACTTTTTGACCAAAATGTGTATAGAGCATCTCACTCAAATGGAAAAGACTGTTTGTAAGCTCAGCAAGATCAAACTCTTTTGTAATAAATTTTTTAAAGCGTGTTTTTTGAATATCGTCCAGTTTCTCACTTTGAAGAAGATATTTATATCGTGTATAAAGCTCATAAATAAGCTCTCTGACTTTCATTTCGACTGTCTCGTAATCTTTTCCTTTGATTTCTTTAAAAGATACAAAGATCGCCGGGAACTTTCCAAGATAATTTTCTAAGATATCTGGAAGTTCTCTAATCTTCAGTTCTGAGAAGATCTCCCGTTTTTTTAGGCGCTCTTCTTCATCTATCTCTCCATTGCTTTTAACAGGTATGGAAAAAAAATATTGAAGCATCGTCATATTGAGAGTCTTTCCCCATCTGCGCGGACGCGTGATGAGAGTCACATGATATCCGCTTCCAAGAAGCCTGGAAATAAAAGACGTTTTATCAACAAACAGGGTATTGCTTGTTGCCATTTTTTTAAAATCATCGACACCAATATTTAGGGTGTAAGTCTTGTTTTCGAATTCCGTCATAATCCCTCGTCCTTAATGCTTCGGCAAAGTATATCATAATTTTTCCAGGAATATACACTGAAATTCACACTTCTTTCAGAAAGTTTTAAATTTAAACGCTCAGAAAAGACCCTCCTTTTTTCAAGAAAGTATGATACTTATTTGAGGGCTCTTCGTAAATAAGAGCTAAAAATTATAGATAGACTTCACCCTTCACTTTTATGTTTTTGTATGACAACCATTTTCTCAGATTTAAAAAAGGATCTTTTAGATCCTGACACCATTCAGAAGCATCTTCTTCCTTGGTATGATGCAAACCAAAGGACGCTTCCTTGGCGTGCTCTCCCTGGAAGGGAGCCCAATCCTTACCATGTGTGGCTCTCTGAGATTATGCTCCAGCAGACGACCGTTCCCACCGTCATCCCTTATTTCTTAAATTTCATACGCCTTTGGCCAACGGTTCAAGACTTAAGCCACGCTTCTCTTGATGACATTCTCCATGCTTGGCAAGGCCTTGGATATTACGCACGTGCCCGAAACCTTTTTAAGTGTGCTCAAGAAATTACCACACGTTATGAAGGCATATTCCCCGATATGGAATCTACGCTTCTTACTCTCCCAGGAATTGGCCCTTATACAGCAGCTGCGATTGCCGCCATTGCTTTTGGAAAAAACACATCTCCTGTCGATGGCAATATAGAACGCGTCCTCTCACGTGTTTATGCCATCAAGGTTCCTCTTCCAGGCTCGAAGCCGCTTCTTCAGGCCCTCGCACGTCATCATACGCCTCTCCACCGGGCAGGAGATTATGCACAAGCTCTGATGGATCTTGGCTCACGCATTTGCACGCCAAAAAAACCAATCTGTATCAGTTGCCCCTTGCGTCGTTTTTGCAGAGCCCTTGAAAAAGGAGACCCCGAAAACTATCCCCTCAGAGAAGCCTCCTCTTTAAAGCCAACACGTTTCTTGGATGCTTTCTGGATTGAAGATGGGTCAAATTTCCTTCTTCTTGAAAAGAGGCCCCTAAGCGGGCTCCTAGGAGGACTTGTCATGGTTCCCATCCCCCTCTTAAACAAAAATGAAACGAATCCTTTTTTTAAAGAGGGATCCTCTCCTCTCAAGGGCCTTGTCTCTCATACATTTACACATTTTCATTTAAAGGTACGGGTTTTGAAGGCACGTGCTGCAAGAGGCAATTTTAGCCTTTTAGAGAATCAATTCTGGCACCCTCTGTCCGATCTTTCCGATCAAGCTCTCCCGACCCTTATGAAAAAAATCGTGCGGCATGTAACCTAAGCGTTTTAAAAAGCGAGCGCTTGGAGGGGTTTATAAGACATGCGATGATGAAGTGTTGGACCAAAAGATCTTAGTCCTTCTTGGTGAAGCTTCGTACCATATCCAACATTCTTATCCCAAGCATAATGAGGATGATCCTCTGAAAGTTTTTTCATAAGCCGATCGCGTGTTACTTTTGCCAAAATAGAGGCTGCTGCAATGGAAAGACATTTTCGATCTCCCCCAACAATGCAATGTGTTTTAAGCTGAAACTTAGGAGCATGCGTTCCATCGACTAAAATCCCCCCCCAGGGTAATGTGGGGTATTGACCTACAAGTCCTTCAACAGCACGCACCATGGCTGTTTGAGTGGCGACACGGACATTCATCTCATCCACCTCTTGATTCGAGGCCTGGTGAACACAAAAATAAAGCCCTTTTCCAGAATAGGATATCAAATGTTCGTAAATATATTCGCGTTTCTTCAAGGAGAGACTTTTAGAATCATTAATCTCATCTAAGAGATCTGACGGAAGCATGGATATATTTAAAGCAGCAGCGCCGACCACAACAGGACCTGCCCAGGCACCATATCCAACTTCATCAACACCGATCACAAAATTCGGTAAAAATAAAGATTCGGTTTCAAAAGTTGGTTTCATTTTATGAGTCAATCACGTCGCCCACAAAAGACTTTAAACGTCTTCGAATTTTTCCAAGATGAGAGAGCTCTCCTGAAAATCCTTTTTTCATAAATTCTTTAAAAGTTAAAGATTGGTTAAATTTCATTCCTTTAAAACGTCTTATACAATGAAGCCAAATCGGACTAAAAATCAAGGATAAGGCCGTTAAAGCAACAACATATTTAGTCCCTTTTTCATCTAAAAGCTTGATTTCTCCTCCCACTCCTGCAAGAAGGAAAGAAAACTCTCCCAATTGAGCAATAATAACGCCACTCAAGAAAGCAGGTCTCCAGGAAAACTTTAGAAAATGAAGAATCCCAATGTTTAAGATCGTTTTCACAAGACTCACCAGGACTAATAAAACCAAAACAAGCCCAAGATTTTCATAGATAAATTTTAAATCTAAGAGAAGCCCAATCGAGAGAAAAAACACCATCATAAGAATGCTTTGAATAGAATGGGTTGCTTGCACAAGTGTCTTTTGATAATGACTGCTTCCCATAATCAATCCCGCAATAAACGCACCATACGCCGCAGAAAGCCCAAGGATACCAGCGAGAGAAGCAAGCGCAAAACAAAACGCCAACGCAGAGAGAGGAATCATATCGTTGTTTTGCTTAATATAGGAGGCAAAAGGAACTTTATAGTTCCTCTTTTTTTGTAAAAAAAAGATAAGAAAGCTTAAAAAGCCTATGGAAATAAGGACCTTCACAATGGCAAAAGAAGAAAAACCACCCCCTCCAAACCCTCTAACAAGAAGGATCATGGGGACGAACGCAAGATCTTGAGCAATTAAAATACCCAAAATAGACTGACCGAGGGGTGTGTGGAGTTCATTCGCACTTTCAAGAAGCTTGACTGCAACTGCCGTACTGCTGAGAGCTCCAATAAACCCCAATAAGATACAAAGTCCAGTGCTGGCGCCAAAGATCTTTGCGGTTCCACCAATTAAAAAAAGACTGATAAAGATTTGGAGACCCACAATGATGAGAGAAATCTTCCATTTTTTTTTAAAAGATTGAAGATCGAGCTCAAGACCAATCACAAAAAGAAGAAGAAGAATCCCAAGGTGTGCTAAAAGATCAATGCCCTCAATATTTTTCACAAAACCAAGACCTGAAGGCCCTAAAATCACCCCCGCAAGAACGTATCCTAAAATCGCAGGTTGTCTTAGCCGCGTGAGAATAATGCCCCCCAAAAGAGCAGCAACAGCCACAAGAGCAATATGTGTTAAGACCGAGTTCATAGACGAAATAACTTTCAAGAAATGTGCTTTTAAAAGATATTTTTTCATCCTCTTGATGAAAAAAACCTTATTTCTTGTTATGCCATAAAATTAGATTTTCTGAAATGATTATTCTGAGTTTAAAAAAACTTCTCCCAAAAGAATTTTTTAGGATGAATAGCCATTTAATCGAGCTAACCCTAATCCCTCAAAAGCGCAACAACACCCACAAGACCAAAGATGATTGTATCATCATTCTGATCTCCTTGTCATACCTTGCACTGGACAATGCATTTCCTGAAATTCTTTGTAGGTCTTCTTATCCTGTTGAGTTCCATTTTGAGCTTCCCTACAATAATGAATACAGTAAGTTGGAAATCCACAATTGAGCTTACAATATTTTTCACACGAATCTGCATAAACCAAGGAAGACATACCAATGCTGACTGTCCCCAAAATAACAGTTCTTTTTATTTTCTGAATCATGATCGGCTCCCCATTAGTTTCTATTATTATGATTAATTTTTTTTCAGCCAGCATTATCTTTTACATATTCAGTATCGCTTTTTTGCTTTATTCCTGTCAATATTTTATTGAAAATAAGGCAAGTTTTCTCGTCAAAAAAACGGGGATGCGCACATCAATCTGTGTTACGCATCCCCTTCTTATTTTAAACACTATTTTTTTGAATTACTGTTTTTCGTGAGAGCATTAAATTCTAAGACCTTTTAAATCAACCCCTGCAGGAGAAAGAGGACCCGCCCCTGAATCAGAAGCAGTTACAGAAGATGCACCTGATAGACTCCTTGTGGGAAAATTAAGCGGCGGCTGAAAACGTGAAAATCTACCGCGCAGAAATTTTCGGGGCGCTTCTTCTACAGGCTTAACTTCGTCAACAAAGTTAAGCGGTTTGACTATAGCCGCCTTAAGCTCTGGGTGCGCGTCCAAAAAAGCGACGTGCTCAACATGAGCTTCCTCGGATTTTCTTTTCTTAGAGGCGATATAAGTTTTTTTTATGCTTGGAGGCACTGCAGCAGGTTCTTCCATCGCAGGACACACAGAAACAACTCCTAAAACAAACACTGTAGATAGACTTAAAAATACATATTTTCTCATGAAAACACCTTCAATAAATAAATTAAAAAAATTAAAATTTTGTTATAATATTAAGGCGCTTCTATCAAGAAATAAAGAAGCTTGCAAGCGCTATGTAGGGCAAAAAAACCACCTTTTTTTAACCCTTTCAAAAAAAAGAATTTTAAATTTAACATGGATTTTCAGTATCCTCTCGATATCGCCGGGTAAATGAGATTTTGGGGATTACAAGGTGTTGGGTGGAAGGTTTGATTGTTCGAAGATTAAATGGGCAAGGGAAGGC
>NCGZ01000026.1 GCA_002257235.1 Alphaproteobacteria bacterium 16-39-46
GGCCCAAGACTCGATTCCTGGTGGGAGGGCTTATCCCTTGCCAGGACGGGATTTTCACCCGTTGAAAACACCAGGCTTATCCTGGCGCACCACAAATACACTCCGAAGATCTCATGACAATTTTTATGAATTCTCCCCGTGGAAAAAGATTCTTAAGAACCTGCTTAGAGACAATAAAAGAAGGGTTAGGAGGGGAAAAATCTCTTAAAATTATGGGAGGAGAAGCACGCATTCATAGTTTTTGGGATGTATGCAATGACTGCCTTTCATCCCTTAAATCTTTATGTAAATCAATTTTTCTTCCCGATATAGAGCTGGAAACTTCTCTTGGTTTTTCACGATCTGCTTCCCCTTCTTACCTTTTAAATACTTTCTCCGAAATGAGGTATAAAGGCAACCCAGATGACCTGACTGGAAAACCCAGTGTCTTGAAATTAAAAAACTCGGAAACTTTTTTAATTGTCTCAAGCCGCCGAAAAAAAGAATTTTATAGCTCTACTTTTTCAACCCTTCTCGACAAATGCAAAGGAATTGTTGAAAAATATAAAACACCTTCAACTCTTGCCTCTCGGAAAAAAAGGGCAATTGAAAGCGACGACGAGCTTGAAAAACAACCTCCTCTACAAAGTTTAGAAACCCATACTCCTCTCTCTGTTCTTAAGTGGATGGGAATGGTCCTGGCTCACCCTCAAAATAAAGAGACTCTTTTCAACGCAGGTTTATGTGACGAAGATATTACAACTTTTTGTACAAAAGCGCTCTTTCCTGATCTTTGGGGATATCCATTTTCTCATCATTATGGTTGGGAAAAGTGGGAGGCTCTTAAAAAAAAGAAAAATCTTAAAGGCTCTCACCCTTTTTTATTCGTACAAGAAAATAAAACAAACTCAACGCCCCTCCCTCCTTTCTTACTTTTAAGTGGAGATAGAGGAATGGACATAAAAAGCATACGAAAAGAGAGTGACTTGCAAAGAAAATGGCTGAATTATAATCCCTACAGATATGCCATACCTCACTTCGGATGGAATGAGATTACCGTCATCGATGTTGAAGAGGGTGTTGGCCTAACAAATGTTGGAGAAAAAGCTCAATGCCAAATGTGTGGAAATACACAGCTTATTCATCTTCACCACGTCTCGCATCCTAACTCAGGTCGGCATTTATTTGTGGAAAGCGAATGCGTTCAGTTCATGACCATGAAAAAAGACGAAATTCTCAAAAGTTTGAAAAGATCACAAAAAAGCTTAGATCAAACCTTATCCTCTCAATCTGAAGAACGCTCACGAAAAAGAAAAAAATTAGTCCGTTCCCCAGAGTCTCAAGAGAAAAATCTCTTAGAAAATGAAGATGAAACAGGCACTCAGGAAACCCTCGAAATCATACTCTCTCTCATCGACGAGGATTCCTCAAACGCTTCTGCTGCAACGGATTAAAATGAAATTTTAAAGACTTTCAGGATTCAGAACTTCTTTCTTAAGAGGAATATAACATTTCAAAAGTTTTTCTTTCTCATAAGCGTTATTCCGCGTCATGCTCAGTGAGAATTTCGTAAATAATGCTCTTCTGTTTTAAATCCCCTAAGGATTCTTTATCTCTTAAAGAAGCCATTGCAATAAGTGATTTCCATTTTGTTCCTCATCTCCCTTAAATCGAAATCAAAAATTAGTTTTTTTTGAATATATCATAACTCTTCATTAGGTTACACTTAGTGTAACCTAATGAAGAGTTTAGCGTGAGATTAATCTGAGACGACGGCGTTCTTTTTCTACAAAGATTACTTTCTCTTAAGTTTTTGGAAGAAGAAGAACATCATCTTGAAAATTATAAAAAAAATCTTTTTCTTTGAAATATGTTGTAAATTATAACATCTTTATGCTATATTTTACATCATGAAGAAGAGATTTATAACATCATCGTTAAAAAAATCTTTGAGTCTGTTTCCGGCTGTACTCCTTAATGGGGCGCGTCAAGTTGGGAAGTCAACACTGCTTTCACATTTGTTTAAAGATCATCTTTTTGATCATTACTTTACACTGGACGATATTACAACTCTAACAGCCTGTAAAACTGATCCGATTGGCTTTCTCAATCAGTTTCAAGGAAAAGTAGCCATTGATGAAATACAACGATGTCCTGAGCTTCTCATGACACTAAAACATACCATTGATTTGAATCGTCAGGATTCAGGGCGTTTTTTATTAACCGGTTCCGCCAACCTTCTATCTTATCCAAACGTTTGTGAAAGTCTTGCAGGACGGATAGATATCATCGAACTTGAAGGACTTTCTGCTGGTGAAATCTTTGATAAGCCGTATCCAAGCTCTTTTTTAAAAGATCTTTTTTCAATCACGGACCCCATAAAACTAACACAAAAATGGAGCCATTCTCTCCAAAATCAAAAAACTTTGACAAAAACTGATCTTTTAAATCTCATTTTTTATGGAGGATTCCCAGATGTTTTTTTAAAACAAGATGAATATTTTAGGAGTCATTGGTTTCAGTCTTACCTTACTGCTTATACAGAGCGGGATGTACGAGATCTAAATCGTATGCTTGATGTCGTTGGTTTTACGAAAGTTTTTAAACTCCTTTGTTTACAAACAGGTCAACTCATTAATATAAATAATCTCGCTGTAGAAAGTGGTCTTGATCAACGCACCGTGAGTCGTTATCTCGAGATATTATCACTTACATTTCAGTTGACAATTCTTCAACCTTTCTCTGCAAATACGCGAAAACGACTCGTTAAAACGCCTAAAATATATGTCAATGACTCTGGATATGCCTCTTTCTTTTCGGGGATAGATCATTTAGAAAATCTTCTCCATAATTCTGCCTATGGGCATCTTTTAGAAACTTGGGTTTTTTCTGAATTACGAAAACTTCTTCACTTAGAAACAGGCATTGATATCTTTTTTTATAGAACTCATTTAGGGAAAGAGATTGATTTTATTTTAACCAAAGGAACGCGTGTCATTGGAATAGAATGTAAGGCCTCTGAATCTCTTCAGAAACAAGATTTCACTGGATTAAAAGATCTTCAATCTGAAAATCCGAATGCTCTTGGTATTATTCTTTACGGAGGACAAACCGTCTTACAAGTCGCCTCTCAAATCATTGCTGTTCCGTTTTCAATCTTTTTGTAGAAAAAAGAGGAATTAACTTTTCATCCAAAGGTAGGAGCTTCATGGGAAGGTTTTGCATTAGAGGAGATTCGTAGATTTTTAAATACTGACTTCAAGATTACTTTTTTTGGGCAAGCCATAATGAAGCAGAATTAGATTTATTAATTTTAAAAAATGGAAAAAAAATAGGCTTTGAGTTTAAATATCAAGACGCTCCAAAAATAACACCATCCATGAGAATTTCACTTAAGGATCTGGAGCTCGATGAATTAAACGTTATTTATCCTGGTTCTATAAATTATCTTCTCTCTGAAGAAATCAAAGTCTTTAGTCTCATGAATTATATGAAAAAACCATTTGAATAAACATTATTGATTGATAGGAAGATTTTCCCAAGTTTCTCTAAACTTTTTGGGGGATTTTCTCAGCGTTTTGATTTTTCTTACGCAAATTAAAGAATAATAAGAGGGGCGCTGATAAGAAAATAGAAGAATACGTTCCAAAGGTAATGCCGATAATAAGCGGCAAGGAGTATTCTGCCACAACTTCGCCTCCAAAGGCATAAAGAGCAATCAGAGACAAGAGCGTCGTGGAAGAGGTTAAAATTGTCCGAGAGAGGGTCTCATTAATACTCAAATTAATAAGTTCACGATCTGGCATCGCCTTGTATTTGCGTAAATTTTCACGAATACGATCATAAATAACAACAGTATCATTAATAGAATATCCAACCGTCATGAGGATCGCGACAATAGCTTGAGAGTTAAATTCAAAATGAAAGATCGTATAAAGAGCAAGAACCGCTATGGCATCATGAAACAGCGCAATAATAGCACATATTGCAAAGTGCAATTCAAACCTAATCCAAATGTACACCAGCATGGCCACCAAACACCAAAAAACAGCATAGATGCCATTGTGAACCAATTCTTCGCCCATCTTAGGTCCAACGGTTTCAATACGCCTGAAGGAAACGTCTTCTCCTAAAGCTGTTTGAATCTTTGAAATCGCCTTGATTTGCCCTTGTTCACCACCTTCTTGGCGGGCCAGACGAATCAAAACCTCATCGGAACGTCCAAACTCCTGAAGCGCAACTTCTCCTAAGTCGAGGTTCGCAACATGATCCCTTAATTCTTTAAGGTTTGCAGGACCTTTTGTCTGTATCTCAATGAGAATCCCCCCTTTGAAATCAATGCCTAAATTAAGACCTTGAGCCCAGAGCATAGCAAAGGTAATGATTGTAATGAGAATCGATACAGCATAGGTAAAATGCCTGATGCGTATAAAATCGATTGAAGTTCCATGAGGAATAAGGGAAAGCCCATGCCATTTAAAGGTCATCTAAATCCTCTTTTAAATCCAAAGGGTTTTGGGGTGACGCCAATTCACCCACGATATAAGAATTAAACGGGTCAAAGATACAGCTGTAAACATTGAAATCAAAATTCCAATGGAAAGCGTTACAGCAAACCCGCGAATTGGGCCTGTTCCAAAAATATACAGCAATAGGCTTCCAATTAAGGTTGTCAAATTGGAGTCAATGATGGTGGACATTGCCCGCTTATATCCTGAATCGATGGCAACAAGAAGACGCTTGCCAAGACGCAATTCTTCTTTAATGCGCTCATTAATTAAAACGTTGGCATCAACGGCAATTCCCAACGTTAAAGCCACACCTGCAATTCCAGGAAGCGTTAAAGTTGCCCCAAGCTGGGAAAGGGCTGCAATTAAAAGAACAAGGTTAAAAATCATGGCCACATCTGCAATAAACCCAATCGCGGCATAAGCAATCACCATAAAAACAGCAATTAAAACGATCGAAAAAATTGTCGCATGCTGGCCTGCAGAAATAGAATCTGCTCCTAAATCAGGTCCCACTGTACGTTCTTCCAGAACATGCAGTGGCGCCGGCAAAGCGCCTGCTCTTAAAAGGAGCGCAAAATCGCTTGCTTCTTGAACAGAAAAGTTTCCTGTAATGGAGCCGTGCCCTCCTGTAATAGGTTCAGAAATCACAGGCGCACTGATGACTTTATCATCTAAAATAATGGCAAAACGTTTTCCAACATTTGCACGCGTTGCATCTGCAAATTTCTTAGCTCCGATCGCATCAAATTTAAAAGAGACGGAAGCTCTTCCTTTGTCATCAAAGCTCGGCTGTGCATCCAAAAGTGTTTCCCCAGAAACAATGATAGCCTTTCGAACAACATAATGTACTTTTTGCGATGCAATTTCTTCAGATTCCAAAATTTCTGATCCCTGGGGAACATGCCCAGCCATCGCTTCTTCAAGAGCAACACTATCATCTAAGAGTCGAAATGAAAGTTTTGCTGTTTGCCCCAATAAATTTTTAACATGTTCAGGATTATCAATGCCGGGCAATTGAATCAAAATTCGATTACTGCCTTGCTGTTGAATTGTTGGCTCTTTGGTTCCGGTTTCATCAATACGTCGTCTGACAATTTCAATCGACTGGCTGATTGCCGATTTTTCGCGCTTCGAAATTGCAAATTCTGAAAGAATAAGACTTACATGAACGCCATCAATCTGCACGGTAAAATCGGGATCTATATTTTGAAGGGTTTTAAAAAGGCGTGACTGATCTTCGGCTTCAAGAGGAGATCTTAATTCAAAAACAATCGCATGTTGCGCAAGGTCTGTATGGAGATGGGCGTATCCAATTTTATCTTTTCGGAGGGCAAAACGGGTTGAATCTAAAAGACCCACTAAATAATCATGGACAACATTTTTTAAGTCTGCCTCAAGCAAAAGATGGCTGCCTCCTTGAAGATCCAAGCCCAAATTTACTTGGGTTTTAGGAAACCAAGAAGGCAACGTCTCTAATGTTTTTTTGGAAAACAAATTAGGAAGCGCGAACCATATCCCGATAAAACAGGTTAAAAGAATGAGGACCGTTTTCCACTGTGGCGTTGACATAAAAAAACCTTTTAACTTCTAACGTTTACTTTTTCTTTTTTTCTTCTTTTTGACCTTTTTTAGGAGTCAATTTTGCTGTTTTCGCTTCTGTTTTTTTATCAGAAGAAGACGCTTCTTCTGCCTTAGAGGTGAGAGCAGACCGATTTAAAACATCCGCAACCATTGTGCGCATGAGACGAACCTTCACCCCATCAGAAATCTCAACTTCAAGCTCTTGATCATTGATAACCTTTAAGACAGTTGCAATAATTCCACCAGAAGTCAACACTTTATCGCCCCTTACAATACTCTTTAGCATTTCTTGTTGCTGACGCACACGTTTTTGTTGAGGACGAATAAGAAGGAAATACATAACAACAAAAATAAGAAGAAAAGGGATAAGAGACATGTAGTTAAATCCCTCACCTGCAGCAGATGACATCATTTTAAATTCCTTTTATGGTTAAATTAATCTTCATCCCTCTCTTGTACCTAAAGAATTCATTTGCTTCAAGAGGACTTTTTTCTACTCTCAACAATAACATCTCTCTCCCCATCCTTAAATGTAAGGGAGAGGGCCTGATTCTCTTGTATTTTTGTTGAAGATGTCACAGGAACGCGTGTCTCTTTATCTCGAACTAAAACAAAACCGCGTTCCAAAATTTTTGTATACGATGTCATTTCAAGAAGAACGCCTGCTTGTTTGAGAAGCTGTGTAGAGTTGGAAAAAAACATCCTAACGGCATGCGTCATTGCTAAATTCAAAGCTTTTAATCGGTACTCCCCATTTGTTATAAGATCTTGAGGAACCTTAAGTCTTGGCAGAATCTTTAAAAAACAAAGCCGGGCCTGAAGCGTTCTTTTCTCAAGACCTGAAACAAGTTTCTCAGAAAGATCATCCAATTTCTGTAAATGAATCTCAATAAGACGTTTTGGAGTTCCAAATCTTTCCTTAAGAATACGGAGATTTTGAACCTCTCGCACGAGACGTTGACGTCCTAGAAGAACCAAACGCCGATGCTGGTCTATAATTTTTTCGATAAGATCGTGCCGAACCGGCACCGCCATCTCAGCCGCTGCGGTTGGCGTTGGCGCACGTTTATCAGAAACAAAGTCAAGCAACGTTATATCCGTTTCATGTCCAATGGCCGATATAAGGGGGATTTCACTCTTAAAAGCAGCCCGTACAACAGATTCTTCATTAAACGCCCAAAGATCTTCCAAGCTCCCCCCCCCACGGGCGACAATCAGAAGATCTGGCCGAGGGATAGGTCCAGAAGGCAGTAAAGCATTAAATCCCTCAATGGCTGCGGTTACTTGAAGTGCTGAACTTTCTCCTTGAACACTCACAGGCCATATCAAAACATGAACCGGAAATCTTTCTTGTAAACGATGAAGAATGTCTTGAATAACGGCCCCTGTCGGCGAAGTAATGACGCCAATAACATGGGGCAAATAGGGAATTGGTTTTTTGAAAATGCTCTCAAACAAGCCCTCTTCACGCAATCGCTCTTTTCTTTCTTCTAAAACCTTTAACAGGGCTCCCCGTCCAGCAAGTTCAACTTTTTCAAGCACAAGCTGATATTGAGAACGTCCTGGATATGTCGTAACGCGCCCAGAGGCAATAACATCCATGCCATCTTCAAGATTTAATGAAAAACTTTGATAGAGCCCTTTCCAACAAACAACGGAAATAAGAGCATCTTGGTCTTTTAAGGATAAATAAACATGTCCGGATGTGTGTTTTTTAAATCCAGATATTTCACCTCGGACACGCACATAAGAAAAAGAGGTCTCTATGGTCCGTTTGAGAGATTGAGAAAGTTCACTTACCGTAAAAAGAGGGGTGTTTGAGAGCCCCGTATAAGATGTCTTTGCCGTCTCTAAAAAATCCAAGTCCATATTAATTTTCCTCTCAAAGGGCACTTTGTTTTAATAGAACTACCTTAAAAAATACCTTTCTTAAACATCAAAATAGGGGAAGATAAATTTTTTAGGGAGATTTTATTTTTTTTATTTCAAAAATCATGAGAACAAAAGTAACGCTTAGCCCTCCCAAAATCCACAAAAGCAATCCAGTATCTCCATAAAAACCTATTAATGTTCCAACGCCCAAAGGCGCAAAAATGTAACTTATCGATTTTATTAAAGAAAAAGAAGACATTCCATAGGCGAGATTTTTTCCGGCGAATTGAGTTGCAACCCAAGCATACATCAAATTTAGAAAAGCCCCTTTTGAAGCTCTTATCACAAAAAACGATGCAGAAAGAGCGTCTATCTGTGTAAAAAAGAAACTCATGATCACAGAAAAAAGCCCCATAAATGTGATTAAAAGGAACGCTTTTTCATATCCCCATTTATCTCCGATCCTTCCTGCAATGGGGAGGAAAACAAGAGCTCCTAACCCTGAAAAAGAGTAAGCAAGAGCAGCATCCCCTTCACTTAATCCTAAGTTTTCAAAAAATATTGGGAGATAACTCGAAATTCCTCCCCCGATACTTCCCATCATAAAAACTGAGATAAAAATTAAAGGAGACAACGCTATTATTTGATAAAATGCCTTCCCAGAATTTCTACGAGAATCTTTACCAGAATCTTTAGAAGACTTTACGGTTCGTAATTTTTTACGTTCAAGAGGCTCTTGCCACATAAAAACAAGAAAATAACATATCACTAAACCTCCCATACAGATGGTAAAAACTTCAAAAGGTCGATGAAAATAATCAACACAAGAAGACCCTATAGATCTCGAAAGAACCACTAGAATCCCCATAAAGCCAAAAAAAGTTGCCCGATAGGGTGCCTGAAAAAGTTCTGCTTGAAAACAAGCTAACTCCAGAAGAAGAAACCCTGCAAAAAATCCTATTAAAAATCGCAATGGGAAATCAAAAAAGGTATTAATCAAAAAAATCATCAATCCTAAAACAATAAAGAGGGCTATAAAAGAAACACGAAGTGCATTCTTCAAAACAAACTTCTCTCGAATCTTTGGGAAAAGAAGGGTGCTCAAAAATCCGCCTATGAAAGGCATTGTAAAATCCCAAGAAGCAATGTCTCCTCTAAAACTTATGAGATGATGAATATCAAGATTCACAAATGTTCTAACGAAGGCCGAAATAAAACCCAAAATACTTGCAATCAATACAATAAAATAAAATAAAAATCTTCCTGATTTTTGATGCCATACTTATTAAGTATTCTTTGAGAAAAATCCGAAATTGATGTCATTTTTAAGACACTCCCCTCATTTTTATTTTTTACAGCAGTATCTAAAGCCTTTTTTCTTTTCTCTTTAAATCACAATAAGAAGATTAAAATTAAAAATTACAAACGTCAAGAAAATACAAAATATTGTAGTAGCAATTTGATAATGTCCTGTTGAGCAAGTTAGAAATGTCCTCTTTTTATACTCTTTACCTAACAGCTCATCTATGAAAGGACCAAAAAAAGTTTTATTTAAAAGCCACCGCAACATCTTTTCCGCCAAAAGCAATCCCAACTTTAAAAGTAGACGCGACATTCTTATAAGCTTTGATCTTAGCCGCATAATTCTTATGCTCTATTTGTTCTAAAGCTTTCTGAGCTAAGAGAGATAAATCTTCCTTGGATTCTCCAAATTTAAACTCTAAAACCAAAGCATTTTGATATTTTGCCGTGGACTTTGGAATGAGAAGGAGATCTGCGCGTCCGTGTCCAGATTCGCTCTCAGCATCTACAAAGTACTGAGAAGAAACAGCCGAGACAAGACCCATGATAAATCCATTATAAAAAAGTTCAGCATTTTTAGGGCCCGTTGCAAAAAAACTTGCAGAAATTTCCAAATAATCTTTAAGCTTTTGCGTAAAAATTTTGACATTTCCTTTGAGAAGCTCATTTAGAAAGGCATTGTAGTCTTTAACGTCAATGTTAAATTTTTTAGAGATCCACTTTTGAAGAGATCCAGAAAAGATGCTTCTTACTTCACGATTCGGTATTTTAACATCACAATTATAGGTCGTATCTTCATTTTCGTTGCTTCTTTCTACTGTTAAATAACCCGAAAACAGCAAAAGATTATAAAGGGCATTGGGAGACGATTTAATATCTGCAAAGACCATTTTAGGATCTGCAACCATCTCAACATTTCCACCTTCGATGAGAATTTGCATTTCTTCCTGAAACTTATCCAGTACAAGAGCTTGTTCGATAAGAGCGGTGCTCGCCGTTCCCACCCAATAGGCTTTAAACGCACCTTTGTTATTCAGGCAATTCATAATGGACCAAGGGTTATAAATCGTAAGTCCCCCGATGTTGTATCCATTGTACCAAGATTTTAAAGTCTGCGCTGTTTCAGGGTTTTGATCCAATCGAGATTTATGGAGAAGAGAATTGACTTCTTTTTCTGTAAATCCAAAATGTTTTGCATAATTTTCATCTAAAATCGAATCCTCTCCAAAATTATTAACACCCGAGAAAAGATTTGCTTTTGCGACCCGTAAAATTCCTGTGACCACTCCTTTTTCAAGGAAATCATTTCCTTTAAGCGTACTGCCAAAAATCCCTTTAAACAACCTTAAAACGTCCTGAAAGTAGGTATCCTCTGTTTCAGAAATCGTCTCTCGTGCCAATTGAAGAGCATACCAATCATTGAGTGGCGTATCATATTCATCGATCAAGATAAAAACTTTTTGATCAAAATGCGTATAGAGCATCTTACTCAAATGAAAAAGGCTTTTTTCTAACTCGGCAAGATTAAATGACTTTGTTATAAATTTTTTAAAGAGTGTTTTCTGAATGTCATCGAGTTTGTCACTCTGAAGAAGATATTTATGCGTTTCATAAAGACCATAAATCAGCTCCTTGACTTTCATTTCGATCGTTTCATAGACATCTCCTTTAATCTCCTTGAAAGAAACAAAGATTACCGGAAATTTCCCTAAGTATTTTTGAAGGATATCGGGATGTTTGCCTATTTTTAATTTTGAGAAATTATCGTGTCTTTTTGTTTGTTCTTCTTCATCGATCTCTCCCCTGCTATTCACAGGAATCCCAAAAAAATACTGAAGCATTGTCATATTCAGGGTCTTGCCCCATCGACGCGGACGCGTGATGAGAAGAACATCATAGGCATCTTCTATAAGTGTTTGAAGCAAAATTGTTTTATCGACATAGAGGGTACTCTCTGTGATGAGTTTTTTAAAATCATCTGTACCAATTTTGATCGTATAAGTCTTATTTTGAAGTTCTGTCATAGTTTAATCCTTAATATAGACAGAGTCTACCATAAATCTCTTATTTTTTTATATACTAAAATGAGACCTTTAATAAAAGATCCTTTCCTTAAGTTCTTTTTTTAATTGCACTGTATCATATTAAGGAAAGAAATAAAAAATATTTTATTTTCAATAGATTAACTAAATTTTGACCAGACATTTCTTTTTTATATATGTCAAAGAAAAATACAAAGTATGAGGAAGAACCACCTGAGGACTTAAGAATAAAAATTCACATTTCTTGATTAAATATCAAATTTTAAAATTGAGATTTTTGTTATGATTTTGTGTATCTTATCTGAAAAATTATTAAAATAAAAGTGAGGCTCATTCCTACCAACGTCCAGATTAGAAACCCATTGTTTCCATAAAGACTCATCAAACTTCCAACGGCCAAAGGAGCAAAAATATAACTTATCGATTTTATTAACGAAAAAGAAGACATTCCATAAGAGAGATTTTTTCCAGAGTACTGCATTGCAATCCAAGCATACATCAAAGAGATAAAAGCTTCTTTTGACCCCCTTATCATAAAAAACAACCCAGAAAGGACATCTTTTTGGAGAAAAAAGAAGGCCATTATCGTAGCAACCGTCCCCACCAAAGCTGTTAAAAGGAAAGCCTTTTCATACCCCCATTTATCCCCAATTCTTCCGGCCAAGGGCATTAAAACAAGAGCCCCTAAATTTGAAAAGGAATAAGCAAGTGCGGCATGGCCTTCTGTCATGCCAGTCCCTTCAAAGAATATCGCTAAATAGCTCGACAAGCCTCCTCCGATACTTCCCATCATAAAAATTGCAATAAAAATTAAAGGAGAAAAGGCAACGATTTGGTAAAAAGATTGAGAAGTTTTTTTAGAGGATTCAACAGTTTTGGTGCCTTTCTTTCCAAGAGGATCTTTCCACATAAAAATAAGAAAATAGCATATCACGAGTCCCACCATACTCAGACTAAAAACTTCAAAAGGCGTCTGAAAATAATCAACGGCTGAAGATCCCAACGAGGCAAAAAGAGACATTTCAATTCCGACAAATCCAAAAATTGTTGCACGATAAGGTGCTTTAAAAAGCTCCGCCTCGAAACAGGAAATTTCTAGAAAAAGAATTCCAGAAAAAAATCCCACCATAAAACGTATTGGAAAATCAAAATAAGTATTAATTAAAGGAATCTCACATCCAAAAGCAATGAATAGGCCGATAAAGGACACTTTTAAAATATCCTTCAAGAGCCACTTTTCACGAATCATCGGAAAAAGAAGCGTGCTCAATAACCCTCCTAAACAGGGCATTGTAAAATTCCAAGAAGCGACGTCACCTTTAAAATTCGCAAGATGATGAATATCAAGGTTCACAAATGTTCCGACGAATGCGGCAATAAAACATAGAACTCCAGAAATCAAAAGGACGAAGTAAAAATCTTCCTGATTTTTTATGCCATATTTATTAAGAAGTTTTTGAGAGAACTCTGAAATTGATGTCATTTTTTAGACGCCTTCCATATTTTTTATTTTTTTTGAAGCAGGACCTAAAGCCTTTTTTTCTTTTCTCATTAAATCACATTTAGAAGGTTAGAGTTAAAAAATACAAACGTCAAGCAAACACGTTATATTAATGGATTTAATTCCAGACCCAAAGGATCGTAATTTACCCTCCTTGATTAAACATTTCATGTTTAATCACCATTAGAAAATCACGTTTAAGAGGTGTGATTTGTAAATTGAAGGACATCCATGATGGCGATATTTTTCCTTTTTTAAGGGTTTTCTAAATCTTTTGAAGGAAATTGAAAAACACGGAGCGACCCTACATATTTATATACGGTCATTTGTTATATTACGACTATCGAAAAATTGCCCAACAAAGAGAGGTTTTTGCAAGCTGTTAAGGATTTGGAAACTGTTGATGAGAAGGAGACAAGGCAATCACTTTCAGAATGTTTACAACAACTTTTTTTATTTGGCGCAAACTTGGCGCAAACTTGGCGCAAACTTGGCGCAAACATTTTCTATTTTTTCCTTATCTTATAAACTAATTTATGAGTGCTTCCTGTCCTTTCAATAAATTCTTGCTTTAATAAATCCTGAAGTTCTCTTTGTAAAGTTCTTCTGGGAACTTCTGGAAATAAGTTTTGATATTGATGAATCGTTATACCCTCATTCTCTAAAGAAAACTGAAGTGCCAATTTTTGTCTTTGAGAGATACTATCTAAACTTTTTTGGTTCTCTTGTTTGTGAGAAGGGCCTATGGATTCCTTAAATCTAAAAACAATAGAAAATCCGCCCATATATTCATTAAATTCAGGGCATTCTATTCCTTGTTCCTTACATAGATTAATCATTTTCAACGTACCCGTTCCCCATTTTTCTATAAAATTTCTTTTATAAAAAATGTCAGCAATAATTTTATTTCTTGGCTTAGATATATGGGGCAACTTCAAATCATCTAGAACTAAGCCTTTTGGGAGAAATCCAGGATTCCATATTTCAACTCTATCATCAAAAATTGCAACTGAAACACTTGGGGTATCATATCCATAGTCTCTATGACATACAGCATTTATAAGTGCTTCTCGCAAAGCCAAAAGAGGTAACGCAGAAGTATCTATACGTTCAAATTTATCTGAGTGAAATGTACTTGATATCGGTATGTGGCGCTTAAAAAATGCCTCTGCTTCTTCAACAAGAAAAAATGCATGACCTTCAATTTGCTGGTTATCAATAAAATCACCCAGCATATCTTTTCCTCTAAATCGGGCTAATCGCAAACCACACTGAAGATAAAAACCCGTTGTTTTTTTAGCAAATAAGACAACAGCAGCATTTAATAATTTATCTTCCTTCATGAGCTCAAAATTTATCAGAATATCTCTTATGTTATCATGCCGAGCTGAACTTGATAAACGATTAAAACGCACAGCCTGTTCCACTGTCTGATAAATTTCTTTTTGGTCTAAATCTGTAATTTCATACCCATGAGAAAAAGATTTTTCCCAAGGATGCTTAAGATGATCTCTTTCAATTAACATTTGTTCATATCGATGTTGTGACATACGTAACGTAGTGCTTTGACTTCTTTGGTAAGGACGTCCATCGTATGTATAAGGAGCATATTGCCCTGAAGAAACTCTTAAAGAAATGACTTTCCGAACAGTATCTTCTCCTATGGAAATATATTGGATATTTATGAGAGCTTGAGGTTCTATCTTAAAAATCTCATGGGCTATATCTCTTTGAGTCGTATCAGATATCTCTTGCCCTAAAACCTTCCCCTTGTCAGTAACACCTATTAAAACAGTTCCCCCTTCAGCATTTAAAAAACCACAGATTGTTTCAAGAGCAGAATGAAGTTGTGCTGTAGATTTTTTGAATTCAAGTGTCGCAGATTCTCCTTGAGCGATTAATTTTTTGATGTTGGAAAAGTCCATTGGTTATCACTTACATTTTAAACGCTTTTCGATTAAATTTTATCTTACTCTAAATATAGGAGTCTTACGTTTCGAGTCTACCGAGCGAACTTCAACAATTCTACATCTACGCCAGGGTTTTTCAGTTTTTTCTTTAACATCTTTGATATTTTTATCTCAATGGCCTTGGGCTAAAATTTTCTCAACGCGAAATTCTTTCTTGCATGGTTTTGTACAAACGCCTAAAAAGAAGGTATTCTTTTGATTAAAATCTTTGGGTAAGGAAAAATACCATGGGAATGCCACAACGGATCCAAAAAATTATAAGCTATTATGAAAGTGACTGCCCCGGGACAAAGGCACAGCTTGTGCGTCTTCTCATGCATGGAAAACTTTCAGGGACAGGTCATCTCATTATCTATCCAATTGATCAAGGATTCGAACATGGACCAGGACGTTCTTTTTCCATGAATCCTCCGGCCTACGATCCTCACTACCATATTTCCTTAGCGCTCAAAGCTGGTCTTTCAGGGTTTGCGGCGCCTTTAGGCTTCCTTGAGAGCATTGCGGGAAGTTACGCAGGGTTGATGCCTCTCATCTTAAAAGTTAACAGTGGCATAAGCCTTCTCCCGTCCGGAGAGGATTCCAATCAAGCCATTACGGGATCTGTGGACGATGCTTTGCGTCTTGGATGCTGCGCCATTGGATATACCATTTATCCAGGCTCCAATCATAGCTATGAGATGTTTGAGAAGCTTCAACATCTCACTCAAGAAGCAAAGGCAGCTGGCCTTGCTGTTGTTGTCTGGTCTTATCCCAGGGGTCATGTTTCGAAAGAAGGAGAACAATCCTTAAACGTCATCTCCTATGGAGCCCATATGGCAGCACTTTTAGGTGCTCATATCATTAAAGTTAAACTCCCCACCGCTTTTCTTGAAAAAGATGCCTCTCTCACTCTTTATGAAGAGTATATCCCCGCCAAAACACTTCAAGAACGCGTTCAGCACGTCGTTCAATCCTGCTTTGATGGACGTCGCTTGGTTGTTTTTTCTGGAGGAGAGACACAGACAGTATCAGACGTCTTGGAAGAAACCCAAGCCATTTATAAAGGCGGAGGGACGGGATCCATCATTGGACGCAATTGTTTTAAACGCCCTGAAGCGGAAGCCCTTGAGATGCTTTCAAAAATGATTAAAATCTACCAAGGCGCTTAAATCTATGCTACTGATTTGTAGAAATTAACTTAAAGGAACCTCCCTTATGAAAATCAATGGAAATGCCATTCGTCCAGGATTTCTGATTCAACATCAAAATCGGCTCTGGGTTGCAGTTAAGATCCAGCATACACAACCTGGTAAAGGCGGCGCCTATCTTCAAGTAGAGCTCAAAGACATTCGCACAGGGACGAAACTTAATGAAAGGTTTCGCTCAAGTGAAGATGTTGAACGCATTCACCTTGAAGAACGGGAGTCTCAATTTCTCTATAAAGATGGCGACAAGTACGCTTTCATGGATATAGAAAACTATGAACAACTTTCTTTAGGAAGTGATATTGTTCTTGAAGACGCTGCCCCTTATCTTACAGAAGGCATGATTGTGACCCTCTCTTCCTATGAAGGTGAGATCATTAGTTTGAAGCTCCCTGACAGCGTTGTTATGGAGGTTGTTGAAGCAGATCCCGTCATTAAGGGACAAACAGCAACATCATCTTACAAACCTGCGCTTCTTGAAAACGGGGTACGCATCATGGTTCCCCCTCACATTGAGTCTGGAACCAAGGTTGTGGTGAATACCGAGGACGGAACATACGTCGAACGCGCGAAATAAACACCTCTTTTAAAGTTATAGAGTTAAGGAAAAAGTCCATGAGAGATCTTCTAGGAGGACGCGGTCAGTCCAAGTCTGCAACGGTCAATGTTATGATTCAAGCTGCTTTAAAAGCAGCCCGGGGTCTTGTTCGTGACTTCGGTGAAATCGGAAACCTTCAGATTTCTAAAAAAGGGCCCGCTGACTTTGTTTCAAATGCAGATTTAAAAGCGGATAGAACGTTACGTGAAGAATTGACGAAAGCACGTCCTTCGATCGGATTTATGACAGAAGAAGGAGATGACATTATTGGATCTGATGACAGTCAACGCTGGATCATTGACCCCCTCGATGGCACCACGAACTTTCTGCATAGCGTTCCTCACTTTGCAATCTCTATTGCTCTTGAGAAAGAAAATGAAATTGTTGCCGCTGTTGTTTATGACCCGATCAAAGATGAACTCTTTTGGTCAGAAAAAGGAATGGGCACGTTTATGAACGACCGCAGAATTCGGGTCTCTGAGAGAAAGGACTTTTCTGAGTGTCTCATGGCAACCGGAGCCCCCTTTAAAGGACACGGCGACAAGCAACTGTTTGTCTCCGAGCTCACGCCTTTCTTAAATGAAACCTCCGGTATTCGGAGATTGGGTGCTGCAGCCTTAGACTTTGCGTATGTTGCTGCTGGCAGATTTGATGGCTATTGGGAGCGTGGGATTAAGCCCTGGGACGCTGCAGCAGGCCTTCTCTTGGTCAAAGAAGCTGGAGGCTATACAACTTCTTTAGAAGGCAAACCCTCAACACCTTATGATGCAAGCTTTGTGGCAGCGCCTCCTCAGATCCATGGACACATGTTGAGGCTTCTAAACAGCTGAGTCAAAAGGGGATCTCCGTGAAGCTTTATCTCAATGCCCTTTACAAGAATCCACCCCCGACACTAAAAGCCGTTCTTCTCTCAAGCTTTGAAGAAGAGGTATTAGATGCCTCTCTTGGAACCCTTCTCGAAACACTTTACAATAAGAATCAAGATCGTCCGATTTCAAGATTGCCTGCGACCCTCCTCAAAACGGATTCCAATCGCCTCCTTGAAATTCTGACCTCTCCCCCTCTCTTTGGACCAACAACGCTTCTTATACTTGAAAAGCTCACAGAAACTTCTCTATCTCCTTTAGAGGCTTTTTTAGAGCATCTTCCCGCCTGCCCCTTTTTTATTATGACAGCGGGGTATCTCAAGGCCACCTCGAATCTCAGAAAATTTTGTGAGGCCTCAAAGGATATTGGATTTATTCCTCTTTATGCGCCAACCACCTCTCAAATAGAAGCTGATATTAAAGCGCTCTTAAGCCAGTATGGACACACGCCAGAGTCCCCTCTTCTGACCCATCTCACGCATCACTACGAAGAGAGAGCCCATCTCATAAAGTCGGAATTGGTTCCGTTTTGTCTGTATTTTGAGAGACCAACAGAATTAAAGCTCTCTGATCATCTTTCCTTTATGAATCAAACTCTCTCCACGGAAGCCCATTGTCTCGAATCTTTCCTCCTTAAAAGAAATGACCTGATGACCTCCATGCCATCGCTTTCGATTATTTCATTTTTAAGATTGTTGAATTTTCATCTCTTAAGACTCATTGAGATACGCCCGAATCCCTCTGGAACGTCAGGGAACATAAAGTTCCCTTATCTTGCCGTCAAAGACAAGGCTCTCTATGAAGGCGCACTCAGAGCGTGGTCAACGGTGGAGTTGTTAAGTGCTCTTGATCTCATAAAGACGCTTGAGGTTGAGACGAAGAAGGGGTCTCTTCAGGAGTCTGAGATTATGTTGAGGCGGTTGTTTCAGCTGTATGCATGAATGCATAAAAAAAGAGACAGCTTCATATTGAATCTGTCTCTTTTTGAAAGTCTGATGAAGTCAGAAACTAAATGTATTAAGCTTCTTAGAAACTGTAAGTCATCCCAACTTTAAATGTATAATATTCAGGCTTCATCTTTATAGTGGTTGTTTCATTTGGAAATCCAAAAATATTTTCTTTAAAAGTACTACTAATACTTCCAAAAGACTCATATGAAGCTAAGGCAATCGTTGAAATCTTCTCATTTATAGCATACTCTGCTCCGAGGGCTCCCATAAATCCGGTCTTTGTACTGCTAAATGTACGAATATCGGCTCCTTCTCCACTTCCAGGTAAATATAAAGAGTGGTAACCCTTAAAACGACTCATACTCACTCCAAGCTTTATAAATCCAAGCCATTTAGAAGAGAGTTGTGTTCCAATGACAACGGATGGTGTAAACTTATATTGACCTTTAAGTTTTGTCTGAATATTAAAATTATTTACTAAAAATTTATTATTTAATTCATTATTATTTGCTGAAAATCCAAACTCAAAACCTAACATATATTTATTTTTAAAGAAATGACGATACCCAAGAAGAAGATCCCCAACAATTCCTTGACTATTCCCTGTAAGATTTTTGCTTGAATTAAGAAGACCTGGCGAAAATAAACTTTCTCTAATTGAAGAGTTCATAGAGCTATAACCAAGCAAAGCCCCTGTATAAAAACCGGAATTATACAAAGATGGACCTGATGAACTAACTTCACCACTTGCATTTGCAAGGGTGGCAGATAATATTCCTGCCAATGCAATGCTAGAAAAACTAACTTTTGTTAACATTATTTACACCTTATGTTTCATGTTAATAATTAGACTCAGTTTCTTGAGCCGATGTCTTATAGAACTTTTATAAAAATTGAGAAGAAGAATTAACTACTCCTCAATTTTTATTTTTAGATTAGATATTCTACCTTAATTTATTAAGATAGGCTGTCTTTGCTAGAGCGTTTCCAGCTCCATTATAAGCAGTTAAATTATTCTCGGTTATCTTATCAGGTGCAATACCTGCATCAAGGAAAACTTTTACAAGTCGGATATTATTTGCATTTGCAACATTTCTACCAAGCTTTGCAAGTTGTGCGATCGCTGCTTGATTTGCACCACCAGCTACATAAGCATCAAGGCGAGCTTGCGTGATGTTCGCTGCTGGTACTGCTGCATCCAGGAATGCTCTTGCCGCTCCAACTTGATCTACGTTTGCAACATCTCCATTAAGTCTTGCGATTTGTGCAACTGCTCCATGATTTCCAGCAGCTACTGCTGCAACATAAGCATCAAGACGAACTTGCGTGATGTTCGCTGCAGGTACGGCTGCATCCAAGAACGCTCTTGCAGCTCCAACTTGATCTACGTTTGCAACATCTTCATTAAGTCTTGCGATTTGTGCAACTGCTCCATGATTTCCACCAGCCACTGCTGCAACATAAGCATCAAGACGAGCTTGCGTTATGTTCGCTGCTGGTACTGCTGCATCCAAGAACGTTTTTGTAGCATCTAAATGCGCCACACTCACATCAGCAAGAACTCCACCGGCATCCAAAAGGACTCTTGCTGCATGTATATAACCAAGGTCTGCGGGATCTCTACCAACCTTCACAACCCTCACAACTGCAAGTTGATCAGCTCCGCCACGCACATATTCATCAATAGAAGCGGCCGTGATGTTTGCTGCAGGAACTACTGCATCCAAGAACGCTCTTGTTGCAGCTACATGAGTTGGATCTCCAACATTCCTATCAGCTTTTACGACTTGCACAATCGCATCATGATCAGCATTTAGTGCAGTATAAGCATCAAGACGAACTTGCGTGATGTTCGCTGCAGGAACTAATGCATTCAGGAATGCTCTTGCTGCTCCGACTTGATCAACGTTTGCAACATCTCC
>NCGZ01000027.1 GCA_002257235.1 Alphaproteobacteria bacterium 16-39-46
TCGAAAGAGAGTGAGAGAGAAAGGAAAATCTTCGTCTGTTATTTTTTCATCTAAGACCAATTAAATAAACGGTTCATGGGTTTTTCGTTCAAGCACTATCTAAAATCTCTTGCCTCTCTAAAGAGTCTATTTTCTTATCTTTAAAGAGTTTAATCATCTTCTGCCAAACAAGAGCTTCCAAGTTTCCCCGATGGATTAATTGTTTAATATTTCCGGGTGAAATTTTTCTTCCCTCATGCTGTAAATAGAGAGTCACCATCACAAGATTTTGCTTATTAATCTCTTCTGAAGTGTAGCCTTGTCTTTTCAATTCCAGAAGATTGGCTTTAATATCATCAACAAATTTCTCTGAAATAACACCCGCAGAGCTCTTTAAGAGTAAGTTAAAACTCGCTAAGAGATCAATCACCCTGGCTGAATTGTAAAGAAGATCTTCTTCTTTAAAGATCTTCCTTACCCGTGAAACTACCTGAAAATTTTCTGTGGAAACATTAAAACCAGCAAACTTTAATCTCAAAGCGAGATTAAAATTGTATTCCATTTGATGTGAGCCGACTTTCGGGAATAACTGATCTGAAAGCTGCCTTATTTCCCCAATCTCCACAGTAGCTTTCCTCACAAGTTCTTCAGTATTTTTAAATGAAGAACTGTGCCACGATGGGTTTGAGGTCACTTTATTAATTACAAATTGATAAACCTCACGTGGAAAATCAATACCCACCCCTCGAAGTTCAGGCGGCATCTGTCTAAAAACTTGAAGCACCACCTTCATGCCCTCCTCGCCAGCCAGTTGCGGTGAGTAAGAATACCTCAAGGCTTCGCTTATTTGTTTTACCTTTTTCAGAGCAAAGATATAGGAAATTGTAGGAACACCATCTTTAGAAGTCTCAATACCAAGCGCGTCTAGCTCTTCCCTAATTTTATCCTTTTGAGCCGAAGTAAGAGCAATGCTTGGACCGGCAGACTCACCTGACTCAGCAGCATAAAGGGGCTGCATGTTGATACTTAAGGATAAAACAGAACCAAGTGCGAGCTAGAAAGATAAGGTTTCATTTTGATTGCCTCCAACACATTAAATTAATTATTATGTTCTTCTAAAGCTTGTTATGCAGGCTGTAAGACTAAAGAGTCCTTTTTTCATGCGATGAGAAAGATTTCCTTTCTTGGTTTTCTTGAAATATCGAAAATCCTTATTTTTGATGGACTAGTCTTGAAGCTTCACCTCGGAACGAAATTTTTTGGGGTCATGCCCCGCCGCCGTTAAAAGCGCATTTAAGACTTTTGTTTGGTAGAGAAGTTCTCTCTCATCTTTTTCCAAACATTCAAGGATTACCAGAATGTTTTCATAACTGGTCATTGTTGCTTTTCGGGCTTCGTTAGACCGTATTTGTTCCTCTCGGTTCATGAGGTTCTGCCCCACCATAATCAAAGGAAGCAAAATCATCGTCACAATGTTAATGATAAGCAAGAGGAGCGGAAATGGATACGGATCCTCATACGTTTCATACCCAACAAACATCCAAAAAAGAATAAATACGATAGCACCATAAACCATCGCCATTGTCCCGAGTCTCTCCGTAATATAGACAGCAATACGGTCATTCAAGGAGAGTTGGCTCGTTACATTTTGTGTCGCAATATTAATTTTTTTTATTTTCATCAAAAGCCCCTATGCTTAAGTCAGTCCTGAATAGGTTTTTTTAGGTCCCATTATTATTATTTTTCTGACGGAACGCTTCCAAAAAAGAGCTTTATATATAAAACTCTTCCATCGAGATTGAATAAAGTATGACAAAGAAAAAAGGTTAAAGATAGCTTTTTTTAAATTAGGCTCAACTTTTCTAAATTTTTCATATAATATTTTTCATATAATAATTTTCAGGGGTCTCATTTTTTAAAAAGTTAAATTTTTTGCAAACTGAGCATTTTCTTGAATAAAAGCAAACCTTTTTTCGGCCTCTTTTCCCATCAAGTCATTTACAAATTCTTTTAAAAAAGAATCCGAGTCTCCGAGCATAACACGCTCAAGCGTCCTATTTTTAGGGTCCATCGTCGTCTCTTTGAGCTGAACCGCAGACATCTCTCCAAGTCCTTTAAATCGGCTCATTTCAAATTTTTGTATTTTTTTCTCAAACCGTTTTATAATGGCATTTTTCTCATTCTCATCTCTTGCGTAAAAAATATCTTTTCCAAAAACCATACGATAAAGAGGAGGACGCGCTAAATAAAGACGACCCGAAATGACAAGGTTGGGCATTTTTTCAAAAAAGAAAGTCATCAAAAGGGCTGCAATATGTGCTCCGTCAACATCTGCATCCGTCATAATGATGACCCGGTCATATCTCAAGTCTTTTTCTTTAAAATTCACGCCAAATCCGCACCCGAGCGCAAGGGATAAATTCATAAGCTCCTGGTTTGCTTCTGCTTTATCAAGGGTTGCGTTTGCAACGTTTAAAATTTTTCCTCTCAAGGGAAGAATTGCCTGTGTGTCGCGATTACGGGCTTGTTTTGCGGATCCCCCTGCAGAATCACCCTCTACCAAAAAAAGCTCTGTTCCAGAGCGTCCAGTTGCCCGACAATCCGCAAGTTTTCCGGGAAGACGCAAACGCCGTGTGGCTGTCTTTCTCTCAAGCTCTTTTTGACTTTTTTGCGTTAACCTCTCTTCAATAAGCAATTCAACATGACTCAAAAGATCTTGAGCCTCTTCTCGATGATCCAGAAGCCATTGTTCAAATTGGTTTTTTATAAGAATTTCAAGAGGACGCGCAAGATCTGAGTTGACGAGTTTTTCTTTTGTTTGTCCTTGAAATTGCGGATTTTTTATAAAAAGAGAAAGGATACCTTTCATGTGTTTAAAAAGATCTTCGGGGGCGATATCAGCAAACTTCTTAAATCCCATTCTCTCTGCCACCGACCGAAAGGCTTTTAAAATTCCTGCCTTAAACCCCTGTTCATGGACCCCTCCTTGAGGGGTCGGAATGGTATTACAATAGGACATAAGTCCAAGAAGCGTTTCTTCTGACATTTCATCATTTTCTAAAGGCCAAGCAAGAGACCACTCGACATGTCCTTTTCCATGAGAAAGAACGCCCTCTCCACTAAAAAGAAGGTTAAAAACCTTTGGAGCCTCTTTTAAGTAAAAATTAACAAAATCAGAAAGACCTCCCGGAAAGAAAAAACGCTCCTCTTTTGGAATTCTATTTTTTTGAGAAACGAGCTGTTCTTCTTGTTCTTTACCATCTCCTGAAGAAGAGGTTTCTTCTTTTACATCCATCGACCAAAAAATCTGAACGCCTTTATGAAGAAAAGCTTTCGAGCGCACACGATGATAGAGAAAAACAGGATCAAACTGAACATTTTCACCAAAAATTTCTGGATCTGGATGAAAGATAATTTTTGTTCCATGACCAGGATATTTTCCGGCCTCTTTCATAAGAGGTCCTTGGGGAATTCCTTTTTCATAGCTTTGCTTATAGAGATGCCCCTGACGCACAACTTGAATCTCTAAAAAATCAGAAAGCGCATTCACTACAGAAAGACCAACGCCATGAAGACCGCCAGAAATTTCATAAGCCCCTTCTTTAAATTTTCCCCCACTATGAAGGGTCGTCAAGATAACCTCAAGGGCAGATTTATCTGGAAATTTTGGATGAGGATCAATCGGAATACCTCGTCCATTATCAGAAATTGAGATATATCCATTTTCAAAGAAATGAACTCTGATCTCGCTCGCAAAGCCGCCCACAACTTCATCCATGGAGTTATCCAGAATTTCAGCAACCAAGTGATGCAAAGATTGAGCGTCCGTTCCTCCAATATACATCCCGGGTCGAAGACGGACAGGCTCGAGCCCTTCCAAGACTTCAATATCATGGGCCGTATAGGTTTTATCGTCCTTATTTTTCTTTAAATTGGAAACATCTGTCAATGCTTTAGGCGTAAAAAGATCATTCATTGTGGAATTAGTTCTTCTATGTTAGGGTAAAAGTATCTATCTAAGGTTTATGGCCCTTCGTCAAGAGAGGATTTTTATCATGTCAGAATCTACACCAAAATTACAAGACCTCGCAATAAGAACAATTGCCATGCCAAAAGATACGAATCCCTTTGGTGACATTTTTGGGGGATGGCTTGTCTCACAGATGGATCTTGCGGGGGCTCTCATTGCCCAAAAATATTCTAAAAAACGCGTCGCCACTGTTGCCATTAACCAAATGAGCTTTAAAAAACCGGTTGAAGTTGGAGATGAAGTCAGCTGCTACGCTCGTATTGATCATTTTGGCCATACATCTCTTACCATTCACATAGAGGTCTGGGCCACCTCTCCACTTTTAGAAGATACCCATAAAGTGACAGAAGGAATTTTTGTTTTTGTGGCCCTTGATGATCAAGGACATCCCTCTCCTATTGATCGTACGCCCACAAAAAAATAATTTTAAATCGCTCATTTCAAGGCGTGTATCTCTTATTTTTTGTTACGATCATTTTGACTCACTCATTAAACGCAACTTCAACATCTTTTCCACCAAATGCGATTCCGACTTTAAAAGTAGACGCGACATTCTTATAAGCCTTGATCTTAGCCTCATAATTCTTAAGTTCTATTTGCTCTAAGGCTTTCTGAGCCAAAAGACGTAAATTTTCATCAGATTTTGCGAATTTAAACTCTAGAACCAAAGCATTCTGATGTCTTGCAGTGGGCGTTGGTATGAGCAGAAGATCAGCGCGTCCCAATCCTGACTCTCTTTCAGCCTCCACACTATAATTGGAGGAAACAGCAGAGACGAGACCCATCACAAAACCACTGTAAAAAAGCTCTGCATTCTTGGGACCTGTTGCAAAGAAACTGGCCGACGTTTCAAGATAACCCTTAAGTCTCTCGGTAAAAGCGTCTATATTTCCTTTAAGAAGGTCGTCTAAAAACGCATTGTATTCATTCATATCGATTTTAAGTTTTTGAGCGATCCAGGCCATTGAGGAGACTTCAAAAACCTCTTGGACTTCTTTATTCGGAATACGCACATCACACCGATACATCCCCGCTTTTGCATTTTCAATGGAATTTGCCGTTAAATACCCTGAAAAGAGCAAGAGATTATAAAGCGCATTGGGGGAGGATTTGATGTCCGCAAAGACCATTTTAGGATCCGCAATCATATCAACACTTCCTCCTTCAATGAGAATCTGCATTTCTTCCTGAAATTTATCAAGAATAAGGGCCTGCTCAATGAGAGCAGTACTTGCCGTTCCAACCCAATAAGCTTTAAACTTCCCCCGATTCTTAATACAGTTCATGATGGACCAGGGGTTATAAATTGTGAGACCCCCAATCTTGTATCCATTGTACCAAGATTTTAGAGCGAGAGCTGTTTCTGGGTTTTTGTCTATGTTGGACTTATGGAGCAAAGTATTCACTTCTTCCTCTGTGAACCCAAAATGTTCTGCATAATCTTCATCTAAGATCGAATCCTCTCCAAAATTATTGAGCCCCGAGAAAAGACTTGCTTTCGCAACACGCAAAATTCCTGTGACCACACCCTTTTCAAGGAAGTCGTTTCCTTTAAGAGTGCTGCTGAAAAGACCTCTGAAAAGGCCTAAAACATTCTGAAAGTAGGAATCCTCTGCAGGAGAAAGAGTCTCACGTGCCAATTGGAGGGCATACCAATCATTCAACGGCGTGTCATATTCATCGATCAGGATAAAAACTTTTTGACCAAAATGCGCATAGAGCATCTTACTCAGATGGAAAAGGCTATTTTTTAATTCAGCAAGATCAAATGATTTTGTCATAAATTTTTTAAAAAGATCTTTTTGCCACTCTGAAAGCTTATCACTATAAAGAAGATATTCATGCGTTGTATAAAGCCCATAAATAAGCTCTCTAACATCCATTTCGGTCGTCTCATAGACATTTCCTTTAATTTCTTTAAAGGACACAAAAATCACCGGAAATTTCCCAAGATAATTTTCTAAGATATCGGGATGTTCTCCAATCTTTAATTGAGAGAAAATATCACGCCTTTTTGATTGTTCTTCTTCGTCTATATCTCCCTTATTTTTAACGGGAATGCCAAAAAAATACTGAAGCATCGTCATATTCAGAGTCTTGCCCCACCTGCGTGGGCGCGTAATGAGAAGAACATCAAAGGCATCTTCTATAATCGTTTTGATCAAAAGCGTTTTATCGACATAGAGCGTACTCTCTGTAACGAGTTTCTTAAAATCGCTGGTCCCAATATTTATGGTGTAAGTCTTATTTTGGAATTCTGTCATCGTTTAATCCTTAATATTAGGAACAAAGTATATCATAAATATTTTGTTTTTTTATACCCCAAAATTTGGCGGTATGAATAGCAAGAGACGCACAGAATCAAACATCACCTTCCCAATCTCGACTTTACACTCTTTTTTTGGAAAAAAATTGAAATATTGAATTTAAAAATCTATAGAAGCTCAAGCTCAACAAGGTTTTTATAAAGCGGGTTTGACGCCATCAACGACGCATGATCCCCAACCCCTGCAATTCTTCCTTCTTGATTCATAACCACAATCCGATCTGCTTTTTTAACCGTTGCAAGACGATGGGCAATAATAATAGACGTACGCCCTTTCATGGTATTTTCCATAGCTTTTTGAATCATTCTCTCATTTAGAGAATCAAGAGCAGAGGTTGCCTCGTCCAAAAGAAGGAGGGGTGCATCTTTTAAGAAGGCACGTGCAAGCGCAAGTCTTTGACGCTGTCCGCCCGAAAGACTTCCTCCTTTTTCACCAATTGAAGCATTCATTTTCCCAGGAAGGCGTTCAACGAACTCAAACGCTTGAGCCGTTTTTAAAGCCTCTTCAATTTCCGCCTCAGTTGCCTCGAGATTTCCAAAACGGATATTTTCTTGGACTGTTTCTGTAAAAAGAAAAGTCTCTTGTGAAACCCAAGATATATTTTGACGAAGTTCTGAAAGACTAAGGTGTTTTAAATTAACACCTTGAAAAAATAAATTACCGGAAAGAGGGTCAAAAAACCTCAAAATCAGTGCAAAAAGAGTGCTTTTACCAGCGCCTGAGGGACCTACAAAAGCAATATGCTCTCCTCTATAAATATCGAGTGTAAACTCATGAATAACCACATCCTCTAATCGAGAAGGATAGGCAAAGGAAACTTCTTGAAACGAAAAAAAAGGAACTATTTTATCTTCTTCTTGGGAAAGGGGACTTTCTAAAGAAATGAGGCGTTCAGGATTTTTAAGCTCCTCCAAATTTGAGCGTGTATTAAGAAGCTCCAAAATACGAGAAAGAGCCCCAGCAGCCCGTTGGAGGTCTCCTGTAATTTCACTGATAGCACCTGCAGCTCCTCCCACGAGAAGAGCATAAAATAGAAAAGAGGTTAAATCTCCTGCTGAAAACTCCCCTGCTTTAACATCAAGCCCCCCCATCCATACGACACAACAAAGACACCCAAAAATAAGCATCATCACCATCATCGTCAGAAAAGAACGTGCTTTAACTTGAAGAATTGCCTTTTCAAAATAACTCTCAATTAAATCCTTAAAATTCTGACTCTCATAATTTTCCCGGACGAAAGATTGAACGGTTTGAACCGCTTCAAAAATTTCTTCACTAAAAACGCCTAATTTTCCAATACGTTCCTGAGATCCTTGAGAAAGGGCTTTGACACGTTTCCCATAAAATATAATAGGAACCAGCACAATCGGAAGCATTATTCCCAAAATGAAAGTTAATTTAGGACTGGTGATAAACAAAAGAAGAAGACCTCCAATAAGGAGAAAAGCATTTCTTAAGGCAATAGCCACAGACGTTCCAATAATAATTTGAATAAGCGTCGTATCCGTCAAAAGACGCGACATCAGATCTCCCACACCCCGTTCTTCAAAAAAAGAAGGGCTTAAAGATAAAAGATGATTAAATGTTTTAAATCGAATATCCGCCACAACTCTTTCTCCAAGCCAAGCAAGGTAATAAACCCTACAAAAACTTGCAATCGAAAGAACGATAATAAGAAAGACCATCAATCCCAATGCTTCATAAAGAGAAGTAAACCCTTCTGTACCGAATCCTTGATCGATAAAAACCCTAATTCCTTGCCCCAACCCCAACACAGCAAGAGAGGCCACTAGAATTGCAATAACGGACTTAAAAACAACCCATTTATAAGGAGACAGGTACGTTATTAATAACTTTAGAATTCCAAGAGAGTGACTTTTTGAAGCTGTACTTGTTGTCACCGTCTCTGCATAATTTGGTTCACGAAACATGTTGCAAGAAATCCTTTCTCAAAAAATTAAAATTTAACCGTCTCACAAAAAAGTGTCCAAAGACTTTCAAGTGTTGGTCTTTGAGCCGCATAAATCCCCTTGTAGACCTCTTGTCCGGTTTTTTTAGTTATCTCAAGTGCAATTTCAGGGCTTAAACAAAAAACCCTTAGATTTTTTTCCCCATTTTCAATCTCAAGGGCTTTGAAATTCTTCTCAAACGCCATCGCCCCTCTCCTTGAAAAAAGAAAAACCTCTGTGATTTTTTTATTTCTAAATCCCATCACAGTTTCATCAAGAAATGATTTTTTTAAAAGGGCTTCATAGACGATTTTTTCTTGAACCTTGAATCCTTCTCTTTCCAGTTCTTTTTTTAGATCTTCTTGGATATGCTTTCCACGAAGATAAAGCAAGCCCCCCTTCAAGGAATCTCTTTCTTTCAAAAGAAGGTTCTTTAAATCATTGGCACGCCCTTGGGCTGAAAAAATCGTTTTAAATCCGAGCTGCTCTGCAACTTCAAAAGTCCTCTTCCCAACAGTATAAATCGAAAAATTCAAAGAAGCGACGTCTTTTAAAGACATCAAAGCGTGTTGGCTTGTCACAAAAACACCTTGATATTCCTCTAAATCCTCTGCTTTTAAAACAACAAGCTGCTTTATGATAAGGAGAGGATCATAAAAAAAATCTATTTTTAAGGTCTCCTCACAGCTTTGAAGATCTCCAAGCTTCTCTTTTTGAAAAGATGTATGTGTCCAAAGAATTCCCATCGTCCTCTTTAAGCCCATTTCCCTAATAATTAGCCTTGCGTTTACCCTTAAATCCAGAATACTATGAAAGAAAGGTTTCGTCTTTCAAATTCTGAAAGACCCTTTAAATAAATTATAAAATGAGACTTCTTTAATGACACGTCCTTCTTCTGAAGATTCTTCTTTCCCCAGAATTATCAATGAAATTAAACTTTCTGAAAAGGAAAAGAGTTTTTCGGGTACCCTTCCTATTCTGGAAGGGACACTCGGGCCTCATGCCATTGATATTCAGCGTCTTTATCCAAAAGAAGGTCTTTTTACTTTTGATCCTGGATACTTTTCCACGGCAAGCTGTTCTTCTGCCATTACCTATATTGATGGTGAAAAAGGGATTCTCCTCTACAGAGGCTACCCCATTGAAGAACTCGCTTCTCAAAGCAACTTCCTTGAAACAGCCTATCTCCTTCTAAAAGGAGAGCTTCCCTCCTCTTCTCAAAAAGAGGCTTTCAACCAAGATATTAAACGTCACAGCATGGTTCATGAGCAACTGACTTTTTTCTACCGTGGGTTTCGAAGAGATGCCCATCCCATGGCGATCATGGTGGGTGTGGTTGGCGCTCTTTCTGCTTTTTACCATGACAGCTTGGATATTCATGATCCAGAGCAACGCCTCATTGCATCCTTAAGGCTCATTGCCAAAATGCCTACCCTTGCCGCAATGGCCTATAAATATTCCATCGGACAACCCTTTGTGTACCCCAAAAACAAATATTCTTATGCTGAAAATTTTCTCTTTATGATGTTTTCCGTTCCCACAGAAGACTGGTGTCCGAATCCTCTTTTTGCAAAAGCACTCGATCAAATCCTTATTCTCCATGCTGATCATGAGCAAAATGCCTCTACTTCAACCGTCAGGCTTGCAAGTTCAAGTGGCGCAAATCCTTTTGCCTGTATTGCAGCAGGAATTGCGGCTCTTTGGGGGCCTGCTCATGGGGGGGCTAACGAAGCCGCTCTTGGCATGCTTTATAAAATTGGACGCAAAGAAAATATTCCAGCTTTTTTAGATCACATTAAGAAAAAAGAAACAAAAGAACGTCTTATGGGATTTGGGCATCGGGTCTATAAAAATTATGATCCTCGGGCCCGCATTATGAAAGAAACATGCCATGAAATCCTTAAAAATCTCAAAGGACCAACAGATCCCATCTTTGAACTTGCGCTTGAGCTTGAGGAAATTGCCCTCAAAGATCCTTATTTCCTTGAAAAGAAGCTCTATCCTAATGTAGATTTTTATTCAGGTATTATTCTGAAAGCTCTCGGGATTCCAACCTCTATGTTTACAGTGCTTTTTGCACTTGCAAGAACAGCAGGTTGGGTCGCCCAATGGAATGAAATGATCTCTGAACCCAATCAAAAAATTGGACGGCCCAGACAGGTTTATATTGGGTATCCTCAAAGGTCTTTTATTCCGCTCTCGCAACGTTGTTAACAATTTATGAGGTTCTCATGATAGATAAAGATGCCCCCCCTAAAAAAATAAAAAAAGAGCAAGTTGAAGGACTTTTTATTACGCCGGAAGCAGTTCTTCACAATAACCTCTATTCACACCCTAGTCAAAAAACCTTAAACGATAACAAAGGATCCTTAAAGGACACCCTTAAGAAATTTCAATGGCTTTTTATCCTTGCTGTCATTGGCCTCCTTCTCATTCTTTTAATGAGCCTTTCTTAAAATTTGAGGTCTTTGAGCTAAAAAAATGATGAAAAAATCTTACTCTGAAATCTTGGATAAAGATAAAAAGTATTTTTGGTGTACGTGTGGAAAGTCAAAAAAACTTCCTTTTTGTGATGGCGCTCATAAAGAATTTGGATTAAAATCGCTTCTGTTTGATGTCCCAAATTCAGGCACCTTTTCTCTGTGTGGATGTCAGAAAACAAAAACGCCTCCCTTTTGCGATGGCTCCCATTATTCTCTTTAAGTGAAAGACACTATTTATGTTAAAAAATTTTCGCCCCTCTTTTCTCACGTCTTTGATGAGCTTGAGTGTTCTTTTCTTAGCCTCAAGCTGTTCTGATAAGGACACACCCTATATTCCTCTCATCTGTACCCCTGGAATGATTGTTGGAGAACTATCGGAAGGAACTTTTAAAGCGCCCTCTACCAACGCTCCCTTCTCTGTCGCTTTATCAAATGTTGTGGTAAAATGCGCTGAAGAGGCCTCTCAAGAAGAAGTAACCCTTTACGTTCGAATGCTTGTCAAAAGAGCAGCCCCTTCTCTTGAGAACGAAATCTACAAAATTCCTTATTTTGTTATTCTCTCTAAAGGAAATACCCTCATCTTAAAAGAAAAACTCGAAGCTGAGGTCACGTTTGAGAAGTCCCAAAAACGAATCAGACCAACCATCTCTTCTAAAATCAAGGTTCCTGCTCAAAAGGGAGAAAATTTTGACGATTATACCCTTTACGTTGGACTTCAAATTACCGAAGGACAGCTTGATCAAAACTATCAAAAACGCAAGAGACCGCCTGAGATAAAAATAATCAAACGCCCTCTTTCTGTGAAGAAAACCAATTAATCAAACAGGACAAAGAAAAGAGCTTGTTTCTTCTTTTTTGATGAAAAAAAGCCCCTGGGGAAAAATCACCAGGGGCTGTGAGTTGCATACAAAAGAACACCCGTAATTTTTATACTATTGAGGCGGGAACTTTTCTTTAAAAGCTTTCAAGATACCCTAAGAGATATTGACTTAAGCCCAACTCAAATGGGCCAGAAACTTGATCTCGGGCTCGTGCCGGAATTTTAGGCTTATAAAGCGCGCATTGACGCACCCTAACTTCTGATATGGAGGAAACTTGATTGGTCAGGCTCCTCTGAAAATCTAGAGAGAGATCAATCTCTTAAAAATCATCTCAACTCTCTCCAAGGCTCTCCATAAGAGGCGCATCAAAATCACTTCCCATATTAAGGTCTTCAAAACTATTGTCCCCGGGAAAGACCATGTCAGGATCAGAGCTTTGAACTTCAGGGAACCGCTCTGCATTAAGATCCGCCTGCGCAATGTCTTCTGCTCCCCCTTCTGTTCCCTCTAAATTATTAACATCCACCGTCCATGAGGAATCATCTCCTTGACTTATGAGAGGAACATTCCAAACTGTTGGCTGGTCTTGGGGCGATGAGGGTAAACGTGATTGAGTGTCGGCTTGTTGCGGAAAATCTGCTAAAACCAAGCTCGTATATCCAAGAACCACTGTCGAACCTATTAATAAAAATTTCTTGATCATTTTAACTCTTTCTTTGAAACATGTTCTTAATTTCCTATTGTCTCTTTTTTTCTTTGAAAAAACCACCCTTTATTTTAAACACCCATCATAAATTTTTTAAACAAAAGCGCTGGAAGCCCCCCACCCATCGGTCTTTTTTTCTTTTTAAGAGATGACTTTGCTTCATTTTCATCAATCCCAAGCCAAATTCCTGTCACAAGATGACGCGTAAACCCGACAAACCAAGCATCTTGCTTTTCTTGTGTTGTCCCCGTTTTTCCCGCAATCCAGACACCTGGAACAGAAGCTTCCTTCCCGCGCCCATAGGAGACAACCCCGTGCAGCATTTCTTGCATTTCAACCGCGACCTCTGGCGGCGTGACGCTTTCTCTTTTTAGAGGAGCCCGTTCGTAGAGTACTTTTCCTTTTTTTGTCGCTATCCGGATAATCCCATACGGCTCCGTTTTATAACCACCATTTGCAATAACAGCAAACGCTCCTGAAATCTCTAAAAGCGTCACTTCCGACGTTCCAAGGGAAACACTCAAATTATCTGAAATCGGGCTTTTAATCCCAAGATTCTTAGCCGTTTTTTGCAAAGCAGAAAGTCCAATCTGACGCGCCAGTCTTACGGTTGCTGTATTCACAGAGTAAGCAAGCGCTTCTTTCAAAGAAATCATACCACGTGATTCCCACTGATAGTTCTTAGGGGCCCATTTTCCAAGGCGAATGGAGGCATCTGAAATCATGTCCCCTGAAGATCGTCCAGCTTCAAGAGCACTCAAAAAAATAAACACTTTAAAGAGAGATCCTGGTTGACGCAGCGCTTGATAGGCGCGATTAAATTGACTTTTTTCATAGGACTTCCCTCCAATCATCGCCCGCACAGCCCCATCCAGACTCAAAGAAATCAAAGCAACCTGGAGGTCTTTATAAGCGGGAGATGCTTTGAAAGCAGTCTCAATACTTTTATCGGCCTTTATTTGGAGTCTTGGATCAAGTGTCGTCGTAATCACGAGATCTTGAACATTTAAATCTCCAATATATTTTGGAAGTTCTCTCATAATCCAATCACAAAAGTAACGGACCCCCTCAATTTTGATATCCATCGCTTGAGGCGAAAACATTTGAACAAGAGCTTCGGTTTTTTCCCAAGCGGTAATCATGCCTTCTTGAACCATTGCCTCAAGAACAACCATTGCGCGTTGATGGGAACGCTCTTTATTGTGAATTGGGGCATAAAACGAAGGTGCTTTCAAAAGACCTGCAAGAAGAGCTGCCTCATAAAGAGAGAGGTGCCCTGGAGACTTATTAAAATATTTATGGGAAGCCGCCCCCACACCATAAACCCCAGATCCAAGGTAAACACGATTTAAATAAATATGAAGAATTTGTTTCTTTGTAAAGGTATGCTCAAGCCACAGAGCCAACATAACTTCTTGAATTTTTCGTTTTAAAGATCTTTGAGGGGTCAAGAAAAGATTTTTTGCCAATTGTTGTGTCAGCGTACTGCCCCCTTGGACAAACGCTTTTTGACGCATATTTATCCAAAATGCACGTGCAATGCCAATAAGATCAATGCCTTTATGATCATAAAATCGCCTGTCTTCAATAGCAACAACAGCGTTTATTAAAGAAGGAGAGATCTCATTTAATGTATAGTCTTTTTCCTGGGAATCTCCGTACGTACACAACGTCTCGCCCTGAAAAGATTTAAACGTAATGCTGGGGCGCCGCGTTCCGGGCTTAAGACTGTCTAAATTAGGAAGATCATAGGCAAAATATCCTAAAATAAAACCGCCCAGAATGAAGCCCCAGATCAAACAAAGAAAGGCCCATTTTATAATTTTTCCCAAAAAAGCGTGTTGATTTTTTTTCAAAGGCCTTTTTTTTATTTTTTTCCCTCTGGAAAGAAGTTTTGTATCAGCATATAGGGACCCTCTCTTATGACCTTTTCCAGATCTTTTTAAGAGAGAGGGCTCCTGACGCGAAGAGGGGGGCTTTTTAGAGGAAGACATTTATAAAGACTTCCCCCTATTTTTAAATATCCAAGTTCACAGCATTCAAAGCATTTTCTTGAATGAAATTACGCCGGGGCTCCACAAGATCTCCCATGAGTGTTGTAAAAACCTCATCCGCACCTTCTGCATGCGTTACTTTTACTTTTAAGAGAGAACGCGTATTCGGATCGAGCGTTGTTTCCCAAAGTTGCTCTGGGTTCATTTCTCCCAAGCCTTTATACCGCTGAATGCTAATTCCTTTGCGTCCAAATTCCATCACACGATCCAAGAGCTCGAGAGGCCCTCTAATCTCGATCGTTTTTTCCTTTGCAATCAACTTTGGCGTTTTTTCATACATTTCTTTCAATTCTGGAGAATGCGTTGAAAGCTGTTGCGCTTCGCCACTTAAAAACAACGGTCTCTCAATAAAAAAGGACTCTCCAACACCGCGTTCTTTTCGAACAATCTCAAAAAATCCTCCGGTTTCATCCCCATTTAAGGTCCACTCTACGGGCACTTCAAGTTTACTCAATCTCTCACATAAAGAAACAAGACCTGCCTTAAACACGGCAGGATCTTCGGCTGTTTTCCCAAAAAGCCCCAGAATGGCTGCTTGCTCACTGATAAAGCGAGAGCCAATTTTTTGACCCAAATGCTCAATCATCCGGCGCAATGTCAGTGTTTTATCAATGACAGCCCTCAAATCTTGTCCCATCATTTGCGCGCCTTCAGCCGTCACGAGACAAAGATTTTCAGATCCCTGATCTATAAGATAAGTTTCAAGCATCCGATCATTTTTAAGATAAACCTCGGAAGATCCACGCTTTATTTTATAAAGAGGAGGCTGCGCGATATAAAGATATCCTCTTTCAATCAGCTCTGGCATTTGACGAAAGAAAAAGGTCAAGAGCAATGTTCGAATATGGCTTCCGTCAACATCCGCGTCTGTCATAATGATGACTTTATGGTATCTTGACTTATCGACATTAAAGTCATCTTTGCCAATCCCTGTGCCCAGAGCCGTAATTAAAGTTCCAATTTCAAGCGACCCTAACATCTTATCAAACCGGGCCCGCTCAACATTCAAAATTTTTCCACGTAGTGGCAAAATTGCTTGGTTTTTACGATTACGTGCTTGTTTAGCAGATCCGCCAGCGCCCTCACCTTCCACCAAGAATAATTCACTTTGTGCAGGGTCTTTTTCTTGACAATCTGCGAGCTTCCCCGGCAAAGAAGCCGTATCAAGGGCGCCTTTTCGACGTGTTAACTCACGCGCTTTTCGGGCCGCTTCTCGAGCAAGCGCTGCTTCCATAACTTTTGCAACAACCTTACGCGCCTCTTGAGGATGCTCTTCAAACCATTGATCAAGCTTATCGCTAACACTGGATTCAACAACTGGACGAACCTCTGAGGACACGAGTTTGTCTTTTGTTTGAGATGAAAATTTAGGGTCTGGCACTTTTACAGAAAGAACACACGTCAACCCCTCGCGCGCATCTTCACCGCTAAAGGTTATTTTATCTTTCTTAGGGCCTCCCATGTTTGCAACATAACTTCCAAGAGTGCGTGTCAGGGCGCCTCTAAATCCAGCCAAATGGGTGCCCCCATCCCGCTGTGGAATATTATTTGTAAAACACAACATGGTTTCATGATAGCTATCCGTCCATTCCAAGGCTGCTTCAATGATAATACCATCTTTTTCATCGGTAATAAAAATAGGGCCATCTTGAAGTGATGTTTTGAGACGGTTTAAGTACTGAACAAAGGCAACGACCCCGCCTTCATAATGAAGCTCAACAACCTTTTCTTCCACGCCACGTTTATCTGTTAACGTTAAGGAAACCCCTGAGTTCAAAAAAGCAAGTTCCCGAAGACGATGTTCAAGCGTTGCAAAATCAAATTCTGTTTTTGTAAAAGTTTCTTTGGAGGGTAAAAAGGTTATTTCTGTCCCTTTTTTTTGAGTATCTTCTCCTATAACAGCGAGAGAGGACTCTGGAACACCATGTAAAAACCTAATAAAGTGAACTTTGCCATTTTTATAAACTGTAAGATCCAAGATTTCAGAAAGAGCGTTCACAACAGAAACACCCACACCATGCAATCCACCTGAGACTTTATAAGAATTCTGATCAAATTTTCCACCTGCATGAAGCTGAGTCATAATCACTTCAGCAGCAGAGATACCTTCTTCTTCATGGATATCAACGGGAATGCCACGACCATTATCTGTCACGGTTACGGATCCATTGGGGTTTAAGGTAACCGTTACCGTATCGCAATGCCCCGCCAAAGCCTCGTCAATGGCGTTATCCACCACTTCATACACCATATGATGTAATCCAGAGCCGTCATCAGTGTCGCCAATATACATCCCAGGACGCTTCCGAACAGCATCCAGACCTCTTAGAACTTTAATGGAATGGGCACCATACTCCTCTGGAGCATCAGGAGTTTGAGGGTTTTCGTTGTTCGTTACTGTGTCCAGTTCTTCCATTATAAAGCCTTCTTTTAGAGTCAAAAAAATAAAAGTGATTCCGCGACAAAATCTTTAGAAAAAAGAATTTTTTTCCATTTAAAGATATAGACAAATTTATCAAAAAGCGCAAGCAAAGAGCTTGCAATGGGGCAAATAAAAAGAGGAAAAAAGAATCTTCTCTCCTATAAAGTTTAAAAAGGAACAGACATTAAATTTGAAGACGCTTTTCAAAAAGAAAAAAAGCCGCTCCGAAAACACTTTCCAGAGCGGCCTTATACTTTCTCCAAAAAACTTAGAGGTTCGGCATTTCCTTAATAGCAGCCTTAAAGTGAGACCACCACTTAGATTCAAATATATTGAAAAGCTCCTCTCGAACTTTATTAAAATCCATATCTAACGTATCACTCAAATGACCCGCCAGAGAAAAGCTCAAAGAATAAACTGGATCGTAACAATCATCTAATAGGGAAACCCTCTTGAGACTATTCGTATTATGATTCACTCTAACGGTTCCCATAGGCTCACCGTCCTCAGTCTGAACAAGCCACATTAAACCATCGAAATTCGTACGTTGGAGGAGTATCTCACCATAACAACCAGCAATACCGCCAGGTATCATTCGTGAAGTAGTGTTTACAGACATAAGTCTTGATTCTCCAGAAACAAGCGGTAATTCGAGAATAAACCTCAGTTCCTTCTCAAAAAAATCATTCCTGACTTGAAGTGCTTTTGCAAAATTTTCGGCAGCCACAGAAGGATTCGGTCCAAAAAAGTGACCAAATTGTTCAAATTGCCGTCCACCAACAAGAGGTGTAAGTGTTATTGTTTTTCCAGCACTTAATTCATGCTCGCCCTCCAAGAGTCCAAAAATACGCTTGAACCGCCCCATTTGCTCTGGATACATTTGAGGAGAAACGTCAAACTTACCATTGGTAATATGTATTTCTACACCTGGCCGGTAGCGAGTATCAACAGATGGTATTTTTACAAAACGATAGTTTTCCGTCAAAAGAAAATCTCGTCCCTCTTCCTGACAAAGGCAGGGAACAGAAAAACCACTGCCTTTTACCTCTCTTATCTTTTCCTCAAAAAAATCTCCGAGAGCTTCTTCATCCTGTGACGTAAAATCTACGCGTGGAAAAATACCTATTTCAAATATGGCCTGAAGAGGAACACGCTCTGGAGTCTCTTTAAGAAAATTTACAATATTAGCCTGCACACATCCAACTGTAACCTCATCCTTTATAATCCACCACGCAAGTCCTGAAAGATGATCTTTTCCGGATTTAAACCCGTCCAAGGGATTTTCTGCTGAAAACCCCTTAAAAGAAGTTAAAGAAACGTGACAACATGTCTGCTCCGTAGAAACAACTGTATCTCCCTGGAGCACATGGTTACTCTTAATAATGTGACAAAATGTTGAAAGTCCATCCCTCAAAAACCGCATTCTGTCATTAAAAGCTTTTAGAAATACCCTCGGATGGAAACGTTTTAGCTTAGAGAAAGGATCAAAACACCACGCAAGAAATTCCTCTTTTCCTCCGCGAAGTGGAACAAGCTTGACGTTTCCTCCACTCGGAAGCTTAACCGATTGTACAAGAAGGTTGAAAATTATATCAAATTGATCTTCAAGTTCTATAGGAGCAGATCCTATATCATGGTCTGTCTCTTTTGTTGTTGTAAAAAGCGCCTCCATTTGTGTCGCCGTGATTCCTGGAAGTAGTGTACGAAATGAGTTCTTCGCTTCTTCACTTCCAGGAACCACTGTCTGTGTCACCACTGTCAGGATTGGACGCCCTTCTATTACGTTAAATTCATAATCTTGCCATTCCATCCCATAGGAAGAACCACTTAAAAAAAGACTTCCTAAGATCCCAAGAGTCGTGGATAGTTTAAAAATTTTTGATAATTTCATCACTTTTCTCCAAAATATAAAAAAAATATTAATTATTAGAATTTAATAAATAAAAAAGACGTTGAAGGATACTGCTTTAATTTTTTCTTGTCAATTCAAATTAAATATTTGTAGCTGCAAATTAAATATTCGCCTTCAATACAGTCGGCAATTCGCATGCAAAAAGTGTACCCCCCCTGAAAATGTGGTGAAATCAAGTGTCGAAGACTCAGATTTTTTTATGAAAATCTTGAATTTATCCGAATTTCTAGAATGAATTTGAAAAGCCATAAAAAAGGCCGCTCCGAAAACACTTTCCAGAGCGGCCTTATATTTTAACCAAAAAACTTAGAGGTCCGGCATTTCCGTAATAGCAGGCTTAAAGGCAGTCCACCACTTCGTCTCAAAAATTTGGAAAAGTGCATCTCGAGCTGCAAAAAACGCCATGCCAAACCTACTCCCAAAATGCCCAGGAAGAGAAAAGCTCAAAGAATAAGAAGGATCGTACAAATTCCCTAAATCAATTCCAGCTCCAGAAACGGGTCTTAAATCACTTGTTTCATTCACTCTAACGGTTCCCAAAGGCTCACCAGCCTCAGTCTGAACAAGCCACATCAACCCATCCCATTTCAGACGTTGAGACGTTATCCTAGAGCCCCCCCACACCACTATTCCCCACCGAAATCTCGCTTTCAGTTCTTAAAGATGGCATTCCCAAAATAAGCATGAGTTCATTCTCAAAAAAATTACTTCTGACTTGAAGTGCTTTTAAAAAATTTTCAGCGGCTTCAGGAGGATTTTTTCCAAAAAAATGACCAAATCTTTCAAATTGTCGTCCACCTTCTAGTGGAATAAGGTCTATTTTTTTTCCAGAACTCAAATCATGCAATCCCTGCAATGGTCCAAAAATACGATTAAAAAGATGCATTTTATCAGGATAAGTTTGAGGGGTAATGTCATAATTACTCAAAGTACTGGTTATTTTAAATTCCTTTCCACCTCCAGCTGCAGCAGATGTTTTTTTTGGCCCAAAAGTAAAGGTTGATGTTAAGAGAAGATCCTTCCCTCCTTCTTCACGAATGAGAGGGACGGCGTAGTTGCTTCCATTTATAGCCCGCATTTTCTTTTCAAAGTAAGTTTCGACATCAACTATATCTCGATCTGAAAAATCTACGCCCTGTAAAATACCAAAATTAGACCGAACTTGAAGAGGAACTTTTACGGTTGAGGTCCCTTCATAGATACTTTTAACATCAGCCTGAATATACCCAACGCAAGACTCATCACTCATAATCCACCACGCCAGTCCCGAGAGATGTTTTTCTTCGGATTTGAACTCATCCAAGGGATTTTCCGCTGAAAACCCCTTAAAAGAGGTTAAAGAAACTTGGTAAGATTCCTCATCCAGAGAAACAACGGCGCCTGCGTTGAGCGCGTGACGACTCTCAACGACTTGACAAAATGTTGAGAGTCCACCCTTTCTCAGAAACCGCTGTCTATCATAGCACATTTGTGTCGTTCCGGCAAACATGCGTAAATAGATAAACATTTTACTGTAACATCTTTTTCCGCACCAAAAATTATGTGACTAAACGCGTGGTCTAAAAGGA
>NCGZ01000028.1 GCA_002257235.1 Alphaproteobacteria bacterium 16-39-46
GATAAAAATCTCTTTCAATTTAAAAAAGCCTTTTTTTTGGGAAAAAAATTAGGATGCTTCAAAGCTTCTTAGGGAGTCTTTTGTCCAAAGTCCAATAAAAACAAAAGAGAGACCATTTATGTCCCTCTCTTATTTTAAGAAAAAAAACTTCTTCGTTTGTTTTATTCCAATTTCTATAAACCAAGGAAAACATTCAAAACGTCTTAATTATACCATCACAATTTGGAACACTTTATCTCTCAAATGGAAAGTCTTTAAGATATTAGAGTGATTAAAGTTCACTCTCATCCTTATGCTGGTGTGCCACGTCTTTAGTCTCAGGGGTATTCTCCTCAATAGGAAGTTGATCCTCAGTTTGACCTGTCACTATCTGAGATCCGTCATGTGGAGAAGTTTCAGAAGAATCATGAGCCGTGCTTACAGGCTCATCAGCATCGACCCTCTCTCCAAGAAGTGGACAAACACACACTCCTAAGATAAGAGCCAGACCAAAAAATTTTATTCTGCTTAAGAATTTCATTCTTCACCTCCAAAAATGTTGATTTAAAAGTTAACCTTACGATATCTTTATGACCCTTTAAACATAGTACATTTTTAAGGCTTACGTAAGTCACTCTTTGAATTTTTTTGTATAGAAATCAAAATAACTTTACAACACCATGGGAAAAACTCTCTGACCCAAAACTCTGGAATTCAAAGAATAATACAGGTCATTTTATCTTTTAAAAATGAAAAGGAAGTTTTTTATAGCTCCCTTTTCATTATCAAATTTTAATCTTTATCGTCGTCAATTTACAAAGATTTTTTTGCGCGCTAAAAAGACAAGTTTCCTGACTTAAAACAAGCTACTAAAAAAACTTCCTACGCTCTGAAGACCATGTTCTATCAATGTTCCCGTAGATACAAGGCCCCCTTCTATAGTCCTACCCCCAGTTTTCAAACCACCTACGATTCCATTTCTAATATCATTCCCAGAATCAGAGGGGGCATCATTAATTTCATTATTGATATTGTGGAGAGTATTCTCATCAGACCTAATCGTACTCTGCCCAGATTGCACATCCTTCTTAACTCATAGACAGGGAAGCCACTGTTCAAACCACTGGCTTCCCTGTCTATGAGTTAAGACACAGCCTAAAACGGATGAGAAACTTTCTTTTGTTTTTTTTAAGGAATATCTTTTTCTCCCTAAGAATTTGAGGTTTTTTTGAAAATTTCATCATAAGAAAAGAGATTGCTGCGACATAGGTCTTGAATTTAAGAGAAAGACACGTTATAGATACGTTTGAATTTTAAAGTATGTTGGATTTTAAGTGGTTTTCTGTGCTTTAAAGTCTTTTTAGTTATTTTATCCTAAATTTGGGATAGATTCCTCAATCTCAACGTGTGAGACAAAAGTTATGTTTGCGATTATTCGAACCGGTGGAAAACAATATAAAGTTCAACCAGATCAAGTGATTACAGTTGAAAGACTGCCTGGAGAAGCCGGAGATATTCTCTCCCTTGAGCCCGTTCTCATGGTAGGAGACGGGAGTATTTCTCATGTAGGGCATCCTTTTTTAACAGACTCCGTCGTGAAAGCTCATATCCTTGAGCAAATTCGCGCCGATAAAATCATTGTTTTCAAAAAGAAACGCCGGCATAATTACCGCCGCAAACAAGGACATCGTCAGAACCAATCTGTTCTCCGTATCCTTGAAATTTCTGGCCCTAATGGTCTTAATGCTGTTGGGAAGGTTCCAGGACCGACTCCTAAAGCAGCTCCTGTAAAATCAGAAAAAGCGGTTGTAACAGAATCAGCATCTCCAGCAAAAGCTTCAGCTGCAAAAGCGGCCCTTAAAAATGATACGAAACCAGCCCCTAAAAAGGCTCCAACTAAAGCATAAGTCGGATAGATATAGATTAAGGAGAATTTATTATGGCATCAAAAAAAGCGGGTGGTAGTTCACGGAACGGTCGCGACTCAGCAGGTAAACGTCTTGGCGTGAAGAAATTCGGAGGAGAATTTGTTCTCTCTGGGAATATCATCGTGCGTCAACGGGGTACGAAATTTCATGCAGGCAGCCATGTTGGAATGGGGACCGATCATACCCTTTTTGCAACAATGGATGGTTTTGTTAACTTTGCCTACAAAGCTCACCGCCAGACTGTCAATGTAACACCTGTTCTCTCTTAATTGAGCAGATCCGGCATCATTCGATTGCTTTCAAGGTGAATCCCTGTAATAATGGGGCGTCCCTTAGAAAAATATTCAAAGCCTTTTTAAGGGGATCCTTCCCCTTAAGGGGCTTTTTTTATATAATGTTACAGGTTTTAAATGAAATTTTTGGATGAAGCAAAAATCTATATACGCAGCGGTAATGGTGGCAATGGATGCATTAGCTTTCGGCGTGAAAAGTTCATTGAACACGGAGGCCCAGATGGCGGAAACGGTGGACGGGGTGGCTCTATTATTATTGAGGCTGTCGATAATTTAAATACCCTCATCGATTATCGTTATCAGCAACATTTTAAAGCACAAGGGGGTCGTCATGGATCCGGTCGCAATAGAACTGGACTTGATGGAAAATCTATTGTTCTTAAGGTCCCTGTTGGGACTCAGATTTTTGCAGAAGACAAAGAAACCCTTCTTGCAGATTTGGAAAAAGGCCAAGATCCGCTCATTCTTCTTAAGGGGGGAAATGGCGGCTTTGGAAATGCTTATTTCAAATCATCCACCAACCAATCGCCTCGTCATGCAAATGATGGTCTAGAAGGACAAGAAATGTGGATTTGGTTGAGGCTTAAACTTATTGCTGATGTGGGCCTTCTCGGACTTCCGAATGCCGGAAAATCAACCTTCTTAGCGGCAACCTCGCGCGCAAAACCTAAAATTGCCGACTATCCCTTTACAACCCTCACCCCAAATTTAGGGGTCGTTTATCTCCATGATCAGGAATTTGTTGTTGCTGACGTTCCGGGCCTCATCGAAGGCGCCCATCTTGGTGCTGGCTTAGGTCACCGCTTTTTGGGGCATATTGAACGGTGTAAGGTTCTCCTCCATCTGATTGACGGAACGGCGGAAGATGTGCAGCAATCTTATCTTACCATTCGCAAAGAACTTGAAAATTACGGCGCAAATCTTTCTGAAAAAACAGAAATTATTGGTCTTAATAAATGCGATGCGCTCCTTCCAGAAGAAATTAAAGAAAAGTGCCGCGCCTTGAAAAAAGTTACAAAAAATAAGATCGTTCCGTTTTCAGCAGTCACAAAGTCTGGTCTCAATACAGTTCTTCAAGATCTTTATGAAATCATTTTTCCGCAAGAAACGTAGGGTTTTCTGTCCGATTTTCTAAAAAACAAAGCCACCTAAGGTATCTTTAAAAAAATTTTGGACACCTCCAAATTGAACCCGGATTCAAAAAAATCCTAAACCACCTTGACAGCTCATTGCGTTGCTGCCAAAGTGTTGGGAGCAGAGGTTACCCCCTCTTATTTAATTTAACCATCAAAATCATCATACCTTATGGAAAAAAACCGACAAAAAATCGCTGGTGTTGCTTGTTTAACACTTGCCTTTGGGATTTCCATGTCTCATTTTATTTTTGTTTCCCCGGAAACAAAACCTATTTTTGCACCTTCCTATTTAGCGTCTCTTCCTCTTTTATCAGAAAAACAACCAAGCCTTACGCCTCCCCTTCAACTCGCAGCAATCCCGACTCAATCCTCTGAGTCCTCTCAATCATTAATAGAACCTTCTAAAGAAGAGATTGTTCTCGCTCAAAACACACTTTCTGCATCTCCTAAAATTAAAAAAGAAACCCTCCAAATCAGCCGAGGTGAAACACTTCTTGCGCTTTTAACGGGTGCTGGAATTAATAAATCAGAGGTTCAACAAGCCCTTGCTGCTTTAAAACCTGTTTATAACACAAAGTCCCTTAAAGCCGGACAAGATATCAATATTAAATGTAAACATCATCCAGACCAATCCGTTGAACTTGTTGAACTTAGCTTTCATCCGGACTTGGGTAAGAACGTCTCCCTGGCCCTCAGTGAAAATGGAAAATTCAAAGCAACAGCTAAAGACATACCTCTAAAAAAAGAACTAAAGAAAATTTCTTTTAAAATTGGCTCAACTCTTCTTGCAAGTGCCACCGCAAAAGGGATTCCATCCCGTGTTATCAATCCTCTTATCCGCGCTTTTAGCTACGACATAGACTTCCAGCGCGACATTAAAAAGGGAGACAACTTTTCTGTTGTCTTTGAACGCCATTATGATCCTCAATCTGGACGTGATCGTATTGGGGATGTTCTTTATGCTAAAATTGTCCCTTCCAAAAAACAAGCCGTACAGCTTTACCGTTTTACCGAAAATGGAAAAGTTGCATTTTACAATGAACACGGCGCCAGCATTCGAAAATCTCTTATGAAAACACCCCTTAATGGCGCACGTGTTGGGTCAGGATTTGGAACGAGACGTCATCCTATTTCAGGGTTTAGAAAAATGCATGCAGGGGTTGACTTCAGTGCTCCCACAGGAACACTTGTTTTTGCAGCAGGTGCTGGTGAAGTTCTAAAAGCTTGCCGTAGCGGAGGGCTCGGCAACATTGTTAAGATACGTCATAATAAAGAATACGCGACCGTCTATGCGCACCTCAGCAAGTTCGCAAAAGGGATACGCCCCGGCATTAAAGTTGCACAAGGAACTCCCATCGGATATGTGGGACAAACAGGGCATGCAACAGGACCCCATCTCCATTTTGAAGTCCACAAAAATGGCATTAAAATAAATCCTATGCTCGTTGCAAATCTTTCTTCAGGAAAGCTTGAAGGAAAAACGCTCAAAAAATTCCTCGCTGCTAAAAAATCGATTGACCATCAAATGGCCAACTTGTCTGAAAGTGCACGATTTGCCTTAAATACACATCCTGATGATCAATCTTAAGAATTAGACATCGTTTCCTTAAAATTCTCCGTTTTAAACGCCTTTATATTTTTAGAGGGTTAAAAAATATCTCTTTGGCTTATAAAAACATTTATAAGTAGATTTTTTAAACACGTCTCCTATTCAGAAAAATCTTAACACCACCCACTCTGGAGTTCGTCATGTTGAAAATATCCCAAAAAATAATGTTACGCACCCTTTTGATTTCTCATGTTTGTCTTTTTGTCCCCCTTTCCGTCGCTCTAGCCGAACCAGAGAGGAGCTTGCCCAATAATACCCAAGCTTCCATTGTAAAGCTTTGAGAAAAATACAACCAATTTCAACACAAATTTGGGCAAGAGATCTCTCAGGACCTAGATGCAATCATCAAAGAGATCTTCTCTCACACTTTTAAAAAGATAGCCAATGGAGAGGAGCTTGTGGGTGATCGCACAAAACTTTTTTCTCAACTTAAAGGAGCCAAAGATTTTGCTGGAAAATGGACCATTTTAAGCCAAGAGATCATCCCTTCAAAAGATAATATACAATGCACCCTTCGGTATTATCTTGACTCAGAAAAGGCAGGGAGGTTTGAAGTCATTGCTATTATAAGTGCCCCGAATGGTCAAATCGAGCGCATCGAAGAAGTCTACTACCAGAAAAAGGACGAAAAAGAGAGCACGTTTAAAGAGAAATAGAGATTATGGAGTCTCACTCTCCATCTCTTCATACAAACTCTTAATGTCTGAAAGGCTCAGTTTTGTGACTCTGGAGATCATTTCAAGATCAATTTTCATCTTGAGCATCTGATGAGCAATCTCCTTCCTTTCCTCAACCTTACCTAATTCATACTGAAGAGCTGTTGCGTCTTTAAAATTTTCAATAGACTTATTATAGTTGATCCACCCATCTCTTTCTTCTTTCGTCATATGAAGGACACTCAATTTTTCTGCAACGCGCTTCATAATATCCGACTTAAAATCATCTCTTACTTCTGCATGTTTGAGAACATAAAGCCATTCATCAAGCTCTTCTTGAACATCGTCATCAAAGTCTGGAATAGCAATGAAAATATACTCTGGAAAAATATCGATAACGTCGATAACACGCTGTTCAGGTCCTTCAATATGAAAAGAGAGCTTCTCACCCGTCTCAACCTCCCTGACAACGGTTCTTCCATGAAACAAAGACCCTTTTCCAATTTTAAAATAGAGCAGCGAAATATGAAAAACTTTTTTTAAAGACAGGAAATCTGTCCCAGAAGGGAGCTGATCTGCAATAAGGCGAGAGGTATTAAAACAAGCTTTATGAGCATAGTTGGTGACCTGTTGGCGCTCGATTTCAATGATATATTTCTGTTTTTGATCATCTTCCACGATAAGATCCGCCAAACTTCTCTTTTGATTCATTTCCTCCCGGTTGCTTTCTGTGTCAAGCAAGGCCACGATCTTGACAGGGCCATATCCTTGATTTTTTAAAATAGCTGAAATAAACGCCTCGATGATGTCATACCCTCCCTTATCGCGTAAAAGGTATTTAATAGCATAATCAAAGCTTATAATTTTATGACCCATGGTCGTCTCTCATTCAATTTTTACAAAAAAGTAATTTCCATCCTAACAGAAAGTCTAAAATAATACTTCTTAAAGTCAATAGAACCAGATTTTATGGGCTTTTTTAAGCTGCTGCAGGAAAATTTATTCTTTCTCTAACCCACACCCCTTAATATGCCGGTAGCGCCAGAGAAAAAGTGGAATTCCAGTTACGGTAAACGCCCCCGAAATAAGAAGCGTTTTTAAAGGTGTCTCATAGAGAATCCACACACAAAATAAAAGAGCGACACCCCCATACACATACACAAAAAAAGTTCTTTTTTGATGACTCGGAAGGAGCTTAAAGAAAGCAAAGCAACAAATAAGATAAACAAAAACGAACGCTGTCACAGAGAAGTCAAGAATCATGTTCATCTGACGGGCAAGATTTTCTTGAGATGTTAAAATTAAAAGAGGAACAATGCCAAAAAAACTCATAAAAAGACTATAATAGGGCGCTTCTTTTTTATTTTTTTTTGCAAAAAACCCTGGAAGAAGCCCATCTTGCGCAAGTCCAGAAGAAATCTGTCCACTCGCAAGCACCCAGGCATTAAGAGTTCCAATACAAACAATTGACGCCATTACGGAAATAATAAGATGCCAATTCCCCCCAAAGATTCTTTGAGCAGCATCCGCATAAGGGGCAGGAGAGTTCATAAGTTCAGATCCCGGAACCACGCCCATAATACTAAGACTGTTAAAAAAATAAAGGATTGCGACACAAATCGTTCCTAAAACAATGGCTTTTGGTATTGTCTTCGAAGGATTTTCTACAGAGCCCGCAGGCGTTGTTGCAGATTCAACTCCAATGAAAGCCCAGAGTGTTAAAAGGGTTACGGCACTTAAAGAATGAGAAATTGAATTAGATGACACGGGAAGTTCGGTTAAAAAACAATCCTTGTTAAAAATAAAAAAAGCCATTATCGGCATGACAATTAGAGGAATAATCTTAAGCAGTGTTAAGAAAAATTCTGCACGCCCCGCTGCTTTTACACCTTGAAGATTTAAAAGGGTAATAATGAAGATGAGCCCTATTTCGAGGCTCAAATTAAAGGAAGAAGAATGAACCCCAATCAGAGGCGTTAAATACCCAATGCTGGCCACGATCACCACAGGTGTACTCACCCACGAAATCACCCAATAGGTCCACCCGGTAAAAAAAGCAAAATGAGGTCCAAAGGCTTTATTAACATAAACATGAGGTCCCCCGGTTCTTGGCAACCATGAACAGAGCTTTCCAAAAACAAGAGCTAATGCCACAGCTCCCACACCTGAAATTGCCCACCCCATGAGCCCTAAAATCCCATAGGGGGCAAGATTGGCTGGAAGCATAAAAACAGCAGATCCTATTTGACTCCCCGTAACAAGCGCAAAAACTGACCAAAACCCAATTTTACGAGACATAAAATCACCCTCTAAAAACAAAAATATCTGTCATGAGCAGATTTTTTAAAAACACTCACAAAAAATTTCATAAAATTTTAAACAATAAGCCCCTAAATCTATTCTTTAACGACCTGTCCAACACAAATTATAGCACATTTTCCGCATTCTTGAGTGTGGGGGTTATCTGTTCTGAAAGAATCATAACGATGACATTCGTTGGGACAACTTTCTTGTCGACACCTCTTTATGTCTGCTATTGTCTTGGGGTCTACCGATTTTTTCTCATCTGACGCCTCTGAATAACAACTCCCACCCAAAATAAAACTTAAAAGAAGGACGAAACTCCCCAAACAACGACGCATTCACATTCTCCCGAACAAAGACTTAAACATCTGGCACAAAACAGTGTAAAATCTACCACAAAGATTTTTTAAACAGAAGAAGATTTATTCTCCTTTGCAAAAAAGAGAGATTGCTCGCTTTTCATGGTTCCTCTTCATATTCCATATAATTCGCCTCCTTGATTTCTCACAAGAGTTTGAAGTTTTGTAAAGATTTCAAGGTCCTTTTTGCATAAAAAATACTTTAACTCAAGCCTGAGCCCTAAAAAAATAAAACCGGAAGAAGTTCTCACATCCAGAAGGAAAGGGAAAAAAGAAGGATCTTCTTTAAATCTCAGGTGTCGCTCTTTCCAAAGAGCATTACACGCCTCATAAGCATAAGCCCAAAGAGAAACGCCAAAAGTCTGGCAGTTTTCAAAAGAGCAAGAGTAGAAAAGGTTCGAAGAGAGTCTTTCTTCTCTATTGTTAATCAACAAAATTGCTGACTCCAAGAGAATCTGAGGGCTCTCCACATAAATTAAAGAACAAGGAAACTCATCGTTTTTATCTCTTAAAAGAAAAAAATTCTCCATTGTCTTTTAAGAAAACTAAACACGCATCGGCATGACAACAAAAGAAAGCCCAGGATCTTTTTCATCTTGCAGTAGGATTGCTGAACCAGGATCTTTTAAAGCAATGCTGAGCATATCTCCTTTAACATGCCGAGCTGCATCTAAAAGATATCGCGCATTAAATCCAGTCTCAAAAGGAACACCTGCATAAGAGACTTCCACCTCCTCAAAGGCCGTTCCCAATTCTGGGTTTGAAGAGGACAGCATTAGTGTTTCTTCTTGAATTGTGAGTTTAATCGTATGCGTTTTATCAGACGCCATGACAGAAACCCGATCGACGGCATCGGCAAAAAGTTTTGTCGGAACTTTTAGAAAAAAAGGATTGTCGTTGGGAATAACCTTTTCATAATCTGGAAATGCCCCATCAATAAGACGAGATTGCAAATGAACCCCCCCAAAGGTAAAAGAAATGCTTCTTGAAGAGAAAGAAACAATCACCTCTCCCCCTTTATCCAATAATTTTACAACCTCAGAAATTGTTTTTTGAGGAACAATAATTTTGGGCAAAGACTGTCCTTCAACATTTTTTCCAAACTGAATATCTAATGCCTCAGCTTTTGCAAGGCGATGTCCATCGGTGGCAACGGCTCTTAAAAAGGGCTTATCATCGTTAAACAACACCTCAAAATAAAGACCGTTAAGATAATAACGTGATTCTTCCAAGCTCATTGCATAACGTGTTTTTTCAATAAGATCCCCAAGATCAGAAGCCTTCATTGTAAACTCGTAAGGGGAGACCACGCGTTTAATTTCAGCGTATTCTTCTGCAGGAAGCGTCCCTAATCGAAACGTCGATCGATTGACCTTAACATTAAAAGGCTCTCTCCCATCCACTGTATCTTGATGACATGAAAGCTCCGGAGATGAATCCTCAGGAAGACGACTAATAATGTCATAGAGCATTTGTGCTGACACTGTAATCGCTCCCAATTCTTCCACCTTCTCAGCCACAAGAGACTCATGGATCGAGAGCTCTAAGTCTGTTGAAGACAAGGTCAACTCATTTCCTTGTCCTGCCTCAATTAAAATGTTGGACAAAATCGGGACTGTTGTCCTTTTCTCGATAATTCCCTTTGCATGTTGTAATGCTTTAAGAAGCTCTGAACGACCAATCGTGGCTTTCATAATCTTTCACCTATCTCATTATTGACTAACTTTGTAGCATCTGTGTTAAAAATTCAAGATCTTGTAACAACTCAGAATCTGTTTCTTTTAACTTATCAATCGTTTTAACGGCATGAACCACCGTTGTATGGTCACGACCCCCAAAAGCCCTTCCGATATCTGGATAAGATTTTGTTGTTAAAGTTTTTGCTAAGTACATCGCAATCTGTCTTGGACGCGCGAATACACGGGCACGCGACAGAGATTGAAAGTCGGAAAGCTTAATCCCATATCTTTCAGATACACGTTTTTGAATATCATCCAACGTAATCCGCCGATCATTTGCACGAAGAAGATCCTTCAACACCTCTTGCGTCATTTCAAGGGTTATTTCTCTTCCCACAAAAGAGCTATGTGCCGCAATTCGCGTCAATGCCCCCTCCAATTCACGGACATTAGAAGAAATTTTATGGGCAATAAATTCCATGACTTTTCCAGGAATTTTTAACCGCATGGTTTCTGCTTTAGACTGTAAAATACCCAGCCTCAATTCATAGGTTGTTGGATGAATGTCAGCAACAAGACCCCATCCCAAACGAGACCTCATTCTTTCTTCAATGCCGTTCAAATCAGAAGGGGATTTATCTGCGGAAACAATTATTTGACGATTTTGATCCACAAGTGCATTAAATGTATGAAAAAACTCTTCTTGCGTTGATTCTTTCCCACAAATAAACTGAACATCGTCAATCATAAGAACATCCACAGATCGAAACTGCTCTTTAAACACCATCGTGTCTTTGTGACGCAGAGCTCTAATAAATTGATACATAAATTTTTCAGCAGACAAATAAATAAAACGACGTTTTGGATGAAGCTGCCTAATCTTCCACGCAATGGCATGCATGAGATGTGTCTTTCCAAGACCAACACCTCCATATAAAAAAAGAGGATTAAACGTGACACTTTCTTCTTCGGCAACACGTAAAGCTGCAGCATAGGCAAGCTCATTAGGCTTTCCAACGATAAAATTTTCAAAGGTAAAACGAGGATCTAAATCCCCCCCAAAGGTATTGGGGTAAAAGGACTCCTCAATTTCATCCCGTGAGTTTTGATCAAAGACAGGAGAGTTTCCCACCAATTTTAAAGGAACGTCTTGAAGCGTTGATTCCTCCTGAGGAGAAATCACAACAAGGTCAACTTCTTTTAAAGAAGGGGCTAGCTGGCGCAAAAGAAGCTTGAGACGAGACCCATAATGGGTCGATATCCAGTCCCTCATAAATGGTGTTGGAAGAGATAAAGTAAACCTGTCGTCTTCAAAGGACACAAATTCTAAATGTTTGAACCAGGTATCAAAACTTGATTTTCCAAATTCTTTCTTAAGAGACTCCTGGGCACCCTTCCAAAAAGAAAAATCAAAAAGCTTATTTTCTATTTTAAAAGACTCTTTCTTTTCCGATAGAAACGCAACACTCTCTAAAAAGGAAGATCCCTCTGACAGACCACGCGACTCAACGCGATTTTGAAGGGAGCCAATATCTGCCATAAGATTTCTCTCGTTAAAATTAAGAATTAAAAAATATCAAACCCGTCGCCCTTAATATTTAAAATCCAACCCTTGTTCTTATGAGACAAAGGTACGATCTTGTTTTTTCTAAGGCAAAACACATCGATATTTTAGATTAGATTTTTGATAAAAAACCTCACTCTTAAAATATAATTTTAAAAGCAAAGAAACGCTCATGAAGGGTGATCGTCTTTCAAAAATATAACGGAGATGCGCTTAAACTACAAGATCAAAAATCACATTAAATTCATAAATTTTCCTTTAAAAACAGCTACCTATTTTATCGTTTGAAATCAATTTGTTACCTTGTTTTCAAGGAGAATCAAGGGCTTTTCAAGCAAAATGGTCTCTCATTTATATATTCAAAGAGAAAGAGATATCCAGGAATCCAAGCAGAGACCACTGCAGCAAAAAGTGTAAACCGCCCGATTTTTTTGGGTTCCCTTGGAAAAAATAATATTTAAAAAGTATAAGAACCATAAAACGGTCCAGATTCCTCAGCAAATCGCAAACCAAAATTCTCATGTGGATTTGGCCTCTCTAAAAGAAAAGAGGGTCATCGGAAATGCTGTCAGAGAGACAAACAACACCATCCGAGCCCACGTTCATCCGATGCCTCTCGGTAATGGTTAAAAGATACCCAAAGATATGTACAACTGAACAAGAGCGTAAACGCCTCTGCTCGAATTGTTAAATTTGTGGCAGCTTCCCTAAAGATAAGATGACATGCAACAAGGAACGTAAGGACGCCCACAAAAAAAATCGATAAAAACAATCTCTTTCCGATCAATCTTATTGAGCAAAGAAAGGCCATTGATAAATAAAACGACTCCCACATAGAGCGAACTCACTCCTGTGAGGCTTAAGGAATTCATAGTGTTGACTCTTCTTTTTTAGATAAGGCACACACAATCTTACATCTGGCGCTCCTCTCCTTATCTTAAACAAGAGGAACTCATCGGTTTTTTTGAGTTTTTTACGACATCAGAAGATCTGTTAACTCTATGAATGTCAATGAATTTCTTGAAGTTTTTTCTCTTTTTTTTATTTTTGATTTAAGATATATTTTTTTACGTATTAACTATTTTCAAGCGTTCTAGAATCAACACTATTTAAACTCTTCTCCATATCTAAGTGTTAAATTTTTCTCTCTCAAAAAGGACTTTTAAAATGGCCAAACTCAAAAATGAAGGATTGTGTACTCTTTGTCAAAAAATCGTCCCGTATCAATCTATCCTTAAGCACATCAAAGGACATGATCCTTCTTCAACCAAAGAGGAACCCTCCTCTGAAAAAGAAAAGATTTTTTTGATTAAGGTTTTTCAAGGGCCCTATTTTTGGCTTTATATTGAGATCAATGGAAATGCAACGTTGAACGATTTAGATACCTTTTTAAGAGATATTTGGCTTGAATGTTGCGGACACATGAGCCAATTCACCATCAATGGCGACCATTATGAATCTCATGGACCTGGACTTAATAAAAAAATACACCAAACATTAAATGAAAACTCATCGTTTTCCTATTGTTACGATTTTGGAAGCTCGACATATCTTGGCGGAAAAGTTCTTGCGTCACGCCCAGGAAAATTGCCCAAGACCCTTCGACTTATCGCACGCAACACCCTTCCTGAAGACGTCGTTTGCAGAACGTGCGGAGAAGCTGCAACCGTTATCTGTTGTCTTTGCTCTGACCTTTCCTGTGAAAAATGCCGAAAAAACCATGAATGTCAGGAAGATGACATGATGTCTCCGGTCGTCAACTCACCCCGCATGGGAGTGTGTGGATATACGGGAGAAGCTTGGTAATATCGTATTTGAAAAAATAACATTTTGATTAATGGAACGAAAGCAAATGAATTTACACTCAAATAAATTAGGACGTAATGACCCATGCTTCTGCGGGAGCGGGAAAAAATATAAAAAATGCTGCCTGAATGTAACATAACTGATGACAATGCAACTCAAGAGATGGCTGCTTTTTCTAAAAAAATGAAAGAACAATACGCTGAAGCGTGAAATCACGCTTAATGAGACAGGCGCAAACGGAATGATTAAAATGTCTGAGGTTATCATAGATCTTGCAGACGAATTATTAGATCTGAATCAAACTTTTGAAGAACAAGAGAAGGCCATCATGCTATCTGTGGTTGCTTGGAATCTCTCTCTCCTTGATCAGAGCAAAATAAAACAAGATTGTTATCCTTCTCTGAAGAGATTCATTCTCAATTTCGAAGTGCTTCGACAGAAAGATGGATTTCATTTGAACGTTGCATCATCTCTCGTTCCTTAATAAACTCATTTGTGATGTTAAAAACAGAAAGACCTCCTCTCTTTTTAAGGGATTTCAATCTACGCCTCATTTTCATATTTCAAATGAAAGAAAAAAATCAAGGTTTTTGAAAAAGTTATTATTCTCTCCTTCCTATATTCAGGGAGAAATTTTATGCCCGAAATCGTGTTTTTAATGTTTGGTGTATAAAAAAATAAATTTTAGCGTTGCTCAAAAAAAATTTTTGTGTATTTTATGAGCAAGGACCTTAAGAAATTTTAGCTTAATCTCAAATTGAGAAGACCATGAGATATTTTTTATTAATTTTAATAACTTCTTTTTTTGTCGCTTCTCTAGAAGGAGCTCAATATACGGATGAAGTCCCTGCAGGGGAATTAGGACATTTTATTTCCCTAACAAACTCAAACAAAGAGATTCTTAGAGCTTTAAAAAACAATAGAATACCACCGGTGCTCAAAAATTACTCTCCGGGCCAAATTAATGCCCTCCGTGTGGGTTATTACGCTCCTTATTTAACAACGAATGAGGAAAAAGCTGAGGTTGCTTTTAGAATTCGTCATCCTAAATATATGGAAGGCCTTCTCCCTCGTCCTCATTTTCTTATTAGTCAAGCCTCTGGTATTTTGGAAGTTGCCAATTTTCTAGGAAAACTTGGATATGTAAAACATGGGGAAGATCTCTCTTCCTATAGAGAAGCTGTTTTAAACGCCCTGCAAAACAAGATTATAAGTCAATATTTCATATCTTCATCTGAAAAAGAACAACTTATTTGGCAACGAATCACATTACATGCTTATATTTATTTAGGAATCATTGAAGGAGATCTTGGAGGGTATAATCTTTATGGCGGGATGCCTTTACCTCTCCAAAACGCATGGGGACATTTGTGCTCTGCAAAAAGCAACGCCACTGCCAGTAAAACTGGAAAAGCAAAGAAAAGCACTCAACTTTATAGGGCAGCACTTCTTATTAAAGGATACGAGTCTCTCGGAAAGACAAAAGAACAAGCCTTTGAAGAGGCTGAGAGGATTTGGAACGCTTATAATTTACCCCCCTCAAAAAGACCACGTCCTTCGTCTAAAAAAGAGAGAGAAACCACAGAAGAACAGGACCAAGATAATGAAGCGGATCAAGCGGAGAGCCTTATGGAAAAAGAGGCGCCTGCAGAACAAGGCCCAGAAGAAGATGCACACGAAGGAGATATCGGCGCAGGGTCTGCTAAATTAGAAAAAAGTGCTTTTTCTATACCGAGCGACACTCAATTTGAGACTCAAATTAAAGATTTTATTAAAGATGCTTTAACGACGTGGAAAGAAGAACAGCCTAAAGCTGCAGAGTCTCATAATACGGCATTCCATTCTGGAGATGATGATCATGAAGGCGATGGAACGGGTGGAGAAGGGGCCGGCCCAGATATAACTTTAAATCTTGATGATGATCCTTCGGGAGAAGAAGACACTGCCAAACCTGTGGCTGACTCTTCTAAAGAGGCAGATGAAGCAGATCCTATGGACGATTTTTCTGAAGATGAAAATGCACAGAAGATGAGTCCTGGGAAACCCTCGAAAAGAAAGATTGAATCAGATCCTGAAGACGATGAAACCCTTGAAAAAGCTCAGCCAACAACCTCACCTTCAAAAAAAATCAAGACTAAGCCTCACGACTTTATAACAAAATTTTTTGCGACATATCAAAATGTCCATCCAGGAGAAAAGATCACGACGTCCAGTGCTCTCACTCTCTTAATTAAAGCAGAGTTAATCACAACAGATGACGTAACGAGAAGTTTTAGACAATCATTAAGAGGTCGACTGCAAAAACTCAACATTTTTGAAATGACTGACCTCGCTCTCCCCGTTCATGAAAGTATGAATACATTTTTTACAGATTATAAGAATAAAAACCCAAGGAAGACACTCACAAGTGCCAATGCTCTCGATCTCCTTCTTGCGAAAGGCTTAATGACGAAAGATCAAGTGAATGATAATTTTAGATCAAGATTAATAAAAGTGCTCACTAAACTTGAAATTTTTGAAAAGACCGAGTACTCCGGTCGTTTAGCTTTGGATACGTTTTTTGAAGACTATAAAGTAGCCAATCCAGGACAAAAGATCACCTCCACTTTTGCTCTTGGGCTCCTACGTGATCATAAAGAAGCCTTTCCACCTCAAAAAATTAATGAGAGTTTTAAAGTATTATTAAGAAGGTCGTTGACTGACCTTGGTATTTTTGAAAAGACGGAGGCATCTCACCCTCTTCGTTCCCCTATAGAAAAAGTTTTTGAAGAGTATATAAAGACATCAAAAGAACCTCTCCAAATATCCGATGCTTTAGATCTCTTAATTGAAAAAGGTATATTTGAACAAAGTCAAATAGATTCTAGCCTAAGGCTAATTGTAAGAAAAGTACTCGAAAATTTCAGCATTTTTGAAAAAACGGAAACAGCTCATCCACTGCGTCCGGATATGGATGAAATTTTTACGGCGTATAGCCAAGAGAATCCCGGAGAGTTGTTGAGTGTTTCTTCCGCTCTTGATTTGCTCATTGAAAAAAAATTAATTAAAGCTGCCCAAAAAAAAGATGCGAAACTAAAAAGTGTTGTCAGAATCTCATTAAATACGCTGAATCTGTTTGAAACGGTTGTAAAAAAACAAATTACGCCTAACATTGAAGCGTTTTTTTCTCGGTATAAAAGTCGTCATTCAGAAAAGGTTCTTGATCTTCATTCCGCTTTAGATTTATTAATTGAAGAGGATCTCATCTCGGAAGAGAAAAAACAAGATGAGAGCTTTAAGACTCAATTGATGAGTCTTTTAAATAAATATCAAATGTTTAAAAAAATCCGCCAACAGAACATAACCCCTGCTATTCGAAAATTTTTTGAGGATTACCGCGATCTTCATTCAGAGAAACCTGGTCCAGATTTGGGCACAACTTTATTACTGGAAAAGGGATTAATTACGGAAGAGCAAAAAGAGTCGCGTTCCTTAAAGGGATCAATAGGCAAATTATTGCTTCAAATATACGCCTCTGAGAGTTAGAGAAGAAAGACACCTGAAAATATTCTTTCCTAAAAAATCTTGATCATTGCGTCTTAACCGTTTTTGATAAATTTTTATCACCTTTCGGTGCAAGAAAGCTTCTTCTTTGGATCTTTAGGTGAAAGATACTTACGTCTCCATAGATCCTAGAAAATACAATATAAGCTTTGCGTAAAGTAAGTGAGGGTTCACAAACTCTCTTCTTCGGGTAAACCCCTTAAAAATATTTTTGCCCCAGCTATTGATTTTTTTCATCCTCTCAAATATAGTTCCGACCATGTAAGTTGTGGCAATGCCTGCCGTCTTCGCCTGTGGAGAGAATGTAAGACCAACTTGTTAAAAACGAGGGGGCCCACTCTCAATGAAACAGGAATCCACGCTTAGACTTCTTAATTTCTTAAAGTCTAAGGGATCTTCTTCTTTTTGGAAGAAGATGATGTCAAAAATATTATTGGCGTCAGTCAGCAAAAAAAATATTTCAGAAAAATTTTCCCTCTATTTTTACACCTAGCCACTTTTAACAAGCAGGAGTTCGTTTATGAAAGATCAGAAGAAAACAGAATATCGGAACAAACAAAAACAAACTGTCGTTCCCTATATCCCGGCCAGTAAAAATCTTCCGGAAGTTACGGTAAAAGCTGTTATTTTAGGAATTATTTTAGCCGTCATTCTTGCGGGATCGAATGCCTATTTAGGATTGAAGATTGGACTTACTGTCTCTGCCTGTATTCCTGCTGCCGTTATATCAATGGCTGTTCTTCGTTTTTTTAAAACGTCCAATATTCTTGAAAATAACATGGTCCAAACGATTGCCTCTGCAGGTGAAGTTCTTGCGGCTGCGATTATTTATACCCTTCCTGCCCTCATCCTTCTTAATTTTTGGACCTACTTCCCCTTTCTTGAGACGGTTTCCATTGCGTGCATTGGAGGTATTATGGGTGTCCTCATGTCTGTTCCTCTGAGACGCGCCATGATTATAGACAACCCTCTTCCCTTTCCAGAAGGCGTTGCAACAGCCGAAGTTTTAAAAGCTGGAGATGGGAACACCACAGGCGCCAGCGATATGCTTGTCTCTGGAATTTTAGCTGCACTCATTAAGCTTTTCCAGAGTGGATTTCAGATGATTGGAGAAACAGCGTCCGTCTTCACCTCTGTAGGCCCAACGCTTTTTGGATGTGGAACAGGGCTTTCAACAGCCCTCATTGGCGCCGGATACATCGTTGGAATTCGCATAGGAATTTGTTTTCTGATTGGTACTGTGATTGTCTGGATATTTGGAATTCCAATCTATGGCGCCATTTATGGTCTTCCCGAAGCTGATTCTTTAGCGGCAACTGCTCAAATGATTTGGGCTCAAAAACTCCGTTACATTGGTGTCGGAGCCATGATCGTTGGAGGTGTTTGGACACTTATTACGCTCGTAAAGCCAATTGTTGCAGCCGTCAAATCTTCCTATGCAGCCCTTAAACATACGCATCTCACAGAGGCAACAGCAATTCCACGGACTGAAAAAGATATTCCCATGACATATGTTCTTGCGGGATCACTCTTTCTCATCATTCCTGTGGCTGTTATCTTTTTCTACATCTTGAACAAAAGCCATATGCCCATCACCACGGGATTGTTCGGAGCCACAATTGTCTTTGCCACTGTTTTCTCCTTTTTTATTGGCTTTTTATGCTCTGCAATTGGGGGATATATGGCAGGTATTGTGGGATCTTCCTCGAATCCACTCTCAGGTGTTACAATTGGGGGTGTTTTAAGCGTTTCTTTCCTTCTTCTCTTGCTCCTTGGAACTCAGATTGATTTTAGCATAGATCCCAACGCAGCTGGCACTGCTGCAGCCTTTGCAATCATCATTGGAGCTGTTATTGCCTGCGCAGCTAACCTAAGCTGTGATAACCTTCAAGATCTAAAAGCAGGGCAACTCGTTGGATCTACCCCCTGGAAACAGCAAGCCCTTTTAATCGTAGGCGTTGTTGTGGGTGCCATCGTCATTACTCCTATTTTACAACTTCTTTATGAAGCTTATGGAATTGGAACATCTCTTCCCCGCCCTGGCATGGATCCCACACAAGCCCTTGCCGCACCCCAAGCAACGGTGATGGCCTCCGTTGCAAAAGGGATCTTTACCCACAATCTCGAGTGGACCTATGTAGTTTTGGGAGGACTCATTGCAATTGCCAATATTATTCTCAATAAAATTCTAAAATCCATCGGCAGTGATTGGACCTTTCCAGCACTTGCCGTTGCGTCAGGACTCTATCTCCCCTACACCGTCTCCGTCACAATCTTTTTGGGATCCCTTTTAAGTCTTTTGGCCTTGAGGGTCATAAAGGCAAAGAAACGTTCTAAAAAGTTTACAGATGACGACGTTGCCACATGTGAACGCCGTGGACTTCTTTTTGCATCTGGAACAATTGCAGGAGAGTCTTTGGTGGGCATTCTCCTCGCTATTCCTTTTGCGCTATATCAGTCCACAGATATCTTCAAAGTAAATCTTGGGTTTGGATCTGATATAACAATGCTTTTAGGCGCCCTTGTGACAGGCTTCTTTTGCTTTTATTTCTTCAGAACGGGAAGCACACCTTTCTCCAAGAAATAGAGGAAGAATTTTCTTTAAAAACCCGCTCTTTATTTAAAAAGAGCGGGTTTTTTTAGACTTTTGGAAGACCACTCAGAAAATTGAAAAAATGAGCGGTTACCATTTTCTTTAACATAATCTTATCAATATAACGCGATTCTCAACTTTTCATGGTTTCAACAATAAATCAAATTGAAGAGGAGGATTCCCATGCTGCTTATTAATGAATATGGCAACAGTATGTGCCA
>NCGZ01000029.1 GCA_002257235.1 Alphaproteobacteria bacterium 16-39-46
GTATATTGGAGATCATTTGGGTCGTAAAACGACCGTTATTATGACAACGATGATTATGGCGATTTCTTGTATTATTATGGCAACTCTTCCGACGTATGCTCAGATTGGGATTAGTGCCGCCTGGATTGTCACGATCTGCCGGATCGCACAAGGGCTTTCTTCAATGGGCGAAATCTTGGGTGCCGAGATTTATATGACTGAAATTACAAAGCCTCCTGTGCAATATCCAGCTGTTGGACTCATTGGATGTGCATCTCGAGTTGGAACTGTTGCCGCATTGGGCGTCGCAATGCTTGTGACGAGTCAAGGATTCAATTGGCGAAATGGATTTTGGATCGGAGCTGCTATTGCTGTGGTTGGGTCTGTAGCGCGGACGCGCCTGCGTGAAACACAAGAATTTGTTGATATGAAACGACGCATGAAAAGAGCATTTGAGGAGATGAAAGGAGCGACGGCTGATAAAACTGAAAAACTCCTTGCGATACAAACTGTATTGGAATGTGAAAAAGTGAGCTCTAAAACAATATGGGCGTATTTTCTAGTTGCTTCAGGGGCTGCTGTGAGTCTGTATTTTAGTTATTTTTATTGTGGAGGACTTTTAAAAAAAATAGGGTTTACGCCCGATGAGATTATTTATCAAAATTTTATGCTTTCTCTCGTTGAGCTTTTATGGGTGATTTTTGCTGTCTTTTTAAGTTCACGGATTTATCCATTGAAAATTCTTAAATTTAAAGCCCTCTTATTTGTTCCCCTTTTAGCAACTTTTCCTTTTTTGATTACGAATTTCCTCACCCCTTCAACGATATTTTTTATGCAAGTTGTAGGCGTAACAATGGGGTTAACGGGTTTTCCGGCTGATGCCATCCTTTTTTCTCATTTCCCTGTTTTTAAAAGATTTACATACGTTAGTTTTATCTATGCCGTTTCCCGATCAGTCATGGCCGTGGTGACATCGTTTGGGTTGGTATATTTAACGGATTTTTTTGGTCCTTGGGGACTCTATTTTATATTTCTTCCTCTTTCTGTAAGTTTTTTATGGGGGGTTTATCATTATGAAAAATTGGAGCATCGAACAGACCGATCTTTTTTGAGAAGCTTGTTTCAATGGAGATCTATGGGAAGAAGAACACCAAAAGTTAATTTCTAAGGGATTAAGAAAGACTTAGGAAATAAAAAGATTATTTTTAACTGTAAATGGAGTTTAAATGGGAATTTTATCTTCTCTTAATCGCACACAAAAAGAAGCCGTCGGGCTTCTTCAAATAGGGACATTTCTCGAATATTTTGATTTGATGCTTTATGTGCATATGGCGGTTCTTTTAAATGATCTTTTTTTTCCAAAAACGGATCCAAAAACAGCAGCACTCTTAACGGCTTTTGCTTTTTGTTCAACGTATCTTTTAAGACCCTTTGGGGCTCTTTTTTTTGGGTATATTGGAGATCATTGGAATTACAGCGACATGGCTTGTCACCATTTGCCGGGTGGCGCAAGGCCTTTCTTCCATGGGGGAAGTTATTGGTGCTGAAATTTATATGACTGAAATTACGAAGCCTCCTGCACGTTATCCTGCCGTAGGGCTTATCGCTTGTGCGTCTCGTTTTGGAACTGTCGCAGCGCTCGGTGTTGCTATGCTTGTAACCAGCCAAGGATTTAATTGGAGAAATGGATTTTGGATTGGGGCTGCCATTGCTGTGGTAGGGTCTGTGGCTCGGACACGTCTTCGTGAAACGCCTGATTTTGTGGATATGAAAAGAAAATTTAAAAAGATCATTGGAGATGCCCAAGAAAAGAAGTCGCTTCATGTTGAAGAAATGAGAAATGTAAGAGAAACATTACAACGTGAAAAAGTAAGCTGGAAGACAATGTATGCTTATTTTTCTATTGCGTCGGGAACGGCTGTTAGTTTTTACTTTAGTTATTTTTATTGTGGAGGTCTTTTAAAAGAGATAGGCTTTACGCCCGAGGAGATCATCAATCAAAATTTTATGGTTGCTTTGATTGAACTTGTGGAGATTATGCTAATTATTTTCTTAAGTTATCGGATTTATCCTCTGAATATTATAAAGTTCAAAACATTTTTATTTCTTCCTTTTTTATGTATTTTTCCATTTTTACTCACGAACTTTATGACGCCTTCCATCATATTTTTTATGCAAGTGATTGGGATAACATTGGGGTTAACAAGTCTTCCTGCAGATGCAATTCTTTTTGCGCATTTTCCTGTTTTCAAAAGGTTTACCTATATTAGTTTTATCTATGCGATTTCACGGTCTTTAACGGCTGTTCTTACTTCTTTTGGTTTGGTGTATTTAACGGGATTTTTCGGTCCTTGGGGTCTTTACGTTATTTTTATTCCTCTTATTGTTTCTTTTTTATGGGGTGTTTATCATTATGAAAGACTCGAGCATCGAACAGAGAGATCTTTTTTAGGGAATCTTTTTCAGTTTAAACCAATGTTTCCTCTCCCCAATGGCGTTGAATGTCAGCCGCCTTACTCTAAAGAAGTGCAAGAAAGGTAGCTTCAGGAAGAAGGGGCCTTGAGAGAATCGTATTTAACACTTTAAAAGTTTATGGAGAAAAGATCTCATGTCATTTTTATCATCTCTTACGAAAACTCAAAAAGAAGCAATGGGGCTTCTTCAGGTTGGGACGTTTCTCGAGTATTTTGACTTGATGCTTTATGTGCATATGGCGGTTCTGTTAAATGATCTTTTTTTTCCAAAAACAGATCCTAAAACGGCTTCTCTCCTAACAGCATTTGCTTTTTGTTCGACCTATTTGTTAAGACCTTTTGGGGCGCTTTTTTTTGGATATATTGGGGATCACTTTGGCCGTAAAGCAACGGTTATAATGACAACAATGATTATGGCAATCTCTTGTATTATTATGGCAACCTTGCCAACCTATGCGCAAATTGGGATTTCTGCAGCATGGTTTGTGACAATCTGCAGAATGGCCCAAGGTCTATCCTCTATGGGGGAGGTTATTGGCGCTGAAATCTATATGACAGAAATTACAAAGCCTCCGGCACGTTATCCAGCTGTAGGGCTTATTGGGTTGGCTTCTCGTGTGGGAACTGTCTCGGCGTTGGGTGTTGCGATGCTTGTGACGACTCAAGGGTTTGACTGGCGAAATGGTTTTTGGATTGGCGCTGCTATTGCAGTTGTGGGATCTGTTGCGCGAACACGACTTCGTGAAACTCCAGAATTTATTGATATGAAGAGACACTTGAAAAGAGCTTTTGATGATGTCAAAGGCCATGATCCTGAAAAAACAAAAAAACTTCTTGCGATAGAAGAGACTTTAAAATGTCAAAAGGTGGATTCTAAAACAATATTTGCTTATTTTGCAGTGACATCAGGAGCTGCTGTTAATTTTTATTTTATTTATTTCTTCTGCGGAGGGATTTTGAAAGAGATGGGATTAACTCCCAATGATATTATCTATCAAAATTTTATTGTTTCAATTTTCGAATTGATTTCTATAGGAGTCATTGTTTTTTTAGGGTACTACATTTATCCTCTGAAAATTTTAAAATTCAAAGCACTTTTATATCTCCCAGTTATCATTATTTTTTCTTTTTTACTAAGCCATTCCCCGACGCGTGAGACAATATTTTTTATACAAAGTATCGGAATGATCGTTGGATTGGCAGGTTCTGGTGCCGATGCAATTATGTTCTCTCATTTTCCTGTTTTTAAAAGATTTAGATACGTCAGCTTCATTTATGCGATTTCACGTTCTATAATGGCCGTTGTGACGTCTTTTGGTCTTGTCTATTTAATAGATTTCTTGGGGCCGTGGGGTCTTTGTATTGTATTAGTTCCCATAACCCTTAGTTTTTTATGGGGACTCTATCATTATGAAAAATTAGAACATAAGATTGAGGGTTCTTTCTTGAGGAGTTTTTTTAGATTAAGGGCACCTTCTTCAAGAACAGTTTTGGAGAAATTTCAGGAAAAAAATGTCCCTGAGATTTATAAAAAAGTTCAAGAGAATTAAGTTTTCAAATTTTAAAGAAAAGAGACTTAGAGTTCACGCAATATTTTTAACAATATGTTCAACCATTTTTTTGGCATCCCCAAAGAGCATCATTGTATTTTCTCTCTCAAAGAGCTCATTATCAACGCCGGCATATCCGGGTGCCATCGACCGTTTGAGAAACAAAACTGTTTTTGCTTTTTCAACGTCAAGGATGGGCATTCCATAAATGGGACTCGCGGGGTTCGTTTTGGCGGCTGGGTTGGTGATATCATTTGCTCCAATAACAAAAGCAACGTCGGTTGTTGAGAAGTCTCGGTTAATTTCATCGAGTTCAAAGACATCTTCGTAAGGAATGTTCGCCTCTGCAAGAAGAACATTCATGTGTCCCGGCATACGTCCTGCAACGGGATGAATTGCAAAACGGATAGAAATGTTTTTGTTTTTCAACAAGTCAACCATTTCTCTCAGAGCGTGTTGTGCTTGAGAAACAGCCATGCCATATCCAGGAACAATAATTACAGATTGTGCGTTTTCAAGGAGGTAAGCGGCGTCTTCTGGGCTTCCTGTTTTAACATGGGCATGAGAAGCTTTAGGACCTGAAAGAGAAGCTTCTTCATTTTGACTTGTTCCAAACCCTCCTAAAATAACATTTAAAATAGATCGGTTCATGGCTTTGCACATGATGTAGCTTAAGATGGCCCCAGAGGCCCCCACAAGAGCCCCTGTTATAATGAGTAGAGGATTTGAAAGGGTAAACCCAATTCCACAGGCAGCCCATCCCGAGTAAGAGTTAAGCATCGAGACAACCACGGGCATATCTGCACCTCCAATAGGAAGAATAAGGAGAATTCCTAAAAGAAAAGAAAGCCCCGTAAGGGCCCAAAATAAAGAAGAAGATTCAGTGGTTGCAAAAAGAAAAATGAGAACAATAAGAAGAACACCTAAAAAGGCATTTAAAAAATGTTGTCCCTTAAAAGAAAGCGGTTTTCCAGAAAGAATTCCTTGGAGCTTTGAAAAGGCAATTACAGAGCCCGTAAAAGTAATGGCACCAATGGCACTGCCCACGCTCATTTCAAGAAGATTTGAAAAAGGGATATGATGGGGGGCCCCAATGCCGAAGGTTTCAGGGTTTTCAAGGGTGCTTGCAGCAACACAAACGGCGGCAAGTCCTACGAGTGAATGGAAAGCTGCCATAAGTTGAGGAAGGGCGGTCATTTTGAGCCGCCACGCAATGAGAGTTCCGATACTTCCTCCTATAAAAATGCCCCCGAGAATCCATTCAAGACTTAAGACATTTGGCATATAAAGCGTTGTAACTGTGGCAATGAGCATCCCCATCATGCCCGTATAGTTTCCCCGCCGCGCTGAGTTGGGAGAAGAAAGCCCTTTGAGGGCCCAGATAAAGCATAGAGAAGATAAAAGGTAGAGAAAGCTTGCAAGATTTGGGGTCATGAAAAAACCTATGAGTGGGGTGAGGCCTTATTTTTTAGAACGTTCTTTTTTCTTAAACATACTGAGCATACGTTGAGTGATCAGAAATCCTCCAAAAATATTAATGGAAGCGAGAATAACCGCAAAAAATCCCAATACTTTTGAGAGAGAAACATCCAAAGGTCCACAGGCTAAGAGAGCACCGACAATGATGACGGACGAAATTGCGTTTGTGACAGCCATGAGCGGAGAGTGAAGAGCTGGGGTCACTTTCCAAACGACATAATAGCCCACAAAAACCGCAAGGACAAAGATGATGAGGGCAATCATGAAAGGAGAGAGGGCATTGAGCTGAAAGGAGGTTTGAAGAAGATCGGGCATGGGCAAGATCCTATTTTGAGGAATAACAAGAAGGCGTTAAACACGTTTTGGTTAAAATTTCATCTGTTAGGGTACTGACCAAACTCTGCGTTTCTGAAGAAATTAAAAGTCCTAGAAAGGCGTGAACGTTCTTTGCATAGAGTTGACTTGCATCCATTGCCAATTGTGAAGGAAGGTTGGGAATCCCAACAATGTTGACATGATGCTTTTGAATAATGTGCCCTAAAGAAGAAAGGGTGCAGTTTCCGCCCATTTCAATGGCCATGTCAACAATGACGGATCCTGGCATCATATCTTTTACCATCGCTTCATCAATGAGCGTGGGGGCTTTTCTTCCCGGAATGAGCGCCGTCGTAATGGCAATATTTGTTTTTTTGAGAGCTTCATGAATGGCCTGAGATTGAGCTTTTTGATAAGCAGAACTCATTTCTTTTGCATATCCCCCGCTTCCGTCTCCTGATTCTTGAACCGCAGGGACGGAGAGAAAGGTCGCTCCAAGACTTTCGACTTGCTCTCGGGCTGCTTCTCTGACGTCAAAAGCTGAAACGACAGCGCCAAGTCTCCGGGCGGTTGCAATCGCTTGAAGGCCAGCCACACCAGCCCCTAAGATCAAAACTTTTGCTGGGAAAAGTGTTCCTGCCGCGGTCATCATCATGGGAAGGACACGGCCGTAGACATGGACCGCTTCAATAACCGCGCGATATCCGGCCAAATTGCTTTGGGAGGAGAGAACATCCATCGATTGGGCGCGGGTAATACGGGGGACAAGGTCTAAAGAAAATGCAGAGAGATGGGATTTTTCATAAGCGGTGATGGCGGTTGGGTCGCTGCCCAAGAGCCCGATAAGACAGGCCTTTTTTGGAATCAAAGAAAGCTCATCAATCTCTCCTTCCCCTTTTAAAAGAGGGCGTTGAACTTTGAGGACAATATCCGCATCTTTAAGGGTTTCTTCGGGGGTTTTTCCAATTTTTGCGCCCGCATTCTCGTAAGATGCATCTAAAAAAGAAGCCTTTTCGCCTGCACCTTTTTCAATCATAACGTCCAACTGCAAGGCTCTATACTTTTTAACGATATCCGGAGAGACAGCAACACGGTTTTCATAAGGGCGACGTTCTTTGAGAATGGCAATCTTCATAAAGAGAATCCTTTTTTAAGAGTCGAGGAGATTTTTAGCACAAAAAAAATACTTTGCCCAGAGGGTTTGGAGGGAAATTATTGAAAAATGAAAACGTTTTAGAAGTTGATTTTTCTAAAGAAAATAGAAAAAAGGTGTCCTTAGAAATTTTGAAAAAAGAATTTTGAGAAAACACAGGAGCATTGACACAAAAACAAAAAAAATATGAAAAAATAGACGAAACTACTTGAAATTTATCGAAATTCGTCTTATATCCTTCTTATCAGAATTTTTAGAAGTTTATCATACAGCATTTATTCGTTAAGGAAATATTAAGATGGTTTATAATTTAAGAAAAACATTCAAAGATGTTTTAAAAATTATTTCTCTTGGCGTTATGGCCTCAATCAATGGCGTCTCCAGCGATGTTTTTGCAATGGATGAGAAATACCAAGAGGGTCGTGGTGGTTTTAAAACTCATGCTATGACAGAACTTCAGGGAGAAATAGATGAAGAAGAGGCGCTTCGATTGGCGCTTGAACTAAGTTGTGAAGATGAATCTATTCCAAATGCTAAGGTTTTACCTCCGCCATATACTCCTCGGGCAGCTGCCGCTGCTGTTGATGAGGGCACAGAAGCTATGAAGCGCGCTCTTGAAGCAAGTCGTGCGAGTCTGCAAGAAGAAGAGGACTTTCAGCGTATTTTGGGAGAATTAGCGGCCGAAAGTTTGGCTGCAGCGCCAAACGTGCCTGCGTTTGTGCAGGCACCTAATCCTATTCATGCAGAGAGGAGGCCCCACGATCCTGCTTTAGCAGGAGAAGCGGTTGCGTTAGGAAAGTCTTCTGCTTCTAAGTCACATAAAGAGGAAAAACCAGAGCAAGATCCTTCAACACTGTCTGTTAAGACATGGACAGAAGCTGAAATTGGTTTAGAAACATTTAATGATTATATCAAGCCGCAATTTGACTGCATTCTGGATTCTCTGCTTCAAGAGCAAGAGAGATTTCATCAGATTACTGAAAATACAAAGAAAATGAATGCATTAAAAGAGAGCCTCCTTGGCGCCGATACAGAAGATCAACAACAAATTCAGACCCAAATTTGGAAGATATCTAGCGAAATTCTTAAGCTTCAGCATCAACATTCTCGTTGGCTTTCTGACAGCGCTATTCCAGAGATTAAGAGGCAGCTTAATGATAAAAATAGAGGTGAAGGTGTTTCTGAGAAGATCGAGAAAATTGTAGCATCGATGTTTTAAGATCATCTTCTAAAGGAGTCTCAGAGGATTTTTTTCTAGGATTTTCACACGAAATTTAATCAAAGCGAAGGGCTCTCTTTTTAAAAAAAATTAAAAAGAAGGCCCTTTTTTAATCACGTTTTATTGGAAATTTTGACTAAAATGGATCTAAGGACTTGAAATTTATCAGGATCGATCCTATATCATTTTTACAGGAAATTTTAAATGTTAATTATATTTTAGATAAGGAAATATTAATATGGATTATAATTTGAGTAGTGCATTCAAAGATGTTTTAAAAGTTATTTCTCTTGGGGTCATGGCCTCAATCAATGGTGTCTCTGGCGATGTTTTTGCAATGGATGATGAATGGGGTGCGCGTGCTCCTGCTCCTTTCTCACTCGCGACTGTAAGAAGTTTTCAAGGCGACCTTGATCCAGAGATGTTGGCACAGTTTGCCCTTGAGGATAGTATGGCTCTTCTCCGTGTAGGTGGGCGTCCTCACTCCCCTGCAAGAGAGATGGCTGCTTTTCATAATCAAGGCGCGCGACCACGAGGAGCAGCAGCGGCTGCAGAAGATGAAGATTTTAAATTGGCCCAAGCTATGCAATTGGAAGATGAATTAAATGCCGGTTTACATCCTGAAGGCGCACACCCACGAGGAGCTGCAGCGGCAGCAGCGGCTGAAGAAGATAGGAACTATGCTCTCGCTCTGGAATTCGAAGAAAAATTAAAGGTTGGCATTGTTGATCAAGACGCATACCCACGAGGAGCGGCGGCAGCAGCTGCATCAGATGAAGAAGCTAGGAACTATGCCCTCGCTCTGAAATTCCAAGAAGAATTAAATGCCGGCATTGTTGATCAAGGCGCATACCCAAGGGGAGCAGCCGCAGCAGCGCCAAAGGCAAACGCAAAGGGATGGAATGTAGACCCCTCAGCTCTTTTGCATCAACACTGGGAGAAGCATCAGATTGAAGGCGAAGGGTTTGTGACCTATATTTCGAAACAAGCTGTGGCGGTGTATCAGCAGCTAGGACGGGAACGACAAAACGACTTTCCATTTGATCGCAACGCCATACGAGAAATCGCAGTACGTCTTAAAACTTTCAATACAGGAGACGGTGTCTCTGCTAAAATTGATAAAGTTTTAGCTGATCTTTTGTAGAGTAAAGATCTAAAATAGTTTTTTTAGTCCTGTTTTAAGAGCCCTCTTTTTTAAAACGGGGGCTCTTGTTGAATCTCGTTTTATTGGAAATTTTGACTAAAATGGATCTAAGGACTTGAAATTTATCGAAATCCGATCCTATATCATTTTTATAGGAATTTTTAAACTTTAATTATATTTTGGATAAGGAAATATTAAAATGGGTTATAATTTGAGCAGAACATTCAAAGATGTATTAAAGATTGTTTCTCTTGGGGTGATGGCCTCCATCAATGGCGTCTCTGGTGATGTTTTTGCATTTGAAGGAGATGATCAACTCTCAGAAGCTGGTCGTGGATTTAGGCTTTCAGATGTGAGAGAAATTCAAGGAGAAATGTCTCCGGAAGATGCTTTGGCTGCGGCAGTGGCTGCAAGCATGATTGATGACCATCCTGTGCGTGATTTTCGAGGAGCCGCTTTAGCTTACCCGCCAGCAGCAGATGCTGCTGAAGATGATAATTTGCAGCATGTGCTTGCAGCAAGCTTCGCGTCTCATAAAAATGAAGACGAGTTTCAACGCACTTTGAGGCTCTCAGCGCAAGAAGCTGAGGGTGGAGCGCAGGGTTTTGCCGATGACGTTCCTCATTTTCCGGATCTTTATGGTCACGATAGATACCAGGGCCACGATGATGAAGAGTTGATGCGTGCTTTGAGGCTCTCAGCGCAAGAAGCTGAAGGTAGAGCGCAAGGTTTTGCAGCTACGGCTCCAGAAAGAGATCCGACTCCTGAGGATTTTGGGGATGGATACGAAGAAGATTATGATATGCTCGTACGTGCCGCTGCCGTTCCTGAAACACGTCTCGCGGATCTCGCGGGACCAGAGTTTGAGTTTTCAAATAAAGTATGGAGACCTGAAGAGATTGGGACAGTTGAATTTCGCCGTTATATTTGTGCGCAGGCTGAGAATATTCGTCAGAGATTGATGGTAGGATCTGTTTATGAACAGATCGAGCAGTTGCAACTACAATTAGAGGAAAAGATGAGGAGCAGAGATGCTAGAGCTCATAATGTTGAAATGAGAATTAGTGACTTATTTCTTAAAATTGAAGAACTGAAAACAACAGTGACTCCAGAAAGAGGTTCTTTCGAAGAGACAAAGAGGATGTGGAATGAGAAAGAAATTTTACCTGCAATGGAGAGAGAGCTGAGAGCTAAAAATAGAGGTCCTGGGGTGAGTAAAGCCATTCAGGAAATTTTATTTTCTGAAGAAGATTAACGCCATAACCAGGAAGTTTCAGAAAACTTTCTTCTGATTCTTTCGTCGAAATCATCTTAAATTAAAGGGTTCTCTTTTAAGAAAGAGGGCCCTTTTTTAATTATAAAATATAGAAACCCTTGAGGTTACTCTTAGATAATGGAGGACTTCTTGTTTTTGAGAGAGTGGTGCGCCCTAGAGGACTCGAACCTCTGACCCACAGCTTAGAAGGCTGTTGCTCTATCCAGCTGAGCTAAGGGCGCATTTTGGATACAATATTATTCTTTTACCCTTAGAAACGCTTTCGGTCAAAGCGAAAATTATCGCTATAGCTTTTTAGAGGCGTTTTTTGAGGGGCAGGCTCTTGAATGGTGTATGAAAGACCTTTGGTTTCTGCGAATCGAATGGCTTCTTCTAAAGTCGGAAACGTTAAGAAAACTTCCTCAAGCATATCTATCAATGGGATCCATCCCGTTGTCGGGTTTTTTTGAGGAAGAGCGGTAGCATCAAACCTTAAAACCCAATGATGTGTAAGGGCTCTTCCTGACTGGCTCGCAGATTTACAAGGTTTATAAATATGAGCGTGGGACATGAAGGTCCTTAGGTTTTGCCGTTTTCTTAAATGGTCGGGGCGAGAGGATTCGAACCTCCGACATCCTGCTCCCAAAGCAGGCGCGCTACCAGGCTGCGCTACGCCCCGTCCTTTATGTCTTTACACGACCTTTCGTCGCTTCACAAGAAAAATTTAAAAAGTAATATTCTTCTTGCATCTTAAAAAAAAAATCGCTAGGTTTGAGACAAATTTTTGGGGCGTAGCCAAGTGGTAAGGCAGCGGGTTTTGGTCCCGCCATCCGTGGGTTCGAATCCTACCGCCCCAGCCAAGTTCTTATCCAAATCATATGTTATCTCGAAATAATTTCTGCCCATCTCTGTTAAATTAAAAAATTTTTGCCGCGTTCTATTCCGTATCTTCAAAATTTTTTGACTTAAAATCAAGGTGGGCCAGGAAACAATAATGTCTTGCTTAAACAATACAAAACCTCAAAGCCCTCTGAATTAAAGAGTCTCTTTTCCCATCGACCACGAAAAAATAGAATCGTTGGACCCCCAAAGGACCGTCAAAAATGTCTCAAAAAACAGAATCTTCCTACGATATTCTTCACTTTCTCATTCTTTTTGGACTCGCACTTTTAAGTATCGTGTTTCTATGGCCTGGAAAGATGAGTCCTGATTCTATGACAATTTATGGGTTGGCGATGGGGGGAAATTATCGTTCTGAGTGGGGGCCTTTGCTTCAGTTCATCTGGAGAGGAGCTGATTTTCTCATCAAGGGGCCTGCTTTAATGTTGATTCTTGAGATGGCATTTTTTTGGGGCGCGGTTGCTTTAATGGCCCAGCAGTTTCTAAGATCAAAATGGTTTTGGTGGTTTCCTCTCCTATTTTTATATCCCTCCATTTTAATCAGCATGGGTTTTATTTGGAAAGATCTTTATTTTACCTTTGGGTATATGCTGGCAAGTGGTTATTTGACAAAAAAAACCTTCGAAAAAACGCCCCTTTCGGGAAAAGAGTATTTTTTTCTAATGGTTCTCTTATTTTTTGCAACTTCCGTGAAATATCAAGCTCAGTTTGTCTTATTTTTTATGATGGGCTGGATTTTATATTTGTCTCCCCGTTTAAGCTCTTTCAAAAAAGGTCTGTATGCCCTTATTTTGACAGCGGTGATGCTCCTTTCAATTGATATTTTCCATGAAAAAATTATGTGCGACAAAACCGAGGAAACCTATTCCTGGCAAAAAGTTAAGATCTATGATCTCGCAGGAATTACAGTGCGAAGTGGTGATAATGTTATACCCCCCTTTCTCTTTAACGGGCCCGATGGAACGAAAGACCAAATCAAAGCGAAATATTCTCATTTATGGGAACCTCTTATTACAGAGGCTGATTCTCCTCTGCGGTTTACAAAAAATGAGGATGAAAGAAGAGAACTCATTGGGGCCTGGCGACAGGCGGTCCTTAAACACCCCTTTGCCTACCTTTCTCATCGCAGTGTGGTTCTTTACAAAACGCTTGCGGGATCTGATGTCAAAAGCCCCCTGCGACTTTTTCTAAAAGCGCATCGTCTTCCAACATGGCCTGCAAATATGACGATCATTTTTAGTTATATTTTTGGGCTTCCCCTTTCTTTATTTTACATCTGGTTGAGCTTAAAGGTTAGGAAAGGAACGCCTGCTGCTGTTCCTCTTTTTGTTTTAAACGCGATGGCCGTGACGTATGCACTCTTTTTGTTTGTTTTTTCCCTTGCGTCAACGTCCCGCTATGTTTATTTCTGTGTCACCTGTCTCGCTTTCTCTCATCCTTTTGCATACCTTTGCTGGAGAAAACGAAAAGAGAGGGATTCTGATGCAGTGATAACGGATGCACGCGGAAAAAAATGACAGCACTTTTAGAGAGCAAAAAATAATGGCGAAAGTCCCGAGCCCTAAAAACATTCCTCTTTGTATTGATTTAGATGGAACGCTTATCCAGGAAGATGTGACGCAAATTGCTGTGTGGCGTTATTTAAAACACAATCCTTTGAGGGGGGTGACCGTTTTGCTTTGGCTTTTGAGGGGGAGAGCCCTTCTTAAAAAAAAGCTCGGGGAAAGGGTTGAAATAGACGTTTCAGGTCTCTCTTATAATCCAAAAGTAACAGCGCTTATTAGAGACGCAAAATTGAAGGGACATTCAGTAGTCTTAGCCACGGCAGCAGATGCACGGATTGCTCATAAAATTGCCCACTATTGTGGATTTTTTGATCATATTATCGCGAGTGATGGATTTTTAAACCAACGTGCTGCTCAAAAAGCAGAAACGCTGATTAAGACCTATGGTGAAAAAAACTTTATCTATGTTGGAAATTCAAAAGATGATCTCAAAGTTTGGCAGCATGCTCACAGAGCCGTTGCGGTTAATGTGTCTTGTTCTGTTGCAAGAAAGTTAAAAAATTTAAGCGTTTTCAGTGAGATCTTAAGTTAAAGGACTTGATTTTTGACGTTAATGGGGCGCTTTCTCTCTCTAAAAAGGAATTTAGAAGAATGAAAAAAATATTTCATAAAATTGTCTCGAAAAAGGTTCTTAAGTTCTTTGGAATTTTGAGTCTTTTCGGGCTTTCTCTTCTTTTTTTGAGTGTTCTTTTTAAAGTTGACCCGTCAACAACTCACGTAAACTCTTTCCTTATTCCCGATGTCTTGAATAAAACCTACAAGGAGCGTCCCCCTGTTATTTTGGTTTCTTTTGCGGATGGACCCCAGGTTTTTTACAAAAATCAATTTTCTTTGACAGCGAGTGCTGCCGATAAAGGGTTTGATGCGATTTATAACTATCGGCGCGGCCACTTTGATCCAGATTTTTATGCCCGAAATAAACACATTTTAGAACAATCAAGGGGGTCTGGGTACTGGTTGTGGAAGCCTTACTTTATCTTAAAAACAATGGAATCTTCTCCTGAAAATGCCCTTATTTTTTATGTAGATTCTGGTATTATTCTTAAAAAATCATTGACGCCTCTTCTTAAAAAATTTGAGAGCTCGGGATGTGACATGATTTTGATGGGCCATGGGAAGCCGGTTCCCTTAAGGCAACATTTGAAGAAAGAGGCTTATACAGCCTTTAAAGAAGAGCTTACCCCTCAGGTTTTAGAGCATCAAAACATTTGGGCTTTTTTTGTGGCCGTTCGCAATACAGCTGAAAACAGAGCCTTCATCAAAAAATGGTTAAACACGTGTGAAAATGCCGATGCCTTAACGGATTCTCCTTTTGATAAGGATATACAAGCGTCTGACTTTTCAGGTCATGGACATGATCAGTCTCTGTTGAGTGTTCTCGTGGCGCTTTCTCCTCAGAATAAGATTATTATCCCAAGGGATATCCTTCGTAAGGAGTATGGTATTCATAATTTCCATCGCCATCCTGAAGAGGAGTTTAAATCTCCTCTTTTTATTGCAGCAGGTATTCCTCAATGGATTTCAACGGTAATCTGGAACAATGTTCTGATGGTTAAACTCAGGCAACTGTTTTCTGAAAATTAAGGGTGACGGTATTTTTTTTGTAGGTTTCGGCAAAATTCATACGACTTTTAGATATGCCTGAGCCGATAAAAAAGGACCAAAAAATGGTCCTTTTTTTTCTTCTCAATAGATTAAGTAACTTTATAGCTTACGCTTTCAAAATCTGTTGTTTTGTTTTCTCCCAGTCTTTTTCAAAAATATCAAGTCCAATATCGGTGAGAGGATGCTTGAACATCTTTGAAAATATATCAGGAGGGATCGTCACAACGTCTGCTCCGAGCTTGGCAGAGGCGAGGACGTGCGCTGGGTTTCGGATGGAGGCTACGAGGATTTCAGTTTTAAAAGCCGGGTAGTTATCATAAATTTCCCGAATGTCTGCAATGAGATCAAGGCCATCGAGACCGATGTCGTCCAAGCGTCCAACAAAAGGAGAAATAAAGGTCGCTCCTGCTTTTGCTGCAAGAAGAGCTTGCAGAGCAGAAAAGCAGAGTGTTACATTAACCATGATGTTTTGGTCTGACAAAACTTTACAGGTTTTAAGACCCTCTTGTGTCATGGGAACTTTGATCACAATATTGGGCGCAATCTTGGCGAGATGGAAAGCTTCTTTGAGCATTGTGGCATGGTCAGGGGCTGTCACTTCTGCACTCACAGGTCCTTTAATAAGAGTACAGATTTCGCGTAGGAGAACTTCAAAATTTTGTCCACTTTTTGCCACAAGGGACGGATTTGTGGTAATCCCATCAACGAGGCCTGTTTCAGAGAGTTGAGCTATGGCGGTAATATCTGTGGTATCAAGAAAAATTTTCATGGACAGGTCCTTTTGTAATGATATTAAGTTTTAACCTTTACCTTTTTTAAAACAGAAATGGAAGAATTTTTAGTGTCCAAAGATCTCTTTATTGAAGTGCTTCTGCCTTTACCTTTGGACCGTGTCTATACGTATAAGGTCCCAGCCTCTCTTTCTCTTCAAAAGGGAAGTTTTATCAATGTTTCTTTTGGAGGGCGCTCTGCCATTGGAATTGTTTGGGAGCTTCTTGAAAAGAGACCGGACTTTGAGACAATTAAAGACGTGAGAGATGTTCTTCCCCTTGCGCCTCTGTCTGAGGCTCTTTGTGATTTAATTGATTGGGTTGCAAGATATACCCTTTCTCCGAAAGGATCTGTTTTAAAGCTTGCCATGGGAGAGGCCAGTCTTTTTAAATCTCGAAAACGTCTTTTGAAAAAGAAGCCTCTCCCAGACGTTGAAGACAGGGTGAAGGAGACGCTCAAAGAAACGTCCTTGCTCTTTACGAAGTCCCAATCAGATATTATTGAAAAGCTCAGACAAGAACTTCAGACGGAGCGTTTTTCAGTAACGCTTTTAGATGGCGTGACGGGGTCTGGCAAGACAGAAGTCTACTTTGAGGCCATGGACTATATTTTGAAGCAGAAAGGCCAAGTTCTTGTTCTCCTCCCCGAGATTTCTTTAAGTGCCCAATGGATGGATCGATTTAAAGGGAGATTCGGCTTTGAGCCTCTTGTCTGGCATTCAGATTTAGGAGCTTCAGCACGTAAAGCTTGCTGGGAAAAAGTGACAGAAAAAGAGGCTCTAGTTGTTGTTGGGGCCCGTTCCGCTCTTTTTCTTCCCTTTTCCAATCTCAAGTTTATTGTGGTCGATGAAGAACATGATATGAGTTTTAAGCAGGATGAAGGTGTCCTCTATAACGCACGCGATATGGCCATTGTACGCGCTAAAATTGAAAATATAGCGATTCTTTTGGCCTCCGCGACGCCGAGTTTAGAAAGCCGTCTCAATGCAAAATCAGGTCGATTTCATCTCATGCAGATGGGTGAGCGCGCGCAATTGGCTCTTTTGCCAGAGATTCAGGCCATTGATATGCGGCTTTATTCAAAAGAGATGACGGGGATTTCAAAAAAAGAAGGAAAAATGGCTTTTTTATCGCCTCCTTTGCGTCAAGCGTTGGCTCAAGTCTTGGAGGCTAAAGAACAATCCCTTCTATTTTTAAATCGCCGAGGGTACGCGCCTTTAACATTGTGTCGTGGGTGTGGGTATCGGTTCGCATGCCCCAATTGTAGCGCTTGGCTCGTTCTCCATCACGAGAAGAAACGGCTTCTCTGTCATCATTGTGGATATGGTTTAAAATGTCCGGACGTTTGTCCCAGTTGTCAAGCTGAAGAAACGCTTGCTGCGTGTGGACCGGGGGTTGAGCGTATTTTTGAAGAGGTCACCGGTTTTTTACCCGACGCGCGGGTGGCTCTTCTCAGCAGTGATACATTGACAAGTGTTCAAAAAGTTCAAGAGATGGTTGATCGTATTATGGGCGGAGAAATTGATATTCTGATTGGGACTCAAGTTGTCTCCAAAGGGCATCATTTCCCGAATCTCACATTGGTGGGCGTTGTTGATGCTGATCTTGGTTTGACGGGAGGAGATCTCAGAGCCTCTGAGAAGACCTATCAGGTTCTTCAGCAAGTCTCGGGGCGCAGTGGGCGGGCCCAAAAAAAAGGACGTGTTTTTCTCCAAACATTTTGTCCGGAACATGGGGTTATGAAAGCGCTGATTTCAGGGGATCGAGATCGCTTTTTAGAAGAGGAAGAGGAAGCAAGGCGTCTTGCAGAAATGCCCCCCTTTGGCAAACTTGCCGCTCTTATAATCACAAGTCACAAATCCCAAGAGGCCGAAGCGGTTGCGCGCGCTTTGGGACAAAAAGCACCCTTTCGAGAAGACATGACAATTTTAGGGCCAGCTCCAGCGCCTTTGTTTCAACTGGGGAAACGGTTTAGATGGCGTTTTCTCATTAAGGCCACCAAAAAAGCTCCCCTCCATCAAGTTATTGAGGATTGGTTGCGACTTATTAAAGTTCCACAGACCACAAAGGTTCATATCGACATTGATCCTTATCGGTTTTTGTGAGCAGAATATTAAGGTGTATTTTTATAGAAAAAAGGATTCAGAATTTTTAGGGAGCATTTTTGAATTGACACCTGATACATGTCAGGTTACACTGTAAAAGTGTAATCTATCATTTTGTAAAGTATATACATGATAATCAGTTTTAAACATAAGGGCCTCCAAAACTTTTTTTTAAAAGGTGATACCAGTAAAATTAAACAAGATCATGTTCGAAAGTTGAGATTGATTTTAGCCAAGCTCCATGGAGCACAAGAAATCAAAGACATGAATTTTTCTGGATCTCATTTACATTCTCTAACAGGAGATTTAAAAAACTATTGGTCTGTTTCCGTGAACGGGAATTGGAGACTTATTTTCCAGTTTGAAAATGGCAATGCTTCTCTCGTTGATTATAGAGACTATCATTAAAGGAAAAAAGAAATGCTTCATATGCAAATGCATAATCCCCCTCATCCGGGAGAAATTTTAAAAGAACTTTATCTAGATCCCCTGCATCTTACAGTGACTGAAACTGCTTTTGGTTTAAATGTGACGCGTAAAACACTTTCTGCGTTGCTCAATGGAAGGGCTGGGGTGAGTCCTGAGATGGCCCTTAAGCTTGCCATCGCTTTTGATACAACACCTGAGCACTGGTTAAATTTACAGCAGATCTATACGCTTTGGAAAGCAAAACAAGAGACGAACATGCAAGACATGAGAAATGTTCGACATTTCTTTGAAGTGTCTTCAGATTCTCAAGAAAGATCCTTTCCCAAATTCGTCTAAAATTTTTGGTAATTTGGTGTTCTTCCAGCGAAAGTGCGGAATTTTATCCCTAGGCGCTCGAAAACTTCCCTCTTTTTCTTACTTTGAAGAATTATAATCCTTGAAAATCTAACTTTTAAGAATCATAATACTCAAATAGATAACTTTTGAGGAGTAGGTATATGACGGACCACTACATAAAAAGGATCTTGGATCTCAATCTTCCTAGGGGGCAATCTTGTTTCTTATGGGGAGCTCGTAAGACGGGAAAGTCTACCTTTTTAAAGGAAAGATATCCCGATGCTCTTTGGATTGATTTCTTGCAGGCGGATGCATACCAAAAATATCTGTTGGAGCCACAAAGGCTAAGACAAGAACTCTCGCTCCTTCCCTCAATTCCTCTCATCATTATTGATGAATTTCAAAAAGTTCCCGAACTACTGAATGAGATTCACTGGTTGATCGAAAATAAAAAGGCACAGTTTATTCTGTGTGGATCAAGTTCTCGACGATTAAGGTTCTCGGGCGTTAATTTGCTGGGGGGAAGGGCGTGGAGATTTATGTTTTTGCCCCTGTGCTATGCAGAGCTTAAAGAGCTTAATTGGCCGAAGATTTTTAATAATGGGATGCTGCCAAGTCACTACTTTTCTGAAAATCCTACAAAAAGCTTGGCAGCCTATTTATTTGATTATGTTTTAAATGAAATTCATATGGAGGCGCATCTCCGACAGAAAGAACCTTTTTCAAAATTTCTCGATATCTTAGGTTTTTGCAGCGGAGAAATGATTAATTATTCTAACATTGCGCGTGATTGTGGGGTTACCTACAAAACGATCCAAACTTATTTTGAAATTCTAGAAGACATGTATTTGGGATATTTTGTGAGGCCTTATAAAGCGAGATCTAGCCGACAAATCATCCAAGAGATTCCTAAGTTTTACCTTTTTGATACAGGGGTGGCGTCTTATTTGAAGAGATTTCATTTTACCGAAATGAGGGGAGCGGATGCAGGACATGCCTTTGAGCATTATGTCTTTTTAGAGTTAACGGCCTACAGACTTTTGAGAGAGAAAAGAGACCCCATTTGTTATTGGAGGACAAAAGATGGATATGAAGTTGACTTCGTTGTTCAAGATAAAGCAATTGAAGTTAAGATGTCCTCTTCTATTAGCAAACATGACCTTAAAAATCTCCTGATTTTCTCAGAAAATGAAGAAAAGTCACTTCATATCGTTTGCTTAGAGTCTTGCAAGCGAATGGTAAAAGAGGGGGAAAAAGAAATAAATATTTGGCCCGTAGAAGAGTTTTTGAAAGCTCTGTGGCAAGGGGAAATATGGACGTGAGAGAAATAATTTTTTTTCAAATTCCACAGGTTCTCCTCTCTTGTTTGAATTGGTTTCGTCTTGTGAAATTCAAAGATCACTAATATTCATATCGATATTGATCCTTATCGGTTTTTGTGAATAAAAGAGGAGCGAGACGTTTCTATTATCACCAAATCATGTTTTCCGATTTTGGTGATAAAGACTGAAACTTAAAATCGTATCACCAAAATGAGATTTACGAATTTGGTGATAGAGCTCATGAGAATGGTTTTCAAGGGTTTTTCCTAAAATAATTGAAATCTGTTTAAGTCTCGTATATATCAAAACGGACGATTTAAATTTATGAATTTTAGGGAAGAAAAATGAGCATTTTAAGGGTTTTCAAGAGTTGGCATATTTTATTTTTACTTAGTTTTTTGAATTGTTTCTCACTCTTTGGTATGGATAACGAGAGCCCAGAATCTACTCATTCCAAAGCTCTTGTTCCTTATCAAAGACCAAAAGTGAGAGAGAAATTTGCACGTCCTTCCCTTGCGTCTTTGATCTCAAGTGATCTACCCGTCAAAGTTCATTGTTTTTTGGCTCTTCAATTTTCAAAACAAGATCCAACTTATGAGCACCGTCTTTTGGTGGCTCCCTTCTTAAAAAAAATACAACATGATCATAATTTAGAGAAGTTTCGGGGATTTCTGAAAGCGCAAGGTATTATTTTAAGAGAAGAACTTGACGATCGTACCTTTACGAAGCAAGGACGTATTGGAAAAAATGATGTGATGCTTGTTTCTCGAGATGGTAAGCGTTTTTTTTGGTGTAATGGAAAGACAAGCTGTATTGAACTTCGCTCGGTCGAAACGCCAGAGAATATCTTAAGGGTTTTCCCCATAAAACTTGAAACAGATTATAAGTTTATAGATTTGACACATTTTGGCGACACGCATTTAGTTGTCGAAGTTGGAAAAAAAGGGGGGGAAAAAAATAGTTACAAAGAAGCCAAAATACTCATATTTGATATTGAAACAGGGAATGTTAAATCTCTTGTGGATAAAGAGTTTCCATATGCAGAATTCTTCTATCCTTATAAAAAGACACCTCAGAAAATTTGGCCTTGTTCACGGATTGGGCCACCGATAGAAAAAACCACCTAATTTTATGAAAAGATAAAAAAGATTTTTAGTGGTTTTGTGAGGCTTATGCC
>NCGZ01000030.1 GCA_002257235.1 Alphaproteobacteria bacterium 16-39-46
ACGATGGTCTGGGATGGTGTAACTTTGGCGGAGCAAGCGATGCCAAAGAGGAAGAAATTCACTTCACAGCCTCCCGTGAAACCTTAGAAGAATCCATGGGTGTTTATGCCCTACATCCACGTATTTTTAAAAAATATTTTTCTCATGCTATTTATAACCCAGCGGCGGCCTTAGAAGCACGCAATACGCCCACATTTCTTGCCGAAAAAAAAATCCCTAAAATCCTGCTTTATCGTATGTACATCACCCCTGTTGAATATGTCTCTGCCTCTGTTTTTAAAGAAAAACTAGAGCTTGCGACAGAGGCGCATCATAAAGAATATACAGACTTTGTCTGGATCCCCTTGGAAGATCTTATTGAGGTTATCCACGGAAATACGACTTTCTCAACTGTTCTTTCAAAAATACGAAAGGATACCACTGAAGCATCCCTAACAGCACCATCTCCCGAAGGAGAAGGCACTGCTTCCCCTCAAAACATACTTTTTGAACCTTTTTTCGAAATGTTAAAGGCGTCTCCTGTTCAGGATCACCTTAAAGATCTTCTTAAAAGAGATCCTCAATCAACCTACGGGAGATGGGAAACCGTTTCTCTTGAAGAAAATCCGAACGCCCTGAATTTCTTGGCACAACAGAAACCTCGTGTCCGGACTGTTTTCCTTGGAAAGCCTCCCTCTTCTCAAAATCTCTTTGCGACAAGGACAGAGGAAGACCCCGAGAGTGACTTTGTTTTAGGAACGAAGACGTTAGACTCTCAGCAACAGAAATACTTCTATTCAGAAAGACAGACATTATCACCAGAAACAGTTCTGTATCAAGAAGAAGTCTCCTTTGATCCAAAGCAAGAACTTGAGTCTTTCATTAAAGCTTTTACGATAAAAAATCGAATGAATCTTCAATTTAAAAAAGCAATGAAAAAGCGTGCCAAGGAAAAATATGAAGCCTTCCACGCAGAAAAACCACGCTCAATTCCTTCAGATAAAGTCACCGCAACAGAAGCACATTTACGTCTTTGGCTGGGGGAGACTTATCTTCCGGGAGATCACAAAGCAAATATAAAGGCCCTTATCGCGAATGTTGGACTGAAAGAGGAATTACGCCGAGAAGCTGAATTAACAGAAGAGGCCTTAGATTATCTGAGTCGCATCTTGGACACAAATCATAGGTTAACGACTCATGAGAGACTCCAAGAAATGCCCTTTGGGTACGACACATTTTATCATGGCTGCCGCCAAGAAATGATCACCTTATATCAAGCCTATTCAGCTCTGGAAAACCTTTTCTCTTTGCAAGATAAAGGTGAATTCTCAGCCCTCAGAGGAACATTTTCTTATATGGATAAGTATACAGAAATGACCAAAGCTCTTGAGACCTTTCATCAAGATCATCGCGCTTTTTACGTCTCTCTTTATAACCAATATAAATCAGAAAACAGAGACCCTAAATTGATTGAAAGCTCCGCTGAATATCAGACTTGGATGGAAGCCCAAAAAGAAAAAGTACAAGACGTCATGAAAAGAACAATTCCTTTGTCTGATTTCAAAAAAGATAATGGATATCTTATGCTTTGGCTCAATGCCATCTTAACCGCAGGGCAAGCCACAACCACTGTTACATCCTCCACCATTGAGTATTTTTTAAATTCTCATAGCGTTAAGGAGCCCTGTGATGCAAAACTTTTTCTGGAGTTCATGGCATTACGCGGGATAGAAGCTTCTTATCAGTGGTTTCAGTCATTAAACGAACAATATATTAGTCCTCTCGCCCCCGCGGGAAAATCGAATGGCGGCCTCCTCCAGGTCTTTGTCAATACAGCCTGGGAGGATCTCTATACAATTACACTCCGAGATGGGGCTTCTGGTACCCCTTATGGGCATCCCGTTGATGTCCCAGAGGCCGACAGAAAACCCTACGTGAGTCGTTTGCTTGAAAAGCTTCATAAGGAAGCTCAAAAACAAGACTTACCAGTTGAAGAGCAGATTGCCCAAGACGTCATGGAAGATATGATTCGTCAGATTGAGGGATCTCTTCCGCGTGACGAAAAAACTTCTATGAAATCTCTTGTTTCAGAGATGTGTCTTTTCATGCATCCCCTCCTTACACAAGCGGCTTTTAAAAAACAAACTCCGGAAGCAGATCCAGATACTGTTGAAGCCATGCGATCTTATGAGTCACGTTATCACAATCCCCACTTCCCCCCCTTTCACACAAGAGGGTACTTTCGCTATCCTCTTTCCGAAGAAAAAAGCCGGGATTTTGATGATAAACTCTCTGAACTGGCCTCTGCCCTCCTGGCCGATTGGCTGCGTCAGGGAACGAAGCCTTTAGAGGGTAGCTTTTATGCACCACCAACATTCTTTGATTTTTATCAACGGATCTACAAAGACTTTACGGGAGAATCCCCTCCTCAAGAAACCTATAAAAATAGCCTCCCCTATCTCATTAACATGGGCGACGTTGAAACTGTCAAAAGCTTTCTAAATCTGCACCCGAATGCCCTCACTACCTTAGAAATTGATCATCATCTCTGTCTTATGAAGCTTTGCCGTGAGGAAAAATGGGATATGTTTTTGTATCTTTATGAATCTTTAAAAGAAACACACGATCTCTCAGTTCTTTTCACCCCTCAAAATCAAATCAAATTCGCACGATGGATTTCTGACAGTAAAGACTTTACGGAAGAAGCTTTACTTTTTTTTGAGATCCATCTTGATTTATCCTCTTTTGACACTTCTCTTAAAGAACATCTTTTACAAAATATACTCAGTAATTTTTCGCTCTCTTATAACACCTATCCAGAAAACAAAGAGTCTTTTTCTTTAAAATTTTTTATAGATAAAGGATTCAGACTTCCTCCCGTCCAAGACCTTCGAGATCTGAGTGGAGAGCAGCGCATCCGAAGATTTCAAAGCCTTTTTAATTCCTATATGCCTGTGGAGGAAAGAGATAGCCGTGGCTACACACCCCTCGAACAATTGTTAGATTACATAGAACCCTTTCAGAGGGGAGGCCCAACACCAGACTTAGCCCCCTTCATCCTCTCTCTTCTTCAAAGAGGAGCCAATTGGAAGTCAGAGACGCGCACGCCGGGAATCCCTATTTTATTTGAACTTTTCAAATACATAGACGGCTATAAATTAAAGGGAGCCTCTTCAGAATTAACCGGAATTTTGCAAGAATTATCTATCCTTAGAAATGAGACCGGATTAACCTGTCTCCAGTACTTGCAAAAAGAATATCTTGCGGGTCATTCCTATCAAAATTTCCGTTTGGCAGAAGATTCTTTAATTCCACAAAATGCTTCTCGTGCTCATGTCTCCTATCCTCCCTACCTTAAATATTTTCCACTTCAAACTGAGTGGATGCAAAATCCATGGGCTTCTGAAACATCACGTTCTTGGCAAAGAGAATTTGATGCGGCTTTTGACGCAGAGGATCAGGTAAAAATTTCTGAGCTTTTAGCAGGCTGCACTGATCTTGACCTTCTTAAAATCAATGAAGTATTTTTCACAAAGCCCTATAATTCTTATGTTGCACTAAGATCTGAATATAATAAAAAAATGGGCCAAGAACTCACCTTCAAAAAATTACGTCATACAACATGGCTCGAAAATTTTAAAAGTGCTCTTGAAAATACAATCGAAAATAATGAAGAAACCCTGAGAGATCTCATTAATACTCTGGAAAGCTATGTATACTCTCATGAAATAGACTATTCTTTGACCTTATTTCAGGAAAAATTCCCAGATCTTTATGCTCTCTATCAGGAAAAACAAGAAAAATTGGCTCATGACACACATCACCTTCATCCTTTATCAAAAGAGAATGAAACCTTAACAGCTGCTCTTCAAACACAAAAAAAAGAAGAAGTGAACAACGCCCTTCAAACTTTTATAGAAAAAGTGAGAACAATTCTTTCAGATCCCTCTTCTTTTACAAGAAATCCTCATTTTGATTGGAGATCAACCTATTTTCCTGACCTCGAAGAACAAAAATTTAAAGATGTTTATGAAAGAGAGTTTCGTCAGCACATCGAAACGCTTCAAACAAGAAAGGCTTCTTTCAACCAACAGAAAAAAGAGTGGGAAGAAGCCGTTCAAAAAGCAGCGTCCGTCGAAGATATGATACAACTTGAAAACCTCATTTCCACGGTCCCTTTTGAGATTGCACCGCTGCATGAAACTTCAAATCTTGCAGACCAAATTTCTGCCCTTTTTAAGAACCTTTTAACAAATAAATTTGCCGCTCTGATTCCTCTTTTAATCGAAAAAATAAAAAGTCCTGCTTGGTGGAGCATGGCATTGTCCTACCATCATGAAATAGAAGATGATGTTCTCTTTTCATTTTTTACACATTATTCCGAGCCCTTAGTCTTTCTAAAGTCGTGCCCAATTTCGCCAGTACGATCCCTCTCACCAGAGACTCAAGACAAACTCACTTCTTTCTTTTACACAACTGTTCCAGAATTTTTAGCAAACCCCATTTCCCTTATTGGAGAAGATACTTTTCAGACTTTTTTCATCTCTAGTTTAGAAGCGAGAAATTTCGCGTTTTTGGACAAACTTAATCCGAGCGTCTTTAGACAACGGGCGTCTTATTGGGGCATTCCTTATTTTTGGATTATAGCTGTCTTTCCTGAAGCTTATACTTTTGGCGCCAACCTTTTGGAAAAGTTTCCCGATCTTTTAACGATCACTGAAATCTCAGGATTGACGTTTGAAGAAACACTTCATCATTTGAAAACATACCCCGATGAGAATGCCTCTTTCACAAAACAACTCGAAAAGTTTTATGTTTTCTTAAAGCCTAAAGTCTGAGGGGAAATAATCCCCCCCCCTTGCTTTAAAAGACGAGATTTTTGTGTCAAAAAATTTGAAGCTCCGGGTTTCACGATATCTTGTATTTTTAATACCATTTCCTCTTTCTTGACATTGCTGTTTCAGATCTTTCCAAATTTTTAAATGTCTTTTATGGTTTTTTATGTTCTTTTAATTTTTATTATTAATCCGTTCTGCCATTAAAACACTCCCAATTCCCAAAAGACAGACAAACATGAGATAGAACGCCGGCGCAAGGAAGGTTCCAAAGTAGTTTATGAGCACCCTTGAGATATAGGGAGAGGTGCCTCCAAAAAGAGCCCTCCAACACAATACACAAAAGAAACCCCACTGTATCTTACGGCGACAGGAAATAAACGTCCTGAAAAAGCAGTGAGAGGGGCAACATACCCTTGAGAGAGTCCCAAGATTAAAAACTCAGCAATCGCAACCGCAAAGAGCGAAGGCTCTTGAAGAAGGTGGAAAAACAAAAGTGCATCCCCAAATAAAATAATGGGAGAGAGTACCATAATGAAAACATGTTCCACCTTATCAGCGAAACGCCCTACCAAAGGCAATGTAAGGGCTCCCAAAGGATAGTCAAAGAAAACAACTGCAAAAAATAAATAGCCGTAAAGAAGAGCCGCTAGAAGATCTTTTTCTGGGAAAAACAAAGGCGAAAGAACAGGTAAAAAAGTCCAAACAGGGTAAAGTTGTAAAATTCAAGCATATTCCCTATAACCGCAGGAATGACTGTTTTTTTAACTGTTTCATGATGAAAAACCTGTCTCCATTTTTAAGTTCAAAATTTTTAAGTTCAAAATTAAATGGGCTTGAGGAGAGCTCTCAATGATCCTATTTTTAAATTTTTGAGATTATTTTGAAAATAGAGCTGATCTGAAAACCCCTTATTTTGTTCCATTGTGATTAATTTTCATCTTTCAGTCAAATTTAAGCCTTTTTTAAGGGAAGGATCTTCTCCCCTCTCTAATTTTCGTGTAAGCTTAGTGTCAAACTTATGAAAGAAGATCAAATAATGATGAGGGAGAGAATGAGATGTCATCCATAAAGCACGTATTTAATGCCATTCAATGGTATGAAGGAATGCTTATCGGACCTCAACACTTTCAACAACACGGCGTTCGTTATGAATCTCTCATGTTTCGATACCTTAGAGCTGCCCAACCTTTTTTTTGGGGAATATCAACGCTTACAATTGATCGTGTCCTTCTCGTCAGCGGGAAATTAAGCGTCTTAGAACTTGACGCTATATTAACAGACGGCACAGTTCTTACTGTCACCCAAGAAGATAATTATACACCACAAGTCGATCTCACCGTCTATAATGATGAGTTTCGAAAGGGTCCTTTAATGATTTATTTGGGTGTTCCCTCTTTAAATCCAAATGGCTCAAACCTAACGGGAGACTTTCCAAGATTTCTTTCTGTCCCTGCAGAACCAACTGTTGACCTCAATACTGGAGAAAATCCAATTTATATTCCGCGCCTTGTTCCCAACATTAAGCTTCTCGTTGGAAACACCCCTCCTCCCCAGTACGTAAGTTTTCCATTGATGGAAATAGAATTTATGAATGAAAGTTATCAACAAACCTCTTTCCTTCCACCTCAGACTTTTTGCGCGAGAACCTCTGTTCTTGGTCACGTTATTGCAAGCATTATTCAACACTTAAAAGATAAAGCCGCTTTTCTTTCTGAGAATTTGCAAACAAATGCTCCAACGGCACAGCCTCTTATTCTTCAATATGAAAATCTTTTAAAAATTATCGTGCGTCAAATTCCTCTCCTCGAGGATCTTCTTGGGACAAATGCGACACACCCCTACACCCTCTACCAAGCCCTGTTAGGGCTTGCTGGCGATCTGACAACCCTCAAACGGGGGCAAGTGGCTCCTCTCTTTAAGCCCTATCAACATGATTCTATCTTCCAGTCGTTTGACCAGGTTGTAAGCTTTGTCGCAAGTATGGTTGAAATTATTCAGGAAAATTATATCGCCCTTCCTTTTGGTCAATATGACCGGGTATTCTCAATTGAGCTCTCTCCTCAAAACACAGATCCAACATTTCTCATCTCCTTACGAGGAACACCAACTTTTGGATCTTCAGATCTTGTCCAATGGTTAAGCGGGACGATTATTGCATCTGAGTCTTTCTTAAAAAATGTAAGGGATAGACGTATTTTAGGTGCGAGTCGTCAAGTTATCGAGAACGATACTGATTTTGGAATTTCTCCTCCTCAAAACGGCCTTCTTCTAACGATCAAAAATGATCCAGAATTCATAAAACTGGGAGAGCCTCTTTGTCTTATAAACTTGATGGATACACCTGAAACGAGACCTCAAGGAATTATTCTTTACACAAAGAAAACATAAAAACCTAAAGTTAAAAAGAGTATTAAAATGTTACCAACTGACTTAAAAAACTCATTTATTTTAAATAACTTTACACAGTTTTTCGAACAAGTCGTTTCTGATAAAACGCTTGCTCTTTCAGGTCTCTCTGTCTCTGCCACTCAATCAGATAAAAACCAACAAGAGGTCCTCTATGATTTTGTAGCCTCTCTTTCAAAAAATATTTCAAGTCTTCTTGAGACACAAGAATTTGCAGTGTCCCATGAAGGGGGCGATTTTTTAATGGCTTATTATCAAGAAGCTCTTTACATCATGGCTGCTCTCGCAGATGAAATATTCCTAAGCCTTAATTGGGTTGGGCAAAACGTGTGGGACATGTATCTCATCGAACAAAAAATTTTTAAAACCCAAATTGCCGGAGACAAGTTTTTTGAAAATTTAAATGCTTACCTTTTAGATAGAGATCCCTTGAAAATTGATTTGGGCGCTCTTTACTATTTTGCTTTGGCTCTGGGATTTCGTGGAAAATATAGGGGGATCAATGATAAAGGCGCCATAAAAAACTATATGGATGAGCTTTTTTTATTCGTTGTTCGAAAAGAGCCTAACTTTCAAGCTCCAGATTACTTATTGTTTCCAGAAGCGTATGGGTACACTCAAGAACAAGGTATCCTTCATAATCTTCCCAATCCAAGGGTCTGGTATGGTGCTTTTATGGGACTGGTTTTTGGCATGGGCCTCATTGCATCTGTCCTCTGGTATGTCGATACATCAGATATACGTAAAATCACAACGCAAATTCTTAACAAAAAAAACCTCTCTTTGAAAGTTTCTTAAAGATATGAATGCCATTTTCAACATTGAATTGATCCTTAACGCTCTTGAGCCCTATCTTCCTTTTATGGTGACAGGTTTTCTTTTTACGGCTCTTTCCGTCATAGGGATTTTAACATATCTTGTTCTTAAAAGCTTAAAAAGCCCGCATCCTACTCCTGCGCCTGCTGCTTCGTCTCAATCTCAGCCGATTTCTACGAAAAAAGATATGGTTTTTAAAAGCAGTAAATTTACGGAATTTATTGCTCTTTTTGGATATTTACCTATAACACCCATGGGTAAATCTTTTGTGAATGCCGTCCAAGTTTTGCGTCGAAATATAGGGGGTCCTGATTACAAATATAAACTTCCTTGGTTTCTGATCATCGGACCTGAAAACGCGGGAAAAACAACTTTTATTCAAAATGCAAACCTGCCTCTTCCCCTTGGAAAGCCACTCCTCTTAAAAGAAGGAGAACAATCTGGCTGTTCTTGGTCTTTCTTTGATCATGGCATCGTACTTGATGTCTCTGGCAGTTATTTAATTGAGGAAAAAACAACTCTTTCCCATAACCAAAATTGGAATCGTTTTTTTAAATTACTCTCCCATTTCAGAGTAAAACGACCTATTGACGGTCTTATTTTAACAATTCCAGCAACTGAATTATTGAATGATTTAGAATTTGATACAGATACTCTTCTTGAAAGATCCGACTTCATTTATCAAAAATTATCAGTCATTGAAAGAAAATTAGGCCTTAATGTTCCAATTTATATCGTGATTACAAAATGTGATATCATCTCTGGATTTAAAAGCTTTACCAACACTCTCTCCTCCGATCAAAAATCTCAAATGTTTGGATGGTCATCACCTTATGATCCTTTAGAAAATTTTCAAGGAGAATGGGTTGATGAAGCCTTTGAAGATATAATTGGGTCTTTAACGCTCAATCAACTCGAAATTTTTACGCAAAATATTGACGAGTCCTCTAAAGATGGAGTCATCCTCTTTCCTCAAAATTTTCAGAAAATTAAACAAAAACTCCAGTTATATTTAACAAATATTTTTAAAAATGTTGGGTATAGAGAAGCTTTTTTTTGCCGCGGGATTTACTTTACAGGAGACACCTCTTGGCAACCTGGAGACACAGAAAATGACGCCTTGCAGAAACCGTCCGAGGGCAGACAACCTCTTAATGCTTATAATATGGTTAATGACCGAAAAGTTGCCTTTATTACGCAACTTCTCGAAAACAAAATTTTTCCCGAATATATTCTTGCAACACCAGGACAACGTCGTCTTATTACGTCGAGCAGAGCCATCAATATCACCCGTGTTTGCACATTTATAACTTTCTTAATTTTAAGCTTTGGACTCTTCAAAGATCACAAAACGCTTCGTTCGACAATTTCTGATTTAAATCCGCTCTTGCAAAAAATTTTCATTGATCTCCAAGAAAGAAGAGAATATTCAAACACCCATAAACATTCAAGTGACATAGCATTCTTTAGTGATACAGCAAAAACACTCTTATTATTAATGTCAAAACTAGAACATACAAAATTATGGTTTTTTACATTCCCCCCTTCTTGGGCGGGCCTCCTCTACAATGAGGTCGAAGAAGCATTGGCCACCTCAAATGAGGAAATATTTCTCTATTCCATCGGTCTTGAACTCATCAATAAAGCAAATATACTTATTAAAGACCCTGTCGCAACCTATACTGGTTCCGCAGAATTAATTGACAATCCAACCGACCCTCTTCAATCATCCGAATTCTATAATTTAAATGAATATCTCATAAAAATTCTAGAACTTGAAAAACATGTAAATTATTATAATAATCTTCCAAATGATCCCAAGTCTGGACACTTAGGGGATCTGGTTTTTTATCTTTTTGGATTTAATCTTCCATCGTCTTCTTATGGTAAGGGAGAATTTTATAAACGCTCTTTTTCAAAAATAAAAGAAAACCCTATTAACCTTTCTCCTTTTAAGACAGAAGCTCAAGAAAAGTTAAAATCACTTTTTAAATTGTTCCTATTTTCTGTTTTTGAAAAAAATCTTAGTAATTACAAATTAAACGCCCTTTCAGAAGCCTTAAAAATTTTTGAATTACCGTCCACAGGTCAAGTCCCTTTTAGACATGATCTCGAAGCTATTTTAGCAAAAATGAATTCTCTTATTTCCCTTTTAGATAATCCACATCTTGAATGGCTTAATTTTGATTCTTTTGATCCAGGAAGCACTTATAATCAAGTCATTGGAATGATTTATGAGTCTCATCTCTTTACAGACGAAATCGGTGACCATCTTCTTCTGGAAGCAAATACCAATTTTAAGAAATTTAAAGAAAAACTCGTTAAAATAGGGTCTAACCTAACAGGAACGTTCTTTGAAACTCAAGACGGTAAACTTGTTTCTGGTCCCTCTATTGGTCTTTTAAGGGTTCGGGCAGCGTTTTCAGAGTTTCTCTCAAAGTCTTTTATGCAACAAGCAGATACACTTGAATTTGCAAGAGAACTGATTCCAGACACACAGCTCTTTTGGGATGGTCAACTCATCAATGAAGCTCTAGATCTTACCAATGAGTTTAATATATTTCTGAGCGATAACTTGTCTTCCTACCCGTTAGGTATTCAAGAAGCATTTCGTCTGATTTCCATAAAAGCAACACAACAAAGACTCACAAGCCTTCTTGCTCAGGCACAAGACTTCGTAGATTCTACGGTTTTTTTACAAAATTATGCTCCAGAAGAAGCCATAAGACGTCAAATTGCAAATCTAAAACCAAATATCCCAACTCTCATAACTCTTCTTCAATCTATGAAAAATGCAAATGTTGACATCATTTATCAAGAACTCCGGAATTTGCTCAGCTCTCAACTCATTCAGATTTTATCAGATGTGGATCAAGTTCTAGAATCAGAGGGTCTTTATGAACCCATTGATGCAACGTTCACAGACTGGACAGGTGAGATGAATGCTGCATTCTTATCTTATAATGTCTCAGATGAAACAAGTCTAAAAGCCTATCTTGATCTGGTAAGAGAACGTATTTCTTACTTAACCTTAGATTATGCAAGCATAATATTAAACTTCTTAAATTTTAGTGATTTTCATTTAATGAGTGAAAATGTCAGTCTTTTAACAAGGTGGACCCTTATCCTTGATGCCGTAACGGCCTATAATAATAAGAAGCCTGGAAATTCCATTGCGGCTTTACAAAACTTTATTTTAAAGGATATGAATACCGTTACCGTCACCAATTGTGCTCAAAAATTAGATCCTCTTGTCACCCCTGAAACGCAGGATTTCTTTACAAATCGTCTTCAAGGGCTAAGGTCCGAACTCTTGGGACGTTGTGAGACACTTTCAGGAAAAATAGCGCTCAACCATTACGATCAAATTCAAACCTTTTTTAACCAACGTCTTGCGGGTAGGTTTCCTTTTGTAGGAGCAACTGTTCAAAATGCTTCAGGGTATGCGGAGCCCCAAGATATTAGAGCTTTTTTTAGTCTCTATGATAGCCTTGTTGCCTCGGCAAAAGAATTCTTAGAGACAAGTAAAAGTTATGGGATTTCAAAAGATCGCGCTCTTGAATTCATGATGGCCATGGATGATGTTCGCGTTTTCTTTTCTCCATTTTTAGCGTCAAAAAATCCCTCAGATCTGCCAACTTATGAATTTGATATTGAATTTCGTGTCAATCGTGCTCATGAAGTAGGCGCAAGTCAGTTGTTGGACTGGGTTATTCAAGTTGGCCCTCAAGACATTGACCTTCACAGCACAACGTTTTCAGGCGTTTGGGCCTATGGAACCCCAATCACTGTTTCTTTTCAATGGGCCTCCAATGGACCAAACCAACCCATGACAGATGGGAATCAGCCGCAACTTACTGTCAACGAAAGCACCGCAACTTACACTTATAATAGCCCTTGGGCCCTTCTTGAATTATTTTTAACACAAGACTCTCCTCTCACAGAGTTTTCGAATTTAACAGATCCTAATCCTCAAACCCTCTTTTTTAAGATTCCAACACGGGGAACTTTGACACCTCATAATCCATCTTCTATTCCTGCAAAATTATTTATGCGCATTACGCCCAAAGCCCCTGAAAAACAAGGGGGCAGTGTCTTAACAGTTCCCTTCTTTCCAGATGCTGCTCCCGTTCTTACGCACTAAATAGACTCTTTCTAAAAAACATAGGGACTCTTTGGTTTATGTCTTTAAAAAAAACTACTTCTTTAAAAAAAAATCTAAAAAGGGAAGATCGTGACCCGATTTTAGTACCTCTTGCGGGCACCAAGCCTGCTGGAGAATTTCTCGCGTATGATCCTATTTATAATAAAATTCGGCTCGCGCGCCAAGAAGACGATCCCTCTCTCCCACAAGGTGTTTGGAAAAAATCTTTAAAGGTTTCTGATTTCAAAGAAGTTGAAAAAATCACAACAGAGGCCCTCTCGACAAGGTCCAAAGATTTTCAGCTGATGGTTTGGCTCATCGAGGCGTGGGTTAAACTCTACCAACTTCAAGGACTCATTCGAGGCTTAAAACTTCTCAATGCACTCTGTCTCACCTTCTGGGAAACAGGATATCCCCCCTTAAAAAGAGGAGATAACGACTACCGACTAGCCCCTTTTCATTGGCTCAACGAAAAACTCTCCGCTCGAATCTCTGAAATCTTTATTTCTGAAACATCACTTTCTGAGCCCATCTCTTATCGATTTTTAGACTGGAAAGAAGCCCTTTCTCTCGAAAAAACCTTCCAAAAATCAGATGATCCTGAGACTTCAGAAAAAAAAGCACAAGATGAAGGACGTCCAATTTTAAAAAACCTCCAAAGAGCCATTTCCGACACATCTTCTGCATTCTATCAAGCACTTGCACAAAACCTTGAAACAGCTCTCCAAGAGATTGAAACCCTTGAAAAATTTCTTCTAACGCATTATCAATCCTCTGAAGTTTCTCTTTATCAACTCCGTCGAAATGTTAATGATATTCTCGATCTCATACATCAAATCGACGCGGAGCGGGGAGAAATTTCATCTCAAGAGAAAATCATACAAAAAGAAGTCCAAAGCATCCCTTCCTCTCCTTCTTCAGAAGATACCCTCCAGAAAGACTTAAGAAAGCCTCAGGCCCTCCAAGAATCTGAAAGCACGCCAATCTCCAAAGAAGAGAGTCCCGTACCAAAACCAACAAATTCTTCTTCAACTGCTTTTCAGTCTCGAGAAGAAGCTTACACGCTTTTACAACAGATTCAGACCTATCTCATGGACACAGAACCCCACAGTCCCGCCCCTTACTTAATCAAGCGGGCTCTTAAATGGGAACATATGAGCCTCGAGGACGTTTTCCGGGAAGTCCTCGATGAAACAGGAGATTTAAATCAACTTCTCACGCTTCTGGGGATGCAAAAAACACCCCATTCCCCTATTTCTGAATAATTTTAAACTTGGATTTAAGACGCTATAGGTGCTATCAATTCTTTTATTTAAAAATTAACTTTTCATCAGTTTTGGGAATTTTTTCAATGAAATCACGTTTTTTATCTCTGGTTATCTTTTTTCTAACATTCTCCTATCCAATTGTCTCCCATGGTATGGAGCTTCGAGAGGGCCTGGAGGAATGGATTCGAAGCAGGTGTGCCTCTCATGGAATATCCTTTAATGAAAAAGTCCTTCTCTCTCTCACCAGAAGCGCCTCTAAGCTCATTGAAAATAATCGGTTTTATGGAGATTTAACATCTCTTTTTGATCCTAACTTTCCACCCCATCCTCAAGGCGTTTCATTATTAGACCTAACTTGTTTTCCATCAAAGGCACGATCATCTCTTTTTCACCTCCTGTTTCCTTCTCCGACAGGAATTTTAGTTGCAAATCAAACAGGAGACCCAATCGGAAAATTAACCCCTTCAAAAACAGGACGTCTTTTAAGGCTGACAGAAAATTACCTTAAAGAACATATGGACGAAACAACCTTTAAACTGACTCTTTATAATCTGCTTTTAGGTCTAAGGGCAGAGCCCGATCTCATACCAACGCGTCTTGAAAAGTATTCTTCTCTTTTGAAAGAGTTCCCAGAATTTTGCCATCATGACTTTAAAGTTACGCTCCTTGAACGCACAGAAACAATTTTAGAGACAATAAATGAAGAAGACCTCGAAAAAGAACACATTTCACTTACAGATCCTCTTATTTTAACAAAGGTCTTAAAATGTATTTTAGCTAATACCTCTGCTGAACAGACTTTTTTTACGTCAGGTCTTTTAAATGAGGGTGATCTTGAAATGTATCAAGCTGCTTTGTCTCCCTCTGCTCCTGAAACCGAACTCACCAAAACATTGCGCCGCTTAAAAAACAAAAAAAGTGAGTTTGAAACCGTTCGTTTTATTGAAATCCTTGGAAAAGCACTTCGTGAACAAGGTCAAGACCAACAGCCATTACCAGAGTCTCTTGTGGAACGTTCCATTTTCTTCTTTTTTGGACAAAAAGTCAAAACACAGGACGATATTTTAAATTTCTTTTCAGGTTATTTGGGGGTTGACCCTGAAGCCTTGCGTCCAACCTTTCCAACAACGGTATTTTCAGAAAAGATGTATTGGGACACTCGAAATAATCCAGAGGCTTTAAAAGCAGCTCTTTTAAATCCTCAAAGAGCGTCTCTTTTATCTTTCGGATATAACCTTTTTGAAAATCCTCTCCCTCTTTTATCTCACTATAAAACAGCAACATATCAAGGAAAGCCATTCCCCAATTGTATTGAAGCTTTTTTTGAAAATTTTTTCAACATCGTGTGTCACATCAAAAGAGCCGAATTTGAATTTCTAAAATCTCATCTTGCCCGAAAAAAAGAATCTGAAGAAGTTCTCGAAGACACCCCTTCTGAAGCTCAAGCAGCCTCACAAGAGGGTACCGGACACATCTTTACAGCCCTTCATCTTTTACCCCCAGATCATCCGCTCAATTCATATTATAATTGGCTGAATGAAAACCCAGAATTAAGGTTTTCACAAGAAAACCGGGATAGAATTGCGGAGCTCTGTTCAGCTCGCCCTCATGTCCGTTATTTAAAGTCAACAACAGGAAAAGGGGGAGAGAAAGATTATGAGCTTGCCCCTGGCTTTCTAAATTTTTTAAATCTCGTACGCTCCCATTTTGCACAAACTTCAGAGGCTCTTCCCTTTGAAGAGAATCTAGAGACTCTCACACAAGAACTTAGGAATCTTTGCACATTTCTGTCGCGCAAGAATTTTAAACTGACCTGGCAAGAGGAAGATTTAGACTATAGTCTCCTTAAAAACGATTATTTTGGAACGCTCACGTTCCTCATTAATGATAAAAAATCATTTACCCTCACCATGGAAATGGGGGCTCCTGGTCATGGAGAAATCAAACGATTTCCCCTTATGGAAGGAGACTGGAGACAAACAGTTGATATAGACGCTCTTCAAAAAACACTTCCTCCAGAAATTTTAGCGCTTTTTTTAACGCCTGAAACTTATGAAAAAACACTTCCAAATCTCTCTCCTCAAGATCAACTGACTCTTACACATAGCCTTGATTTAGAGTCTGTTGAGATGAAATGTGCCATTATTAAAGCAGCTTACACCCATAATCTCCACTTAAAACCTCTTGCCAAAAGACTCATGCATTCAATTTCTGAGTTTAGTGATACGTCCGCAACTGATAAACTCATGAAAGTTTTGTTTCCTCTTATGAAGGGGGAATCTCCTTTTTTAACAGACGAAGAAATGTCTGAGATCTTTACGCAATATCCCGATTTTTTAAATTATAGCTTAGAAGATCCCGACACACCCAACACACAATGTCCTGGAAACCCAAATAACCATTTAGCACTTTTTGCTATTGAACATGGCAAAACAAGCTGGCTTAAAGCAGCTCTTCCCAAGATAAGCACCCTCATATTTAATTCTTTTTTAAAAGAAGAAACTTTCTTAGAATTTTTAAAAACGTATCTGATACAATGTTCTAAACTTAATTATCTTTACATCTATGCTCTAAACGAAAAATTTACAGAAGGATTATGTCCTGTTCTCCCTCACTTAACAGGGTTACCTCAAGTATCCTTCTTTTTAGACCAACCTTATTCTACTTTAAGTTCTCTCCTAATATCATTACCACCCTCTTTAGAAGAATTTTCGTTAAGGTTTGGTGGCATAGACTCTTGGAAAACAGAAGATAATAAATCTGTACCGATTCTTAACAAAGAGGCTTGGCAACAGCTTGTCCCTCATCTTCAAACTTTTTTTAAGGAAAACCCAAGAACAACTTTCAACCTTGGGGGCAACGGTATGTTCTCTGAAGAACAACAGGAAGAAATCAGACAGATACTCAACGTTGATGCTTTTCCTGAAGACAGATTCAATCTGACTTTTTAGAGAAAAAAACTTGAATTTAGGACGCTCTATGTGCAATCAATTCTTTTATTTGAAAATTAATTTTTCAAGAATTTGGGCTTTTTTTTCAATGAGGTTACGTTTTCGATCACGTTTATTTTTTCTTATATTTTTTCGTTTTTCCTTGTATTTCCCAAGGTATGCCACTTTTTGAAAACTTAGATGCTTTTTTTATCGCGTCGTGTAAACAAAGTGGAAAATCATTTAACCCCTGTCTTCTTCCTTCTCGTTCTCAAGGAAACCTTAGGATCATCAGGAATCTACGCTTCTTTGGAAATATGGGATCATATTTTAATCCTGAATACCCCCCTCACCCTCAGAGCATTGGAACAAGAACATTTCCTCAACTTTCCATCATAGCCACGATACAATATTGGTTTCCATCCCCTGATGGTACAATTCTCGTTCCAAATCAAACCGGAGATACGATTGGAAAACTGGATCCGAAGCGAACCGGTCGTCTTTTAAATCTGATTGAAGCGTATCTTGTTTCTCCATCCCCAAGTGACACCGAAAAGTTTAAACTTTCTCTTTACGATCTTCTTATGAAATCTGAAAGATCCACCCCCCAAACAAAATATCAAAAACTTCTCACCGAATACCCAGAATTTTGCCTCCATGATTTCAAAAGTATTTTTTCAAGAGAGCTTTATCGAAATTTTGAATTTTTAACAGAGGAACAACTCACTGCGTTAAAAAAAGAAAATATCTTACAGGACGATCCTCTGTTTTTAACCAAAATTTTAAAATTTCTCTATCGCGTCCGGAATTATTCAAACTTTCCTCTTTTTGAAAATGATTTTTTAAAAGATGGAGAGCTTGAGAGTTATCGGGAAGCTCTCGTATCTGACTCAATCCCAGAAAAAAACTTAGCTGCAAGACTTCGTTATTTCAAAAACAAAGAAAAGTCTTTTACCACCGTTCGTTTTGTCGAAGTTCTTGTTAAGTCTCTTAACGATCAACGTCAAGATCATCTTCCACATGCGCTTGTGGAACGAACTATTTTTTCGTTTTTTTTGAAAAAAGCGAAAACACCAGATGATATCTTAAGTTTCTTATCAGGTTATTTAGATGTTGACCCTGAAACCCTCCGTCCAAATTTTCCGAAAACAGTATTTTCAGGAAAAACTTATTGGACCATTCGAAATAATCCAGAAGATCTAAAAGCCGCTCTTTCTCACCCTGAAAAAGCAGCCTTTCTATCTTTTGGATATCAGTCTTATGAAGATCCCTTTCCCCCATTGATTGATTATTAAACTTCTTCTTGGAAAGGACTTCCTTTTCCGAATTGCATTGAAACCATTTTTGAAAGGGTCTGTGACATTGTCTCAAGAGTCAAAAAAACAGATCTGAAAACGTTTAAAAGTATGCCTGCACATTCTGAATCAGAGCTATTAGAGTATGTTTTTAAATCTCAATTTCTAACAGATGATCATCCTCTGAATCTTTTTTACGCGTGGCTCAATGAACATCCCGAATTGCAGTTATCTCAAGAAAGATGCGATAGAATGACGATGCTTTGCTCTGATCTTCCCCAGGTGCAATATTTGAAATCCTCCCTCGGAAAAGACGCCAAAAAAGACTATGAAGTCTCCCCCGGACTCATAAATCTGTTAAATCTATTTCGCTCTCATTTTATGACGCCTCTGCCAGCAGAGCCTCTCTCTTTTGAGGGGGGAGAAGATATGATAAGAAAAGAGTTTGATGCCCTCTGTCTTTTCCTTTCACGCGAAAATTTTAAACTCACATGGGCAAAAGATGCATTGAGTCCCGCTCCCAATAAAAAAGAATACTTTGGAACACTCACCTTTTTCATCAATGGCAAAGAAACCTTTAATCTTGTTATGGAAGATGGACATGGGCATATCAAATATTCCTCACATCTAGAAGAAAGTTGGAGGCAAGGAGTTGATGTGTTAACTCTGAAAGATACGCTTCCTCTTGAAATTTTATCCTCGTTTTTAAGTCCAAAAAGCGTTGGTCCTTTATTTGAAAGTCTTTCTACCCCAGATCAGATCAGGCTCGCCTATAGTCTTAAACTGAATTCTTCAGAAATGAAACTTTCTATTATTAAGGAATCTTTTACCCATAATCGGTTTTTAATTCCTTTTTCCAAGAAGCTTATGAGGAGATAGTTGAAGAATTTAACTCATCTTCCGATAGAGAGCTCCTTGAATTATTAAGCACTGTTATCACAAACGGAGAGTCTTTTTTAACGGATAAAGATATGCTTGAGCTTTTTACGAAATATCCTTTTTTATTAAACTATTCAATCGAAGATCCTCTTGTTCGAAATCAGGGTCAACCCAATCAGCCAAACAATTCTATGGTTTTTTTTGCGCTTGAACACGGTAAAAGAGACTGGCTCCAAAGTGCCCTTCCGCATTTAGAGTATCTTCATTTAATTGACTTTTTGAATCCAGATCTTCTATCAGAATTTTTTCAAAAATGGTTGCCAAAATGTTCAGATCTTCATCAACTTTCTACCCATTCTAAAATTGATAAAGATTTTGTGTATTTATCTGCCGCACTCCCTTCCCTCACACGTTTATTAAACATAAATTTGATCATTTTTGGGTCAAATTCTTTTATCCCGAACCTTCCTGGCTCAATTGAGACATGTAAAATAGTTCCAATGGGAGCCTATTTATACAGATGTATAGATGGTCAGTACATTACTGAGATCAACAGGGACTCTTTGATAGCTTTAATCTCTCCGCTTCTTCTCTTTTTTGAACAACATCCAGATGCAACGTTTGAACTGAGTCTTTATTCGAAACTTTCAACCGATCAACAAGAGATCAAAGAATTGCTTAACGTTTCTCAATTTCCAAAAGAAAGATTCAGCCTCACTCACTATTAAAGACTAAACACCAAGACCGTGTGTTTGACTATCCTCCAGCATAGCTGAGGGTAAAATTAGGATTCCTCTCTTCATTTTTCTTTTCTCTTATTTTTGATTTTAAAGAGAAAAATGCTCCAGAATGGTTGAAATTTGTCCGAGTTCAGATACAAATGAGACAAAAGAGGGATGAGCGGAGCGCGCCATTAAATAGCGCCGTAGCGATGATCATCCCTCTTTGCTGTAATAAA
>NCGZ01000031.1 GCA_002257235.1 Alphaproteobacteria bacterium 16-39-46
AACCACCCGAATGGTCTTATCTTGAGCCCATTGCCTTAATAGGGCACGATGGGTTCTAAATGGGGGGGAGTTCGAGTGATCGGCTCCTCTACCAGCTTGTGATCCATCATAAAATTATCGCGATTAATATATGATGTATCATATTATTATCGGATTTTCAAGGAGAATCACTTTAAAGAGGAAAACTAGAGAAAGAGGAAAACTAGAGATCGGATTTTGTTAGAAGAGGTTAAAAAATGTCTCTTTTTTTTACAAAAATGAAGAAAAAATTAGGTCTTTTCTGCTGTTAATCCCATGAGAAGACGCGCAAAATCAGAGGCCTCAAAAGGTCTCAGATCATTGATCTGCTCTCCGCAGCCAATGGCATAAAGAGGGAGCTTAAATCGCTCTGCAAGCCCTACAAGAACGCCCCCTTTTGCGGTTCCGTCAAGTTTGGTCAAGATCAGTCCATCCACATGAACTTTTTCTTGGAAAGCAGCCACTTGCTGGTAGGCATTTTGACCCAAGGTGGCATCGACAACAAGAAGTGTAAGGTGGGGGGCTGTTTCATCAACTTTTTTAATCACACGTCTGATCTTTTCAAGCTCACTCATAAGATTTATATTTGTATGAAGACGTCCTGCCGTATCTAAAATAACGAGTTTCTCTTTATCAAGCTTTGCTTGCTCTAAAGCTTCAAAGCACAAGGCTGCAGCATCTGCTCCGGGCTCTTTTGAGAAAACGGGAAGTTTTAAGCGGTCTCCCCATATTTTAAGTTGCTCGACTGCGGCGGCCCTAAAAGTGTCACCGGCAACGAGAAGCGCGGGGACTCCTTTTTCTTGCCAATAGTGGGCAAGTTTTGCAATGGTCGTTGTTTTACCGCCGCCATTGACCCCCACAACAAGAACCACAAAGGGAGTATGTGCTTTAAGATCAGGCAGGGGATGGACGTAAGGTGCGAGAAGCTCTGAAATATTTTTGGCAAGGATCTCGCGAACCTCTCCCTCAGAGATTTCTTGGTGAAGACGGTCTTTCCGAAGGGTATCGATGAGGGTTTGAGAAACGCTGATTCCGACATCTGCAGAAATAAGAAGGTCTTCAAGCTCAGAAAGAGTCTCTTCATCAAGCTTTTTGTGGGTAAAAATCTGGGTAATACCCGTGGTTAGGGAAGAAGAAGTTTTATGAAGTCCTTCCTTGAGACGTTTAAACCATCCTTTTTGAGATGCTTCAGGCATGGGCTGTCTCCTCGGAAGGAAGAAATGACAAAGAGGGAAGATTTGGAAAGAGAGGAGGAGAGATAACGTCTCCCCGGACTCTTAAAGGAGAGGGTAAAATATCTTTAAGGACGGCTTTTACAATTGATCCAAAAGGAGCACTTCCCAGGGGAATTTCAACAGAAGCATACCCTTCAGTTCTACCTCTGTCGGAAGATTCAACAAGAATATCGAGTTCTTTTCCCTGAAGTTCTGAGAGATAACGATGATGTTGATGTGTTCCAAGATCTCTAAGGCGTTTTGCGCGTTCTTTGACGATAAAGCGTTCAACTTGAGGCATTCGTGCAGCCGGAGTTCCTGGCCTTGGAGAATATGGAAACACATGAAGGTAAATGAGATTAAGGTCCTCCACAAGACGGAGTGTATTGTTAAACATGTCTTCAGTTTCCGTGGGGAAACCTGCAATAAAATCCGCTCCAAAAACCACATTCGGACGCAATGCTTTAAGACGCAAACATGTTTTAAAAACATCTTCGCGAACATGGCGGCGTTTCATACGTTTTAAAATAAGGGTGTCTCCTGCTTGAATGCTCAAATGGATATGAGGCATGAGCCGTGGCTCTGTTTCAAATAAACGATAGAGGTCCTCGTCAATTTCAACGGGATCCAGAGACGAAAGTCTTAAGCGGGGAAGGCTTGGAAGGAGTTTAAAAAGACGTTTGAGGGCTTGTCCCAACGTGGGGCGCCCCGGCAAATCTTGACCATAGCTCGTAATATCAACGCCCGTTAAAACAATTTCTTGATAACCTTTTTCAAGAAGATGTTTAATTTGATGAGCAATTTCACCAAGGGGGACACTTCGGCTGTTTCCCCGGCCAAAAGGAATGGTGCAAAAAGTACACCGATGATCGCAGCCGTTTTGAATTTCAACGAAAGCGCGTGCAAGTCCCTTATAGGTTGAGATGAGAGGAGTATGAGGAACCTTTGATTGAAAAATATCTCCAACTTGTATTTTTTGGGCTGAATTTATCTCATTGTCTTTTAAAAACCTCTGAAATATGTCGGGATTTAACTTTTCGAGGTTTCCAAGAACAAGATTAACATTTGAAAAAGCTGAAAACGTTTTGGGATTTATTTGAGCCGCACACCCGGTCACAATCACGGACGTTGAGGGTTCTTCTCTGGCTAATTTACGAATGAGTTGGAGGGACTGGCGTTCCGCTTCTTTTGTAACGGCACAGGTATTGATAATAACAGTATTCGTAAGCTGAGCGCTGTCGGCATGTTTTCGAATGACTTCTGACTCATATGTGTTTAAGCGACAGCCAAAGGTAACAACCTCAAGGGGACGTGACATTCAAAAAGAGGGCTTTCTAAAAAAGACTTAAAAATAATTAAAGTTGGAGGCAAAAAAGTAAAAGAAAAAGAAATTTCTTTTTAGAGAACCTCTTGAGTCCACTCGAGGAGTTTTGCTTTTGAGACGCCTCCAATTTTCGTGGATAAAGCTTTTCCATCTTTAAAAAGAATAAGGGTCGGAATACTTGAGACCCCATATTGAGAAGGGGTCATCGCATTCTCATCAACATTCATTTTGACAATCTTAATCTTCCCCTTAAGCTCATCCGAAAGTTCATCCAGAATAGGAGCAATCATGCGACAAGGCCCACACCAAGGTGCCCAAAAATCTACGATAACAGGAAGTGTTGAATTTAAAACATCTTCTGTAAAAGATGTATCTGTGATGGCTTGAGCATTTGACATAAAAGGCCTCATTTTTTTTAAAAGGGATGAAACGATGATAAAATTATTCTACCCAAGAACCTGTTCTTCGTCAACCAAATCTGTGGGCATGTCAGGAATTCCCGGATAAAAAAATAAGAACCCCCAAGATGCTGTAAAAAACAAAAAATATCGGAAGCGTAAAATATTGTGGTCCAAATTCAAAAACGAAGAAAAAAAAGAGAAAAAGAAAAATTTTAGAGCAAAAAAACGTATCCTTATGATGACAAAGAAGCTAAAAAAGGGGTTGTAAAAAAAACTAAAAAATGAGTAAGAACGAATTTTAAGGATTTTTTGTCTAAGAGGTATTTTTTTGGGGAGTGTCCGTAGTTTAATAATTTTGAAGAATAAATCATTCCAATTTTCAAAATACATAGTCCTTTATACATTCGGTCGAGTTGAATTTGATTCAAGTCGCCCGAATTGTAAAGAAACAAATTTTAAAGTGTACGAGCAAATTGAGAGTGTCAGATTAAAGTTCTGCTGAGTGGATACTCGAGCTTTCAAAATTCTTAAACATGACTCCTACGTGGATGCAGAGCATTTTGCTCACGGTTGGGGACATCTACTTCTTAGAGTTTAATTTATTATGTAAACCAGTTATTTTAAGAGGGCTTCCCAAAGGAGAAGTCCGACACCTAAAAGAATACGATATCCCATAAAAGGGGCATAGGAGTGATGTTTAAGCCATCTCATCAGAAAAGAAATGGCGAAAAGTCCCGCCCCAAAAGAAATAATCACTCCCCAAAAAAGCGTTTGGGTGAAAGGTTCTGTGCCATGATGTTTAAAAGCATCGCTTGCCGTGAGCACAAGGGCTCCTGTGACAACAGGAATGGACATCAAAAATGAAAATCGTGTCGCATCAATGCGTGAGAGACCTAAGAAACGTCCTCCTGTAATGGTTGTTCCGGACCTGCTGGCGCCTGGAAGAAAGGAAAAAATTTGAGCGCATCCAATGAACAGGGCTTCCCACCACCGCATATCTTTGAGCGTTTTGGAGAAAGGACAGAAGCGGTCTACACCATAAAGAAGCGTCCCAAAAACAATGCTTGTCCAAGCAATGATAGTGATGTTTCTAAGACCGTCTCCAAAAAGAGTGTGAATGATGTATCCGGCGACAAGAGCTGGAAGGGTTGCGATAATAAGGTAGAAAATAAGCATTCCTTCTGAGGTGATTTTTCCTTTAAAGAGCGGAAAAAAGCCTTTCATTAAGAGTTTCCAAAGGTCCTTGTAAAAGTAGATCAGAACGGCAAGCAAGGTTCCAAGATGAATGGCCACATCGAGAAACCGACCATGTTCTTCCCATCCTAAAAGAGAAGGGACAAGAATGAGGTGAGCTTGAGAGCTGATGGGAAGGAATTCTGTCAACCCTTGGATGAGGGCAAGGATCAAAATCGCATAGAAGGGCATGAATTTATCCTGTGTGTGAAGGGGAAGAAAGAGCCTCTTGAAGAACTTTTTGAACGTGACCTAAAACTTTTACTTTGCGCCAGATTTTTTGAATTTTCCCCGTCTCATCGATCAAAAAAGTAGAGCGTTCCAATCCAAAGTATTTTTTGCCAAAATTGCTTTTTTCAACCCACGTTCCATAGGCTTTAGAAATCTCTCCTGTTTCATCTGAAAGAAGTGTAAAGGGGAGCGAAAAAAGAGACTTGAACGTATGATGAGATGTGTGGGAGTCGCGAGACACCCCCAGAACGACCACATCTAATTTTTGAAAGTCTTTCCAGTTGTCACGAAAATCACACGCCTCTTGCGTACATCCCGGCGTATTATCTTTTGGGTAAAAATAAAGAATGACTTTCTTTCCTTTTAAAGAAGAAAGGGTAAGAGAAGTGCCATCGGAAAGAGTGCTTTGAAACGCTGGCGCAATGTCGCCTTTTTTTAAAATTGCAGACATGGGAATTCCTTATTGTATATCTCAGATTAGTTTTCCTAATCTAACGCCGTCTTTTTAAAATCTTCAAGAGATTTTTTAAAAAAGAGGATTTTAGAGGACCCTTTTTAGAAAAAATAAGACGAGAATGCAATCTTTTCTTGCAGATTTTCATAAAGTATTTCAAGATCTGCGGGATACAGAAGTCTTAAGAGATGAAAAAGTCAAGAAGGACATATTTTAATCATCCTATAGAATCGTCGAGAATTCTGTCACCTGTTTAAAGGATGTTAATGGTGTTTGTACGCGGTGTCTTTCGTGTTTTTTCCAGTTTGTTTCTAAGTCTTATGAAGTTTTTTTTCATAAGTCTGGGCATTCTTTTGATGGGGATCATTTTTTTAAGTCTACGATTGTCACTCGGACCGCTCGATATTACTTTTTTAAAAACATTTATAGGTACGGAAACGGTTCAAAAAACGCTATCTATGGAGATGGACCGTATTTTTCTGAAATATAATGGCGTTTATGATCCGCTTACGGTCCTGGTGGAAGGGGTGACTTTTTTTCAAGATGATCACTCTGTCTTCTTAAAGATACCAAAAATAAGGATTCATGCAGATTATGGATCTCTTTTAAAGGGCAACTTAAAATTAAGATCAATTGGTCTTTTAGAGCCTGAGCTTAGTCTTTCCTTGGAAACTGAAAAAACAGTGCAATTTAAAGAAACAAATGAAAACTCTGAGACATTTTTGGTATTGGGTGTCTTGACCGCTTTTGCCGGAGGACAAATGCTTCCTCTTGAAAGAAAAAGCACAAACGTTCAAAAAATAGTTCAAAACCTTGAAGAAATTTCGATTGAGAATGGAAAATTAAACATATCGCAAAAAGGAAAAGCTTTAACATTACAGGCAACGCTTAATGCACGTTTGATACATGAAAAAGAACAAGATTCCTTTTTAAAATTTAACATAAAATTGGATGACGTCAGTTTGTGTTTTCCAAGTCTGGATAAAAGGACATTTCTAATTCCTGAATTAAGTCTCTTCGGGTCATTTGAAGGGGCTCTTCAAACTTTAGAATTTACAGTTTCGACATTTGATTGGCAAGGAACAGGCGCAAGGGCCAAAGGAAACGGTCAAGTTTCTGAGACAGGAAAAATTGAAATTAACATTGATTTTGAGGCAGAGGCCCTTCCTCTTAATCGATTTTATGCAGTCTGGCCTGAAAATTTAGCGGAATCGACCCGGTCATGGATATTGGAAAATCTATCTCAAGGCGATATTGACCATATCGCTGTCCATTTAAAGGCAGAGACATCTCCTCTTTATGAAAAAGAAAAGAGTTTCTTTTTTAATATTACAAAAGTAGAAGGTGGTTTTAATCTTAATAAAATTGATGTTCAGTACATTGAGGGACTTCCGCCGGCGACGGATGTCTTTGGTGTCGCACGGTTTGATAATGATACCTTTGATATTGAAATCCTTAAAGGTCATCTTGAAGAGATTAAAGTTACGAAAGGACTCATTCATTTTTATGATTTGTCTCAAGAAGATGAAATGGCTGAGATAAATCTTACCCTTAACGGGGCGTTACAAAAAATTTTAGAAGTTATAGATAAAAAACCGCTTCAATATCCGACACAACTTGGAATTCACCCCAAAGAGTTTCAAGGCATGGCTACTGTGAATCTTCTTTTAAAGTTTCCCCTTTTACGTTATTTGACTCTTGATGAAATCAGTGTTTCCACAAAGTCTTTCCTAGAAAATGTTTCTTACACGCATTTTTTTGAACAGAAAACAAATGGGAAAGTTGTTAAAAGAAATCTTAAAATAGAGAGCGGTTCTTTTGACTTAGATGTCGACAAATTACATTTGTTTTTAACAGGAAACGGAGACCTTAAAGGGATTAAGACTCATATTTCATGGACTGAAATTTTTAAAAATCAGGGTGCGTTTTCCCGTAAATTATCCTTAAAAGGAGAATATCCGCTCTCTTTTTTTGAAGATTTTGGACTATTTTTAAATAAATTTATGACAGGAAATCTGGGGCTTCGTCTTTTGATGGTGGAAAAAGAAGGTCATTTTTTGGAAATTGATGTGAAAGGGGACCTTAAAAATGTTGACATAAAGATTCCCGAGATCAATGTTCATAAAAAAAGAGAGGAGCCTGGAGCTCTTTCTTTTATTGTAAAATTACCTTCTTCTCACAAAAAGAATGTGAAAAGAACTTTGATATTTTCGAACATTTTTTTTGAAAGCCCAAGTGCTTTTATAAAAGGAAGTGCTGCGCTTGATGCTGAAACGCAAGAAATTATAAAAGTTGATTTGTCATCTTTTAGAACGCCGCGTAATAATATGATGTTTTTAATGGAAAAATGTTCTCAAAACTTTTATCAGGTTAAAATTAGAGGAAAAGAGATCGACGCTTCATGGTTTTTTAAAGAGCAAGAGACATCTTCAAAAACGACTGTTTCTTCGAAAAAAGTAGACGCAACAGATATCTTTCCTGACCTCAATCTTGATCTTGTTCTTGACCACCTTTGGTTGAAGGGAGATGAATTTGTAAAATCTGTAAACTTAGATCTTAAAAGGGTCAAGAATCGTTTAGAGAGAGTGGTTTCGAGAGGGAAGCTTAAGGAGAGGGGGGCTTTTGATTTGGCATACAGTCATGTAAAAGGAGAGTCCGGACATTCTCTCTATCTTCAAACCTCGAATGCAGGTGAATTTTTGCGTGCGATCGATCTTTATGATCACATGGAAGGTGGAAAACTGCAGGTTGATGCAAAAAAATCTTCCCTTGATTTCGATGCGTTTTTAGAGGGAAAAGCTCTTTTAGAAGACTTTAGAATTCTTAAAACACCTGTTGTTGCGAAAGTACTCTCTTTAGCATCTCTCGAATGGATGTCTGATGCCCTTAAGGAAAAGAAAGGAATGCTATTTCGAAATGCGACTTTAGAGTTTAAGATCAATGATCATAAGTTAGAGATACTTCATGGTTTGGCAGAAAACAGCTCGACAGGGGTTACCCTGAAAGGCGAGATGGATCGCAGTGAGAAAATCCTTAATTTTCAAGGGACAATTATTCCGGTTTACATGTTCAATTCTTTAATTGGAAAAATTCCGATTTTAGGAGATATTTTGTCAGGGGGCGTGGGCAAAGGGTTTCTAGCAGTCACTTATGATATTAAAGGTCCTGTCGATCATCCAGAGGTCCACGTGAATCCCTTCAGCATTTTTGCCCCTGGATTCTTAAGAGAACTTTTTTAAAAAAAGAGAAAAAAATGACCGTTTTGGATCTTAAAAAAAACCTTGGGCAACTTTTGAATGTTGGATTTTGGGGGACAACACCGGAAGATCCTTGGATAAAAATTTTGTCCCGTCAGATTGAAGAGGGAAAAGTTGGAAGTATTATTTTCTTTGGATACAATATTCAATCCCCAGAACAACTCCTCACATTAACATCCTACTTTAAGTCCTTAAAAGCACCTTTTCCTCTTTTGATCAGCGTTGATGAGGAGGGTGGAAAAGTTCAAAGATTGTCTTCTCAGAAAGGGTTTACGGATGTTTGGAGTGCTGAAAAGGTTTCACAAACATTCTCCCCTGAGGAGGCGTATGGATATTATGAGGGGCTTGCCCAAAAACTAAAACAATTTGGGTTTAATTTAAATTTTGCCCCCGTGGTTGATTTAAACCCTCAAAGGGCTTCAAAATGTCCTGTTATTGGCGCTTTGGGCAGAAGCTATGGATCGGATCCTCAAGCAGTTATTTCTTATGCACGGTCTTTTTTAAAATCTCATTCTAACCTCGATATTCTAACATGTTTGAAGCATTTTCCAGGACATGGCCGGTCTCAAACAGATACGCACCTTGAATTTTCAGATGTGACACAAACATGGACCGAGGAAGAGCTAATTCCCTATGATGCGCTTTTAAAAGAGGTTCCTTGCATCATGACGTCTCATCTTTCTCATCAACAATGGGGAGGGAAGCTTCCCCTTACGTTTTCAAAAGATTTTTTAACAGGTGTTCTTCGCGAAAAGATGGGGTTTTCAGGAGTTATCACGACAGATGATTTACATATGGGGGCCATTCAACAGATCACGGGGACGGAAGAGGCCGCCTTAAGAGCACTTCTTGCAGGTCATGATCTTTTAACGATTTCAAATAATCCAAATTCATGCAGCGCCCTTAAAGGATTTCTGCCATCGCCAGATGGGGTTGAAGAAGTTTTGAGAACTTTCACGCAGGCTCTCGATGAGGGGATGATCCCGACAAAGGGTCTTCAAGAGTCCATTGAGCGTGTTCTCACTTTAAAAAGGAAGATTTCTTCTGGGTGAGTGTGAAGAGGGCTTGAATGTTATAGTTCATTGAAAATATGTAAAAAACATGAGGTCTTATATGAGCTTGAAGGGTCTTACGTCATTCAAGGATACTCAAATATACTCACACGATCGCTGCTTGAGTCTTGTCTCGTATGTTATGAACTATTACAGAGGCATTTTTGATTGTTGACGGTCCTCAAAATTTAAGTTATTTCTTAAGTTAAGAGGCTTTATGATTTAAAAACAAATAATAAGGAGAAAAATAATGAAAAATAAGATAACCCTTTTAAGTTTTTCTTTAATTATTGGAACATTAGCTGGTGGCTCAGTGCAAGTGGAAGCTGGTTTATCACGGTCTGATATCCCTGGGATATTAGAGAACACTAAGGTAACAGGGACAAACAAACCTTGTAATTCTAAATGTAATGCAAACGACTCCCTTGAGAGCTTAACATCATGTGTGAAAACACATTGTCCACCTGCATATGAAAAAGCAAAAGCACTCATCGGATAGAAAACTCTTCTAGGTCCTTAGAAATAAAGACTTTTCTCGTATAACGTTTAAGTAATAACGTTTAAGTAATAAGAATAAAATAAATCTTATTCTTGTTACTTGTTCTATTTCTGAGATGTAAGGTTTTATAAGCAACACTCTTGCGGGAGAAAACCACTCTCTATGAAGCCAAAAATACTTTTTGACGAGGCACATAGTTTGAGTTTAGAAAGAAGTCTTTTCTTAAAAGGAGTGAAGATGCGAGACTTTAATATTAAAGCATATGATGAAACAGCTTGAAAGAGACGAAGATTCTTTGATACTCTAAAAAAATAAAAACAAAAGGTATAAACAGGGTATGAATCGTTTTTGGAGCTATGGCGTTGGCGTCTTTTTTCCCATTCTTCTCACAGCATGTATGGTTGGGCCGGACTATGAAAGACCTGCGCCTCCAGAAGTCACAACTTACGTAAAAGACCTGCCTGAATCAACACAGACCACCCAGAAAAAAGGAGGAGTGGAACAGCGCTTTGATTTTGGAGAAAAACTAAAGCATGATTGGTGGGTTTTATTTAAATCTCTGCGTCTCAATAGCCTTATTGAAAAGGCCCTTGCGCAGAGTCCAACCCTTGAATCGGCGCAAGCAGCTCTCAGGCAAGCTCAAGAAAGTGTTTCTGTTTTTTCGGGGAATAACTTCTATCCTTCCGTTGATTTGGGACTCTCGGTCGAAAGACAAAAATCAAGTAATGCGAGTTTGGGAATAACTGGCTCCACAACATTCAATCTCTTGAATCCTTCTGTGAATGTATCTTATACGTTTGATTTTTTTGGAGGGCAACAGCGTCAAATAGAGGCTCTCATGGCAGGGGTTGATTATCAAAGATTTTTATGGGAAGGAGCCCATTTAACATTGGTTTCAACGCTTATTACGACGCTTATTCAAGAGGCATCTCTTTGGGAGCAAATTAACGTTACTCAAAAAATGATTAATATTCAGATCCAAATTCTTGAGATTGTACGGTCGCAATTTAAGATAGGTGCTGCTGCAGAAACAGATGTCTTAGCTCAAGAAACGCTTTTAGCCCAAACACAAGCACTTCTTCCCCCTCTTGAAAAACAGCTTTATTATGTCTCTCATGCTGTATCACTTTTGGTGGGTGAGTTCCCTGAAGAAACGCAGAGATCCCCTTTTACGTTTGAGGAGTTTGAATTGCCTCAGAATCTTCCCATTCATCTTCCCTCATCCCTTGTGCGCATGCGCCCTGATATAAAGGCTTCGGAGGCCCTTTTGCAGGCAGCAAACGCTAATATTGGTGTTGCTGAAGCAAATTTTTTTCCAAGCCTAACGTTAACGGGAACTGCAGGGACAATGGCGCTTTCGACGCATGATGTTATGGCCAACAGTGCAACCGTTTGGTCGATCGGAAGTTCCCTTTTGCAGCCTCTGTTTAGAGGAGGGGCCATATCTGCAGAGAAGAGAGCGATGGAAGCCGCATATGATCAAGCTTTTGCAAACTATCGTCAAACTGTTTTGATGGCTCTTAAGAACGTCGCGGATGCTTTGAGAAGCATTGTTTTGGATGCAAAAAAATTTCAATTGCAAAATTATACTCAAGAAAAGGCTTTAAAAACCCTAACGATTTCTCAAGATCAGTTTAAAGCGGGAGGAATACCCTATCTTTCTGTTTTGAATGCTGAAATTCAATATTTACAAGCTCTTTTGAACGCTATTGCAGCGTCAGCTTTGCGTTTTACAGATACGGTCGCTTTATTTCAAGCGGTGGGAGGAGGCTGGGGAGAGAGTGCAGCTCAAAAAAATCAAACAACGGGAAATTTAAAATGATAAAACGTATGATCATTATGCTGCTTTTAATGGGCGGTGTGTTTGGCGGAATTTTTGCTTTTCAAATCTATAAATCTTCTCAAACGGAGATGTTCATGAAAAAAAATGCTGAGAAAATTATAACAGTTTCAGCAGAAGAAGTGAGATTTGAATCATGGCAACCTAAAATTAAAACGACAGGAACTCTTCTCGCTGTTAATGGAATTGATATCGTTCCTGAAGTAGCAGGGGTCATTGAAAAAATTTATTTTAACTCAGGAGACCAAGTGAAAGAGGGGGCCCCTCTTCTTGATTTGAATGCAGAAGTTGAAAAAGCCCAGTTAGAGTCTTTAAAGGCACAAGTAGAAATTGCAAAAATTACCTATAAACGGGATCAAGAACAGCTTAAAGTACAGGCCTTGAGTCAAGCGAAGGTTGATGAAGATTTCTATGACTTAAAAGATAAAGAAGCCCAGAAAAAAGCCTTGGAAACGCTTATTGAGAAGAAACATATTAAGGCTCCCCTCAAAGGACGTCTTGGAATTTGTGGCCTAATTCCTGGAAACTACTTAAATATCGGAGATGAGATTGTCACGCTTCAAGACACGACGGCACTTCTGATGGATTTTTCTCTTCCTCAGCAGATGATTTCTGTGGTCAAAGTTGGAAAAGAAATTCAAATGCGTTTTGATGGGTATCCAGGGGAAGTCTTCTCAGGAAAGGTCACGTCCATCAATCCTGTCGTTGATGTGGATACACGAAGTTTTTTAATTGAAGCCAGCGTTGAAAACCCAAAAGGAGAACTTTTACCAGGACTTTTTGGAACCATTGATCTTTATACGTCGGCGCCTCAAAAATTTTTGACCTTGCCTCAAGCGGCTCTAACTTTTAACCCCTATGGCACCTTCGTATTCGTCATTGAAAAAGAAGGGAAAGATGAAAAAGGAAATCCGCGTCAGATAGCCGTTCAAAGATTTGTAACCACGGGAGATAAGAGAGGGGACCAAGTTGCAATCTTAAAAGGGCTTAAGGTCGGAGAAAAAATTGTGACAGGTGGTCAAATGAAACTTAAAAATAAAATGCCGGTTGAAATTGATAATTCTGTCGTTCCGAGTCGTGATCCGATGGTTCATATTGAGGATAAATGAAAAAACAGTCCTTATATCGAGTTTACGTTAAATTAAGGGATTTTTTTTCTAAAAATTATATGAGAGCCAAAATTTGAGTATATACCCTTTATGAAGTATGGTATTCTTTTTTAAATATTGAGGACTCAAAGTAAGATGACTGAAAATACCTTTCTCAAAGTATCTAAAAAAAGCTTTCGTGAAATTGGCTCAAGCAATTTTGAAGAATTTGCAACGTCACAAAGCGCTATTTTTGTGGATAAAACTCTTTTTATTGAAGCGATTGTCAATAGCCAAAAAGTTAACCTCATCACCCGTCCACGCAGGTGGGGAAAAACGCTTAATATGAGCATGCTCCAGTATTTTTTCAACATTCCTGTTCAAGAAGATGGGCGTGTTGATGAGGAGGAAAGAGCCAGAAGACACGTCATTTTTTCTAAAATGAAGATTGGATACTGCCCCGATATATTGGCGGAATATCAAGGGCAGTATCCTACAATCTTTGTCTGCTTTAAAGACATTAAAGGGTTAACGTATGAAGAGATCGAAACGGGAATAAGAAACCTCATTCATAAGCTTTATGTTGCCCATGAATATCTTCTCCAAAGTAAAAAGATAAGCGAGACTAAAAAAGAAGATTTTAGGAAATATCTCATCAAAGATTTTGATTTATCTGAGTTAAAAGAGAGTCTTTTTTTCTTAAGTGAACTGCTTTTTACACACTTTGAAAAAAAAGTCATTCTTCTCATTGATGAATATGACACCCCGATGAATGATTGGTATGCAAAGCAGCTTGCACGGGATGGAAGCTCTTCTGATGAGGAAGATCTCTATCTTCAAAAGATCTTACTTTTGTTTGGAGGAATTTTCAGTAAAGCGCTCAAAGGCAATGATTATCTTGAAAAGGGTGTTGTTACGGGAATTTTACGTGTTGCGAAGGCAAATCTTTTCTCAGGACTCAATAATCTTGGAGAAGATTCTGTTCTCGATAAAAAATATGCGCCTCATTTTGGATTTACAGAGCATGAGGTCAATAGTCTTCTTCATGAAACAGGGTTGGATCAAATTCCTCAAGTTTCTGAGGGCATGAAATCCTGGTATAATGGATACAACATCGGGGGCATTACGATCTATAATCCTTGGTCTATTATGAATTACCTCTACAATGAAGGAGAGCTTAAGGCTTATTGGGTCGGGACGGCAAGTACAGCTTTGATTGAAAATGCGCTCATTCTCGACAAATTCCAAGAAGAAATCCAGATTTTGAGTAATGGGGGGAGCGTCGAGATGATCGCAGACCCTAAAATGGTCTTTTCAGATATTAGGTCTTCTCCCAATGCGCTTTATAATCTCTTGCTCTTTTCAGGATATTTAACATCCGAAAGAAGCATGAAAAATGAAGACGCGACGTATAATTGCGATGTTAAAATACCCAATCGTGAAGTACGCGGTATTTTTACGGGGTCTCTTGAAAAGTGGATTGCTAAAAAGTTTAATATTGAGGTGAGGGACTATAATGCCTTTTTGAATGATCTTTTGAAAGGGGATGTGGAAACCTTTTCTGAAAAGCTTAAAAGTTATCTTGCTGTATCTGCAAGTTTTTACAGCAGCGGTCCTAAAAATGCAGAGCTTTTTTATAATGGCTTTATTCTTGGCCTTATCTCAGCTGTTTCTTCTTATTATTTTGTGGAAACAGAAAAGGAATCTGGATTGGGACGCGCGGATCTCATTCTCATCCCAAAGCCTGTTGCAAAATATAAAAATGCTCTTATTTTGGAGTTTAAATTTTCGAAGACGCAAGAAGATCTAGCTCTTCTTGCAAAGAAGGCTCTTGAGCAAATAGAAACTAAGAATTATGAGACTAAAGTCAAAGAGCACGATGTCGTTGAAAAAACGCTCAAGGTCGGACTTGCCTTTCGAGGAAAAGACGTTGAAGTTGCTTTTAAAGCGTCTAGGGTCACTAAGGTTTTACCCTAGATAAGATTTAATTCCCCTCCCTATTATAGGCGCTGTTATAAATGTCGGTGAGCTCTAAAACACGGTCTTTAATAATTTTTGTTCGGGAACTTGCTTCATTTATAACGCTCATGGTTCCTCCTGTAAGCTTATAAAGTTGATGAAGAAATAAAAACTGACTGTCACGGCTTATAATCCAATTGCGTTGAATCTCTCTCAGAGACTCTTTGAGATCATTATCTTGAATGGTATTGAGAAGTTTTTTATAGATCATGTTTAAGGCTGTATCCCACTCTTTTTGAGCGGCTCCAAAGCAATTGGACATCTCGAGGGTTGTGGCGCTTTGATTCAGACAGTGATCGAGCTTTTTAGAAATAGGGTATGGGGATGATTTTGTTGGTTTAGCCTCTAGATACAGGGGTCCCAAAATACTTAAAACACTGATGGCACATACAGTTTTAGAAAAATATTTCATTCGTTTTATCCCCTCTTTCGTTTCTATTAAAAAAAAAGGACTGCAAAAGCAGTCCTTTTTAAATTTGATAGATTTAAGCCTCAGAGCTTTCGTCAAGCTTAGGCTCTTTTTCAGCCTTTGCCTTTTTAGGCTCTTTTGCTTCTTTCGGAGCTTTTGGCTCCTTTTCCTTGGTCTCTTTCGGAGCACTTGGCTCTTTTTCTTTCGTCGTCTTTTCAGCTTTTGGCTCAGCTTTTGGCTTCTTTTCCTCAGCTGCTTCTTTTGTTTTGGCTTTGCTCATGGCTGCACCTAAAATGTCACCGAGGCTTGCACCACTATCTGAAGATCCAAATTCTGCCATGACCCGCTTCTCTTCGTTAACTTCATAAGCTTTAACGGAGAGGATAATGGATCTGCTCTTACGATCGATAGAAGTAATGACAGCATCTAACTTTTCTCCAACTGCAAAGCGGTCAGAACGCTGTTCATTGCGATCCCGTGAGAGTTCATTTTTCTTAATGAATCCTGGGACTTCATCCGCAATTTTAACATCAATGCCATTATCTTGGATTTGCGTAACAGTACACGTCACAACTTGTCCTTGTTTTAGCTTCGTAAAGGCGCCTTCAAAAGGATCGTCGCTGAGTTGTTTCATTCCAAGTCCAACACGTTCCTTTTCAACATCGATATCAAGAACTTTTACTTGAACGACTTGGCCTTTTTTATAGGCTTTGAGAGCTTCGTCACCTGACTTTTCCCAAGAAATATCAGAAGAGTGAACCATGCCATCGATTTCATTATTAAGACCCACAAAAAGACCGAAGTCTGTGATGTTCTTAATCTCTCCTTCAATGATATTGCCAATCTTATGACCTTCGGCAAAAGCTGCCCAAGGGTTAACTTGACATTGTTTAATGCCAAGAGAAATGCGGCGTTTTGAAGGATCAACATCCAAAACTTTCACGTCAACTTCTTGACTTGTGGCAACCAGTTTAGAAGGATGGAAATTTTTCTTTGTCCAGCTCATCTCAGACACATGGACAAGACCTTCAACGCCTGGTTCTAATTCAACAAAAGCACCATAATCTGTGATGTTTGTAATTCGACCATGAAGAACAGCTCCAATCGGGTACTTGGCATCAATTCCCGCCCAAGGGTCGCTTTCAAGTTGTTTCATTCCAAGGGAAATCCGGTTTGTATCCTTATTGAATTTTGTGATCTGAACTTCAATCGTTTGTCCAATGCTTAAAACTTCAGAAGGATGTGTAATGCGCTTCCAAGAAATATCAGTGACATGAAGCAGACCATCAATACCACCGAGGTCAACGAAAGCACCATAATCTGTAATGTTTTTAACAATACCTGAGACAACTTGACCTTCTTCAAGATTCGAAACAAGTTCTGAGCGTGCTTCCTCACGTGATTCTTCAAGAATGGAACGACGTGAAACAACGATGTTTCCGCGTGCGCGATCCATTTTTAAAATCATAAAGGGTTGTGGAACGCCCATGAGAGGGGCTGTGTCACGAATAGGACGGACGTCAACCTGGCTTCCAGGAAGGAACGCAACAGCTCCTCCAAGGTCCACAGTGAAGCCTCCTTTAACTCTACTATAGATAACGCCAAGAACGCGTTCCGCTTTTGCGTGGGCTTCTTCAAGTTGACCCCAAACGGCTTCTCTACGCGCCCGTTCACGACTTAAGAAAATTTCACCATTTCTATCTTCAAGTTTTTCAATGTAGACATCAACGAGATCGCCAATTTTAAGTTCAGTATCATCCGTTGAAGATTTAAACTCTTTAAGAGGAACACGTCCCTCTGATTTTAAGCCGATGTCAATAATGACGAGATCTTTTTCAAAGGCCATAATTGTGCCTTTAACAACGCGGCCTTCAAGGCTGTCTTGAGCGTTGCCTAAAAAACTTTCAAGAAGTTCGGTAAAAGATTCAGTGTCTGGGGAAGAAGGAGAGGTATGAGTTGTCATCCAAAAGACCTTTAATTTAAAAAAAGACACCTCTACAAGACGTGCTTGTAACGGTGGGTTTGTGTGAATTTCACCAAAGAAAAAAAATTTTCTTCAGCACCTAATGGTTCAGGGATGAATTTTTTTTACAAAACTCATCACTTTATCAACGACATCTTGAGGGCTTAAGGTGGATGTATCAATGATGTGAGCATCAGGAGCAGCTTTCAAAGGAGCCTGACTCCGTTGCATATCACGTTCATCCCGCGCCTTAAGATCGCTTAAGATGTCGTCAAACATACACATAATGCCGCGCTCTTGCAACTCTTTCCAACGCCTTTGTGCACGAACAGTAACATCCGCTGTGATAAAAATCTTTAAATCAGCAGTGGGAACAATAACTGTGCCAATATCTCGACCATCGAGGATCGTTCCTTTATGTGGAAACGAAGGATTTTTTGCAAAATTTCTCTGAAACTCTAAAAATTTTTCCCGGACATCAGGATATTGTGAAACAATGGAGGCTGCCTGAGCAATTGTATTTTCTTTGAGCGCTGGAATTGTGAGATCCGATAAATTTAATTGAAAATCGTTTAAAAAAGAAGAAACGTCAGGTTCATTATTTGGATCTATCTTTTGTTCCAGCGTTCTATAAGCAAAAAGGCGATAAAGGAGACCTGTATCGAGGACAGAAAATCCTAATTTTTGTCCAAGGAGACGTGAAATGGTTCCTTTTCCAGAGCTTGAAGGGCCATCAATAGCAATAATCATTATCATACCTTTGAGAGAGAGGGGAGGACAGAGGCGCATTTTTGAAGAATCATATATCTGGATTGTCTTTGGGCTTGGTGCGCTTTCCTTTCAAATCGCGTCATTGGCCAAAAAAGAGGCCTCTCGAGAGGATTGTTCGAATTGAGCAACACGCCCTGTTTTTGGAGCGTAAGGGATTTATTTTGTGTTACCAAGGTAAGCATGCATTCGTAATAATCATCATGATCACTGGCGATGACGAGTGTGCCAAGAGGTGTCAGCGTTCGAATCAGTTCTAAAAGGGTGTCGTGGTTTAGAAAACGGCGTTTGTTATGCTTTTTTTTAGGCCAAGGATCTGGGAAAAGAAGGAATATTTTTTCAACAGAGTTTGTGTCGAGGGCTTTTAAAAGAGACCGCGCATCTTGTGTAAAAAGTCGTATGTTTTCAAAAGGAAGAGTTAAGGAAGATAGCTTCTCTAGAAAGTCTGCAATACCCCCTAAAAAAGGTTCGCATCCAATAAAATTACAGTGAGGATGTTCTCTTAATTGAGAAATGAGATGGTCTCCGGTTCCATATCCAATTTCAATCCAAAGAGGTTTTATTTCTTTAAACAACGAAGGAGGAAGCCTCTCTTCAGGAGAGAGGTGAAACTCAAGAGAAGGGAGAAGATCCTTGACGAGAGCCGTTTTTGTTTTGCGTAAAGGACGTCCTTTACGCCGCCCAAAGACAACGGCTTTTTGAGGGAAAAGAGGAGATGTCATAATAATTTCTCTTTTTTCTTTTTAAAGAGGAAAGTACAGAGGTGAGAGATGCCCATAAAAGTTCCAAAAATAAGAAGCAAAAATAAGGGACTCCAATTTCCATAGCGCGCATAAAAAGACGGAGGAAGGGATTTTGGAAGAAGTCCTCTGAGAGTGCCTGTTTGATTTAAAGGGAGAAGATTCAAAAAGCGTCCACAGGGATCAATGATGGCGGATATTCCTGTATTGGCAACTCTAACAACGGGAAGGCCCTCTTCGCAAGCACGTACTTGAGCCATTTGTAAGTGTTGATAAGGTCCTGTACTTGTTCCAAACCAGGCATCATTGGTAATATTTAAAATCCACTCTGGCCTTGAAAAATTTGAATTTAAAACATGATGTGGGAATGCAATTTCATAACAAATAAGAGGGCTAAAGGGCGGATAATTAGGAAGGTAGACGTTTTGTAACCCTTCTCCTTCTGAAAAATCAAGGGTACGATCAATAAAGTGAGATACAGACAGCGCCTGTAACGCCTTTCTAAAAGGAACGTACTCTCCGAACGGAACCAAATGAACTTTATCATATATATTTAAAATTTTTCCCTCGGGATCCAAAACAAAAAGACTATTCCAAATCTTTTGCTGAGGGGGTGATGTGGAATTTACAAAAGAAAATGTTGAAGAAGATGTTCTACGGCCGCCTCCCGTTATTAAAAGGGCGTTAGGTGGAAGAAATGACGTTAACTGTCGACGTAACACTTCCTCTTCTTCGAGGAAAAGGGGAACAGCGGTTTCTGGCCAAATAACAAGAAGAGAGAAGTTTTTTGGAGAAGAAGAGGTAGCCAACGTGGAGAGGGTATGGAGCCTTTCAAGCGTTGTTTTTCGGAAAGAAGGAACCCATTTGAGCGTTTGAGGAATATTTGGTTGTATAAGACAAAGTGAGAGTGAGGTTGATTGAGAGGGATTTTTTAAAAGTCGTACACCGCCAGCAAAAAACGTGATACTTAAAAAAATACAGACGAAAATTCCTGAGTGACGTGTTGTCTTTTTAAGGAGAAGGTAAGGAAAAGCCCCTAAAAAAAGAGCGAAAAGACCAAGTCCAAAAACGCCAAAAAGAGCTGTAGACTGTAAAAACCAAGGAGAGCTTGCAAGGGTATACCCTAGCAAATTCCAGGGAAATTGAGGAAAAATATAAGTACGCATGAGATCAAAAATAAAAATAGATCCAGCAAAAAGAAAAATTTTTAAATTTGGGTGATTTTTGAAAATCCAGAGAGCATAAACAGTTGGTGCGCTGAGGAAGGCAAGTGCAATAGGAATTCCGAGAAAAGAAAAGGGAAAAAGCCAAAAAAACCGGCTCCAATCAACGCTTAACGCGATGGTAATCCAATAAAGGCCGCCTGCAAAATATCCCAAATAATAGAAAAACCCAATCCAGAAAAGTCTTTTGAAGTTTGATGCTGAATCAAGAATTATCAAAAAAGGTGTGATGGAAAGAGGAAGGATCATCCATATCCCAAAAGGAGATAGGGCAAAATTTAAAGAAAAGCCTAAGAAAAAACTGCTTAAAAAGGAGTGTCTTTCTCCAAAATTTAAGAGTTTGCGGAGTTGGTTAAAAAAATAAAATTTTTCAAAAATCATTTCTGAGGGGAAAGGTCTGAAGATGATTCAGGGCACGGTGTTGACTCTGAGTCTATATTTTTTGAAGATGGAAGATGAATACGCAAACGGTTTAAACGTCTTGGATCTGAATCAATTACTTCAAATTCAAGTCCATTTTGACTTTTCACAAGCTCTCCTCGAGAGGGCATATGTCCTAAAAGGGCTGTTACATATCCTCCTAGGGTATTAATATCTTCGTCACGATTGGGAAGGTTAAGCGTAAATCCTGTTTTTTCATAAAAATCTTCAATAGAGAGGCGTGCATCCGCAAGATATATGCCTTCTCCGGTTTGAAGAATCTTGGGAGTTGTTTTTGACTCATGATCATCATTAATGTCGCCGACAAGTTTTTCAATGACATTTTCAAGGGTTAAGAGGCCATCGACACCTCCAAATTCATCCACCACAATAGCGACGTGTATATGAGATGCCTGCATCTCGAGCAATAAATCTCGCAAGAAAATGGCAGGAGAGATAAAAAGAACATCTCTCAGAAGGGTGTGCAATGAAAAGTTTTCAACATCCAGAGAGGATCTTAGAACATCTTTAATGTGAACCATGCCAACAATTTGATCCAAAGTATTTTGGTAAACTGGCAGACGGGAAAAAGAGCAGTCTAGAAACGTTGTTACTAAATTCTTGTAGGTGACATCCATGGGGACAGCAACAATGTCTGTTCGAGGAATGCAAATATCTTCTGCTGTTAAGGCCTTGAAATGTTCGCTGCGCGCTAAAATAAAATCATTTTCGAAAGGCTCTTCAGAAAGAGGGGGGCTCATTTCAGGGCACTCTTTTTTTCTAAAAGGGCACAGTTTCTTTAAAAAAGAGAAAAAACATTTTTTCTTAGGAGGTGCTTCAAGAGGGATAGAAGAAGGTGAGGGATGTTCCATGCGTAAATTCCTAAGAGATCTTTCTTTTAAAGGTGTAAGGGTTAAGTGTTTCGATAGGGATTAGAAATGGACAACGCTTCCAGAATATTAATCTCAAGTGATTCCATAACAGTTGCTTCATGAGTATGTTCATGATCAAATCCAATTAAGTGTAAGATACCATGGAGAAACAAATGTTGTACATGGTTTAAAAATGATTTTTGTAAATTTATTTCCGCCAAGCATTTTTCGTAACTTAAGACAATCTCTCCAAGAAAGATAGGATTTTTAAAAGTTTCCGAGCTCAAAGATAAGGGAAAAGTTTCTTTTTCAAAGGCTGGGAAAGAAAGAACATTTGTGGAAGAGTCTTTATGACGCCACTTTTTATTGAGAGATTTGACAAAAAAATCGTGTGCCAAGAGAAGGTTGATTTCGAGGGAATGTCCTTCAAAGGACTTAAAAAGGGGAGGAAGAAAGTTACTTTTAAAGGCCTGTTTGAGTGTTTGATCTAATGTCAGGTGGAGAAGAGAAGAAAGACGCTTTTTTTGAGGCCAGGGCTTTCCGCGGGTTAAAATCTCTAAGGTACAGGGAAATGGTGAAGAAGAGAGGGACATAATTAATCCTTATTTTAGAGGAGATGGCCTTCTAAACTATTTGGAAAAATGGAATTTATTTTTACTGGAAGAATTTTTCCAAGAACATTTTCAGGGGATTTTACATGTATGGGCTGGAGATAAGGGCTGCGTCCAATATATTGGTTATCATGTCTCCCAAGTCGATCGAATAACACTGAAGTTGTCTTATTGACCCAAAGAGTGTTAAAACGTATTTGCTGCTCTCTGACAAGATGCTGCAATGTTTGAAGCCTTTCATCTTTTTCGTGTTGAGAAATTTGAGAGGACATTGAGCCAGCGGGAGTTCCTGGCCGTATGCTATAGGAAAAAGAAAAAGCTTGTGCAAAATCGACATCATTGATGAGTTTTAGAGTTTGTGCAAAATCTTCATTTGTTTCGCCTGGGAACCCCACAATGAAATCTGATGAAAAAGCAATCTCAGGACGTGCCTTTCGGAGATCATCAATGATTTTACGATAAAAATCTGATGTATGACCACGGTTCATTGCTTTTAAAATAACATCTGATCCAGATTGAACTGGAAGGTGTAAAAAAGGCATTAGGATAGGGATGTTTTTATGAGCAAGAATGAGTTCTTCATCAACATCTCTTGGATGGGAAGTCGTGTATCTCAAACGTTTTAGATTGGGAATTTCAGCGATTTCAAGAAGCAGACGTCCGAGTCCCCATTCTTCAGTGTCTGATCTTCCTTTACCATGATAAGCATTTACGTTTTGTCCCAGAAGCGTTATTTCTTGAACGCCTTTAGAGATGAGTGTGCGTGCTTCTTGTAAAATAGCACTGGACGGACGTGAAAATTCAGCGCCTCTTGTATAGGGAACACAACAGAAAGTGCAAAATTTATCGCACCCCTCTTGAATGGTTAAAAATGCTGAAGATCCTTGAGAGATGGTTTGTTGTTCAGGAAGAAAGTCAAATTTTGACTCGATAGGAAAATCCGTTTCAACGAGCCTGCGTTTTTGCCTGTGAGAACTTTTACGTCTCAATTGGGCAAGCATTTCTGGAAGGCGATGATAGGTCTGAGGGCCTAAAACAAGATCTACGTAGGGAATTCGGCGCATAATCTCAGCACCTTCCGCTTGCGCTGTGCATCCGGCAACCGCAAGAATCATTTTTTCTAATTTGGCCTCTTTTCTTTGTTTAAAAGGTTTGAGTCGACCTAAATCTGAATAGACTTTTTCAGTGGCTTTTTCACGAATATGGCATGTATTTAAGATAACGACATCCGCATCTTCTGGAGTTTCAGAAAGAGCATAACCATGAAATGAAAGCAGATTAGAAATTTGCTCAGAATCATAGGTGTTCATTTGACAGCCATAGGTCTTAATGTAGAGTTTTTGAGTCACTCAAGATTCCTTTTTTAAAAAATGAAACATCATATTACGGAGCCTGAAAGGTTTTTGCAATGCCTTTAGAGATGGAGTCATGGCAATAAGCCGCAGCTGTTTTGCGATTGAGATCTTTATGAGCGGTGAGAGGAACATGAGCAATGATTTCAATGATCAGAGGTCCTTTGGATATAATGTCGTAAACATGTGGGAGAAGAGAAAGATCTCCAAACCAAGAATAGTGTAGTCGATCGTTTCGACTCAAAGGGAGACCGCAAAGACGTGTATAGGTTAAAGAAAGAGGTTGAATCTTTAAATGAGAAAAGAGAATATCGTGTTCAATGCTTTCGAGGAGAGAGCTTTTGAGCGGGAGGACATGAATCCCAGTATGGGTTGTTCCTTCTGGAAAAAGAATAAGACTACTTCCATTCTGAAGTCTCTCTAAAATAACAGACTTTTGACTTAAAAGGGTTTTTTTTGTGCGTTTTATAAAAATAGAACCTTGTAGTTGTGCATACAGCCCAAAAATAGGCCATTTTTTTACATCTTCTTTTGAGATAAAAGAAGCTTTTAGCGTGGCTCCAAGAACAAGAATATCTAAGTAAGAAATATGATTGGATAAAAAAAGACAGGGTGATTTACAAAGAGGTTCACCTCTTAAAATAATTTTAAGACCAAGGGCAGCGCATGTGCCCTTAAAGATGAGTTGAACAATAGTTTGCCTGAAAGGATGATGGGAGGGGAGAAGCGTAATAAAAATCTGGAAAGGGAGGGCTAAAATGAGCCAAAGAAATAAGAACCCTAGACGGGGAATGCTTCGTAAAATAGAGAGAAATTTAAGAGGCATTTTTTTGATTTTGAAGAAAATGTTTATTATAACGGTGCGTGACATGCGTCATCCGTAAAAGAATGGAAATATCCGTTGTATTAAAAGAAGGATCAAATACAGCGCCATCTCCGACAAATCCTCCGGTTCGAATGTATCCTTTAATCAGGGGAGGTAAAAGAGAGAGGCCCTCTTGGAGACTTAAAGAGCCTGTGTCTTGATCCTCAAAGTTCATATCAATCCGTTTTTCAGGAAGGGCGCGTGGTCTAATCTCAAGAGGGGCAAGATGATGGTTAAAAAGATAAGAAAGAGGTTTTTTAAGAGGTTCTAAGTCAACGCCTGGGAAACTTGCACATCCAAATAAAATATCAATACCATAAAGAGAAGCATATGCGGCAATTCCTTGCCATAGAAGTTGCATGGTTGGACGTGTTCTATAATTTTTTTTAACGCAAGATCTTCCAAGTTCTAAGATCTCTCCAGGATATTTTAGGAGAGGAGATATATCAAATTCGTCAGCTGAATAAAACTTCCCAACTTTTTCAGCAGGTTGTCTTCGTAAGAGTCGATACGTTCCAACAACGGAATTCTCTTTAGGAAGGGTGCTGTCAATAACAAGAAGGTGATCACAGTAATCATCAAAAATATCTTGATCTATTCCTGTGTCAGACGGGTTTTCTATCTCAGCTCCTAATTCTCCAAAAAAAACTTCATATCTGAGACGTTGAGCGGCTCTTATATCCTGAGGATTACGGGCCAGACGTGTTTCAAGAGACCCCAATGTTAAAGAAGGTAAAAGGGATATTTTTTTTAAAGAGGGCATGTTTAAGGTTCCTGTCAAATTTAGAGCCCGAATCTTATTCCTTTTTAAAAGATATCTCTATAACTTTTAAATTGGATGGTTAAAAAAATCAGTATCAGGAGGAGATGATTTTTTCAATAAACATTCAAAAATATTATATTTGAGATTGTTTAGGAGGAAATCTTTAGAAAATTTTTAGAAACAAAAGAGAAGTTTTTTATTTTAAAAAAAACTTCTCTTTTCTTAAAACGCTTATTTTAAAAGCAATTTTTGAATTTTTTAAACTAAGCTGGGTTTTTCTTTGTCCTTGACCGTGTTCCAAGTCCAATATTTTTTGCAAGAGCGCTCCGTTGTTTTGCATAATTTGGAGCAACGACGGGATAGTCAGCTCCAAGTCCCCAGCGCTCACGATACTCATCAACAGACATATTATAAGCTGTTTTTAAATGGCGTTTTAGCATTTTAAGCTTTTTTCCATCTTCAAGGCAAATAATGAAGTCGGGGGTAATGGATTTTTTAATCGAAACAGCAGGTTCTGGGCGAGGAGGGTGTGTTGAGAATGACGCGCCGCTCATTGTGGATAGGCTTGTAAAAACATTTTGAATAACATTAGGAATATCGTTAATTGCAACAGTATTATGAGCAAAATGTGCTGCAACAATATCTGCTGTTAATAATAGAAGATCAGATTTATTTAATGGATCATTCATTGGACACCTTATAACTGTATAAATATAGAATAGACGTTGTATAGAAGTTGTAATTCTAAAAATCAATAAAAAAACTAAAAATTCATAAAAAAATATATATTAGCCTCCTTTCATAAAAAAACTTTTGACAATGAGAGGTTAAGCATGGCAAGCCAAAGGGATGGTATCACTGTTTTGGAGAATAGAAAAGTTTTTGAGAGACTCTAAAATACAATTGCGACTGTGAGACTTAGGTAAAATATTTAAAATAGACTATTGTTTGAAAGGAGAATCATCATGAGTAAACTTGAGTGGGGATCCAAAAGGGTTTGTCCAAGTTGTTCAACTCGGTTTTATGATCTGCATAAGAGACCCATTGCATGTCCAAAATGTGCCTCTACCTATGACCCTGAAATTTTTTTAAAATCTAAAAAAGGACGTTTAAGTGCAGATGAAAAAAGAGGGCATGGAAGCGCGATTGCTCTTGAAAGTGAAGATGCAGAGTTTTTAATTGAGGAAGCTGTTCTAGACGGCGTTGCCTTGGATGAAAATGAATTAATAGAGGACACCTCTGAACTTGATACAGAAGGGGATGATGTGATTGACGTCATCGAAGGGGCCGAGTCGAAGCAAGACGAAGAATAAAAGTAAAACGAAACGTTATTGCTTTAAGGCGATTGTATAGCGAATTGTGTCTGTTGTGAGTTTCTTAACGCGATCGAGGATGAGGGGGGAAGGGATTTCTCCCTCAAAGTCCTCTGGAGAGGACATGACAAAATGAGGAACGATGGTTGCGCGCGCGTCAAGAATAAGACTTCCAAAAAAAGAAAGAGGCGCCATTAGGCTTTTAGGAGATCCTGATTGACCAATAAATCCAACCACTTTTTCTTTCCAGGCTTTGCCAGAAAGTTTGTCCCCGTAAGGGGTGTTTGTTAATTCAAAGAGATTTTTACAAGAGGCAGAGACTGCAAAGTTATGAATGGGGGAGGCAAGAATAATGCCATCTGCCTTTAAAATACGATCATGGATGTCTTTGACGGAGGGCTGAGCATAGGCAGAATTATTTATACCGTTGCAGAAGGGCAACGTAACGGTACGTAGGTCTATAAAGTCAACACTATACCCGTCTTGTTTAAGAAAGGTTGCCGCATGCTGTGCCAGAATCGCACTTTTACTCGTGGGAGAGAGGCTACAGCTGATGACAACAAAAGAGAGAGCAGCAACGGAAAGTGAGGACATGTCAACCCTTTTTCTAAGAGGACAACAAGAAAACTTAAACGAGAAAACTTAAAATAGAGAAATAAAAAGGGCCTCGTAAGAGGCCCTAAAAACTTTAGGATTAATATCCATCCCGGTCAAGGCGTTTTCTTAAGAGCTTGCGCGCACGGCGTACAGCTTCAGAAGATTCACGAACGCGCTTTTCAGAAGGTTTTTCAAAATGTCTCCGAAGTTTCATTTCACGAAAAACACCTTCACGTTGCATTTTCTTCTTTAAGACACGCAACGCTTGATCGACGTTATTGTCTCGAACTTGAACCAACACTATTAATCACCCCTTTCTGGTAGAACTTACTCCTCCTCTATAACGATCTTTTAAAGAGAGGACAAGAAAATTCTTTTGTTTATGATTGTTCTGCTATGCATTACATTTTTCCGGTGGAGCCAAAACCTGCTGTTTCCCGTTTTGTTTCTTGCATATCAAAGTGATCAACTTTTTGCAAGTTTGCAGGAGAAAACGGGGCAATAATCATCTGAGCAAATCTCATCCCCCTCGTAATAACGAAAGGTTCATGCCTTAAATTGATTAAGATTCCCTTAATTTCTCCTCGGTGATCAGAGTCAATGGTTCCGGGAGAATTGTTATGCCATGATGGATAGGGAGGCCAGATCGAGGCCGTATCTGGGCCTCGAAACCTTCGGGTAAAGCCATACAAAAACCGGAGGAAATCACACATCTTTCGAGAGGGGTTAACACAATATCTTCCTCAATCGCAGCGCGCAGATCGAGCCCCGCGCTTTGAGTCGTTGCATAAGCTGGCAGATCAAGCTTCTTTCCATGATCTAAAACAAATATTTTAACGTTGCAAGACATCATGTGTTTGCTCGTAAATATCAAAATTCTAAAGATGTTTATGGTGTTGTTAAATTTTTCTGTATTTCATAGCGGCTTCAGCAAAAAATGCAGACCTTGTCATATGATACTTTTTTGCTCTTTTATCTATTGTTATTAGATTATCTTCAGGGACAGTTATATTAACCCGTATGGCCTTTTCGGAAGGGACATTGACAAGAAAAGCAACAGCTTCTTTATCTTCTCTGTTTTGCATGATTTCTTCCAGGCTTGAAGGGGGATTGATGTGTTCTCCCATTTCTCTAAGAATCTCTACATGCGTCGTTATAGCCTCTTGAGCCATCGTTTTTGATTCATCTAAAGTTTTTCCAGCTGTTATACACCCTGGAAAATCAGGAAAACTAACACCGTAGTCGGAGTTATTTTCCTTATGAATTAAAGCTATATAATTCATTTCTTAACACCTCTTTCAAATTGAATACCTAGTTGTTTTTCAATGCTTTTCAACGTTCCTATCGGTATATCCATTTTAGGATGAGGTACCGTTACGAGTCCTTTTCTTGTTGGGTGACAAAAGTGGTGATGACTTCCTCTTGTCCTTTTTAAGACCCATCCATCTTTTTTAAGAATTTTAATTATCTCTTTGCTGTCCATAATTATTCTATACACATCGTACATACTAAATGCAACTAAATTTGTTAGAAAAAGGAGTATAAGCTCAATCAACTGTTCGATGGTGCAGAGAAAAAACGACAACTCAAGCTTCATCACGGATATATATAATTGCAGTCTCGAAAGAACCGTCGTTTTAATAACGAAGGGATGGCTATCTTTAGTATCAACAGTATATTGACGCGATTCTCAACTTTTCATGGCGTAAAAATTTGAATCTTATATCACCATAAAAAATAGAGTTGAAAGACACAGCCAATTTTTGTAATTTTTGTTTAT
>NCGZ01000032.1 GCA_002257235.1 Alphaproteobacteria bacterium 16-39-46
CACATACTGTTGCCATATTCATTAATAAGCAGCATGGGAATCCTCCTCTTCAATTTGATTTATTGTTGAAACCATGAAAAGTTGAGAATCGCGTAAGTTTTATAAGTTTCTCGGAAACTACATGGGCAATGTTCCGATTACACTTCAGGGAAGATGTAAACTCTATTGGTATTGTTGGTTCAAAACCGAGAGAAGGGGGTGATTATAGTGGGAGAGGTACATTTACAGGAGGAAGAGGAGGTCAGAAAGAAACCCGTGAAGAATATGCAGAGAGAAGACAGCGTATGGCTAAAGAAAAATTGGAAAAAAGCCGAACATATGCTGAAAGATTGGGCATTGATGGGGCAAGTTCTATGTCTGCAGATAGATTAGAAAGTGAAATTCAAGACAAGAAAGCAGAAAAAAACGTGAAAACGAACTTAGAAAAAGAGAGGAAAGCGAGGCAGAATTAGCGCAACTAAGAGAACATGGAAGCAGCATTGGAGTCACGATGGCAAGATTTAAAGATGCTCGTACATTGAAAGATGAAATCAAGTATAAGGAAAGATTACAAACTGCTGAAAGAATGGGAGTTTCTGTAGCGCAATGGATGTCACAAGGAGAATTAGAAGAGAAAATCAGAAGCAAAAAGAGAGAAAATGAGCGAGAAACGAAAGAAAAAAAATTGCAAGAGCGTAGAAACTTTGCTGAAAGAATGGGAATTTCTGATGCGAGGTGGATGTCACAAAAAGAATTAGAAGAGACTATCAAAAGAAAAAAGAAAGAAAAGGAGGAAAGAAACAAGGAGAGTTTGGGAATGAGGAGGGAAACACGTGAGTTTTCAGGAGCTTTTAATACACCTGATGATTTTATGCTGAGACATATAACCAGAAAGCCTGGAGAACGGTTGAGTTACAAGGAGTGTTTAGAAGAAAGACGTGCTTTTGTTAGCCGAGGAGGGTTCGATGCTGGCCTGTGTCGTACTTCTGATGATATTGCTTATGATTACATGAAAAGTACCGCTAGATCTTACCATGTTGATGAAATTAGTTAAAGGAGAGAAGCAAAGGAATCCAGAACTTCTGAATTTATATACGGCAGTCCGCCAGTAAACGTGGTGCGCCAGAATGGTCTCCAATATTTTTTATGTGCGCCAGTTCAATAGTGAAGTGCAACAGGGCAAGAAGTAGTTTGAGCCTATTTCTCTTCCCTATGGATCCATAGGGAAGAGAAAAAAAAACAGAAACTTATTTGTTAGACTGGACCAGGAAAAGAAGGAGAATTAGGGTTTGAGAGTTGTTTTTCAAAATTAAGCAACCCACGAATAAACAGAAAGAAGCTCTACCCGTTAAGGGAGATATTATTTTTAGTCCCCACGGGAATGGTGTGTGGATCAGAGAGTTGGAGGGACTTTGTACTATTTGGAACTGAAAAATTAGAATTTTTAAGGCGACATCCCTGAAATAAGAGATCCTAACTCTTGAATAAAAAACAGAGAAGCTATACCGTTAGTTTCAGAAAAATTTTCTTGATTCAATGCGTGTCTAAAAATGGAAAACCAATGAGAAAACCATCTCAATTCTTGAATAAAAAACAAGCTTTTTTTGTTGGACTCACCGTTGGGCTCATTTGTCTTGTTTTCTGTTTATCGTCGCCCCCCGTCACCCTTACATCTTATCAAAGCTGTGAAGTCTGTTTCTCTCCACAAATGAGATGCACAAACAGAATCATTCACGCGATTGAAAACACTCAAAAAAATATCTTTGTCCAAGCCTTTGTTCTCACATCATACCCTATAACAGAATCCCTTATCTCAGCCTTTAAAAGAGGTGTGAAAGTTACGGTCATTTTAGATGGAAAACAGATAAGATCAAGACATAGTCTTCATCCTCTTTTGATGAATGCAGGCATACCGGTCTATAACGATAAAATCAAAAGGGGGCTAGCCCACAACAAAGTGATGATCTTTGATGAAGATATTGTTCTCACGGGAAGTTTTAATTTTTCCAAAAGTGCAGAGACAGCAAACGCTGAAAATATTCTCATTGTAAAAGATAAAAATCTGGCAGCTCAATATCTTAAGAACTGGCACCAACGACTCGACGTTTCCGTTCCCCTTACATTACCTCTCAACAAGATATAGATAGAAATGATGAAAAATCTTTTCTCAAAAAAATATCAATTGTCACAAAAAATTTTATAAATTATAGTTTTTCTTAAGGGCTTCATAGGTTTTTTCTAAAACAGGGAGATAGTCTTTTATATTTTTAAAGACACGTTGTGCATCTTCTTGCCTATAAACATGAGTTATATTATTGCGATCATCCAGCAATTTCAGCCAAACAGCTTCATCATCAATTAACTTATACTGGAAAGACTTGGCTAAAACATCTCTTGGCGTTGTGCTTTCAACCTTTTCATAATTCAGTATTTTTTTAAGAGCTTTCCAAAACAACTCAATAACAAATCCAAATCGTCGAATTCCAGCATCTTGCATAAAATCATTTTTATCAAGATCTGGATGTCTCATAACATCACTGAGTCTTTTAAGCGCTTGACCTAAATTATCAAAATAATCTTTCCAGAATAGTGTATCCATCATGTTTTCTGCTTTTTTATATAAACTGGAGCAGAGCTAAAAATTCCTATCTCCGCAGCGAGCTACGGAGTTTTACGGAATTTTTTACTTCGTAACGCCCTGCTCCTCTCTAAGTAAGTTTAGTTTAATGGGCTTACGCCCATTTGCTTACATCACGGGGTCAAGCCCCGAGATTTACGCTACGCGGTTAAATAGGATTTTTATACAATGAAATTTAGTAAAACACAAATTCCCACTGAGGTTGGTCATCATTTATGGAATGATAACTGAACGTTACTGGATACCCTCTATTTTAAGAAGACCACGCCCTCTAAATGACAAAAAATGTCACTGTTAGAACATATCATTTTGCTTCTTCAAAAATATTTTGTGCTTGCAAAATTCCTCCTAAATAGAGTCTGATATTTTTTAAATATGTCCAGAAATGAATTGCGTTAATTTGATAAAAAAACTTCTTCTCTTTTTCTAAAGTCTAGAAGCTTTCCCAGGTCAACCTTGTAATCCAATTCTTAACGCCTGTCTTAAGATTTTTTCCATGAACCCATCATCCCATCCATTTCCACCTTTAAACCTTACGGCAAGCCTTTGGGTTGAAGCCTCTGCGGGCTCTGGAAAAACAAAAGTACTCACAGACCGTGTTTTGTCCTTTTTGGTTGAGGGTGTCACTCCACATCGGCTTTTGTGCTTAACGTTTACAAAAGCCGCTGCTGCTGAAATGGAAGCCCGGATTTTAAAAACACTCAGCACTTGGGTTTATGCGGATGAATCTGCACTCATTCCACAGCTTGAATTTCTGATGGGAAGAGGGGCAACAACCTCCGATATTGAACGCGCACGCGGTCTTTTAAGAACAAGTTTTGACCTTAAAATTCAGACTTTTCACTCCTTTTGTCACAGCCTTTTAGAGCAGTTTCCCATGGAAGGAGATATCCCCCCTTACTTTTCCATAGGGGATACGGAAGAAAGACAAGAATTTGTTAAAAATTTGACCTCTACCCTTCTTGTTCTTCAAAAAGAGAACCCTTCTTTAAAAGAGGCGCTTGAAAAACTTCTCCCTTTTTTTTCGTCTTCTTCCTTTGAAGAAATGCTTGAGAGAATTCTGGATCATCTTCCCGTTCTTGACTCTTTTTTAGCGTCCTCTAAATTTCAAAATGAGCCTCCTGAATCTCCGTCTCTTTTTCTTGAAAATTCTTTGAGTGTCCCCTCTCTTCCAGAAGAGGTATTAATCCCCTTTAGTCGCCTTCTGATGGAGGAAGAGAGTCTCTCTTCCCAAGAAAAAGGTCTTTTTCTAAAAGACTTTCTCAAGCTAAAAAACCTGGAAAAAACACAACTGTATCCCCGCTATCGTGATCTTTTTTTAACCCTTGAAAAAACACCCCGTAAGAGCCTCCTGAAAAAAGCCCTCCAAGAAAAGTATCCGTCCCTTTTAGAAGCCCTTCTCCAGGAACAAACCCGTCTTCTCGACATCGAAGAGCGTCATCGCACGCTTTTGTTTTTATCTTTCAATCACACCTTTTACACACTCTCTTCCGTTGTCCTCAAAGAATATCAAAAGTATAAATTTTCAAAAAATACGCTTGATTATACAGACCTTCTTCTCAAAACACGGGATCTCCTAAAAGATTCTCATAAAGCTCCTTGGGTTTTTTACAAGCTCGATTCTGGCATTGATCATATTTTATTAGATGAAGCTCAAGATACAAATTCCCTACAATGGGAAATCCTAACATTGCTTCTTGTCCATCTTAAGGAAAACAATTCCTCTTCTCTTTCTCCTAAAACTCTTTTTGTTGTTGGAGATGAAAAACAATCCATTTATAGTTTTCAAGGAGCAGATCCTCTTCTTTTTAAGGAAAAAAATTCTTTCTTTAAAACACACACCCTTGAAAAAAGTGAATCTTGGCATACCCATGAACTGAGTCTTTCTTATCGATCGACAGAAGCCGTTTTAAAAACCGTTGATGCTGTTTTCAAAGATCCTGAATCCCTCCGCGGTGTTTCCTCTTCTTCAGCAGAAATTACCCATGGAATATGGCGCCTTGGACACGCTGGATCTGTTGAGCTTTGGCCCCTTCTAACCCCTTCTCCCCAAGAAGAATCGCAAAGCTTTAAAGATGATAAAAAAAAATCTTCTCCCCCAGAACGTGTCCTTGCTCAAACCCTCGCTGACGAGATTCACCGTCGATGCACAAATTCTGAGGTGTTAGCCTCAACACAAAGACCTCTTTCTTACGGTGATGTCTTAATTCTGGTTCGAAAACGAAGTCGACTTATTGATGAGCTCACCTATTTTTTAAAAAATAAAGGCATTCCCGTCAACGGACGGGATCGCATTCTTTTAAAAGATCATCTTGGGATCCAAGACCTCTTAATAATTGCCACATGGTCCCTTTCTCCTTTTGATGACTTAAGTCTTGCAACGATTTTAAAAGGACCCTTTTTTGATTTTTCCGAAGAAGAACTCTTTCAATTTTGTTTTGGACGCACAGATACACTCTTTCAAACTTTAAAAAAATATCAATTCCTCACACCCAAATTTAAAAAAACACTTCATCTACTTGAGGAAATTAAGTCGCTTTGTCAAAAAAAGTCTCCTTTTGATTTCTTCAGTCTTCTTTTGACAAAATATGATGGCCGGTCTCTCTTATTGGGAAAATTTGGAGGAGATCTTCAGGATCTCTTGGACGAATTTTTATCCGTTGTTTATGACCTTGACCGTCTCAAAGGTTTTAGCCTTTATCAATGCATTCATTGGATTCAAACCACATCTCTCGAGGTTAAACGAGACCTTGAATCTCAATCTCTTTCCTCTCTTAGAATTATGACCGTTCATGGGTCAAAAGGATTAGAGGCCCCCCTTGTGATCCTTCCTGATACAACGTCTCTTCCTTTGTCTTTTGGTGGATTTTCTCTCTATGTAAAAGATCAAACCCCTCTTTTTATTCCTCCCAAAGAATTTAGACCGCACGACATTGAAACAATGTTAGACCAGGCTTATGATAAAATTCTCGAAGAGTACCGAAGACTTTTCTATGTTGCCCTGACACGTGCCCAGGATCATTTAATTATAGCGGGGTTTTTAGGAAGTCCCTCAGCCAGACTTCCAACAAACTCTTGGTATGCAATGGCTCAAAAAGCACTCCAAAATATTGGGAATCCAAAATTCTATGACTTTCTTGGAAGGTCTCAAAATGCCTGGTCGGGAGAAGGATATTCTTTTGAATCTTCGGAGATTTCTTCTCACATAAAGAAAGAAAAGGAAAGAGAGACTTTCTCCTCTCGGGTCTCTCCTCTTTACTCTAACCTTCCTTTTTCTGAACTTCCAACGTGGATCTTCAAGCCAGCACCATCCGAAAATCTTCTGGTAAAAACACTTTTTCCCTCCCAGATTGATAATTCTAATATATCTCCGTCTCTTTCTAAACCTTCTTTAGAATATGGACGCGATCTTCATCTTCTCCTTGAAAAACTTCCCTTCTATTCTTTAGATTCGAGAGAAAGCGTTGCTCACCTCCTTTTAAAAAATAGTTCTGTCAAAAACAAAATTGCGCTTTCAAAACTAATTCAAACAGCTTTGAGTATCCTTGAAAATCAAAATCTTTCTTTTCTGTTTGGAAAGGGAAGCATGGGAGAGGTCCCACTCATGGGGACACTCAAAGGACAAAAAATCTCTGGTCGAATTGACCGTCTTGTCATGGGCGAAAAAGAAATCTGGGTTGTTGATTACAAAAGCGACCAGGACATTCCGACTTCTGCCAGTTCTGTAAAATCAGAGTATAGGACACAACTTTCTCTCTATGCTGAACTTCTCAAAAAGATTTACCCAACAACGCTTATTAAAATTGGTATTTTATGGCTTGAGACAGAAAATTTTATGGAGCTGTTTTGATATTTTTTGACTTTTTTGGAAAAGAGATCTCTTTAAAAAAATCAGAGGCATAAGCTTCCATTTTTAAAGAAGATATAGAACATATTTTTTAATCCCTTCCATAGACTTAAAGGAGGATTTTTCTTAAAATCTTCACCATTTTTTAGGACATAATCGCAGACAAAGGGATGAGAGGCCCCATAAATAGCCGAGAATATTTTTGTACTTCGTTGTAAAGAACCTTGAATATCCTGAATTACTGTAGACTCATGATATGTAACACGTTGAAATACTCCTTTCAATTCAAGATCATTATAGATCTTTTCATCTAAAAACGACTTACAAAATTTCTCAATAGCTTCAAAAAACATAGAAAAATATTCTGTCGATTCTTTAAATTTTTCTTGTTTACATTTTATAAGACCTAAATGATAAAAATTTGTTATGAAGAGTACATTTAAGTAGTTGTTTCTTTTTTTTGTTTTTGCATTAAGAATATATGAACAATCTTTATATGCCTCTTCAAAATTTCCCAATCTGATTTTTACTTCTGCTCTTAGAACTTTTGGCTCCCATGTATTTGGTTTACCAGATTTTTCAATCATGTTGATAGCTTCAGTCAAGGACTGATCGGCAGTTTCTAAGTTTCCGAGTCTAAGAGAAGCCTCTCCTTTACTAATCAGTAAACGATTTTGCGAAGTTTTATTTGACAACTTATTGGTATCAAACTCTTTGATGGCTTCTCTATATCTCCCAAGTCGGTTGTATATTTGCCCAAGCCGCCATCCATGTTTTTCAATGCGCTGAGAAATCTTCTTTAAGTCATTTTTTGAGTCTTTATAAAAAAATTGTGCTTCTTTTAATATTTTTAAAGATTTCAGAGCATAGTCTTCTGCTTTATAAGCCTCATTTTTATTTAAATATTCCATACTATAGAGTATGGCCAATTGCGCATATATATCTGCCTCTAATAATGTCTTTTTTAAATTTTTGTCGATATTAGAAATTATTTCTAAAGCCTCTTCAAAGTACTGCCTGGATTTTAGAAAATCATTCTTTCCACTATAGACATAACCCATCGTTTTTATGTTCTCTGCTTTTAAAATCTCAGAATGTGGAATTTGTTTGCAGAGTTCTATACTTTTTTGCAAATAAATAAGGGCCTTATCTGCCTCTCCTAACTCAGCACAGATATAACCAAAATCTTTCTCGATTTCACTTAGTCTTTTGACCGAAATTATTGAACTATTGTTAGGACCTTCGAGAACATCTTCAAAATATTTTTTTGCAAGTGGAAAATTTTTAGACTGATAATGGAGATATCCTAACAACAAAAGAAGATCTACCCTACATTTTTCGTGTATAGCTTTCGAAATATTTATTTTATCTATGTTTTTTAGAAGTGACTCTAAGTGAGGAATGAACATAAGAATTTTTGGATTATCTCCCTCTGAAAACTCTTCATAATAGTTTTTCATTGTAGAAATAATTTTTTCTGTAAAATTATTTCTACCCTCAAGACTTAAACTGTTTATAAGAAAATTCAAACTAAGCGCCTGTGTGCTGCGATGTATAAAAAAAGAAGGAATGCTTTCTTCGGTTCTTTCACTCATCACCTCACTCACAAAACTACCATTCCTTAATTCCCTTAATAATCTATCAATCATAACGGGATTTTTATGAAGTTCCAGTAGTTTTTTGGGAATGGCCTGAGAGTCCACAAGACATATAAAAAATAAAAGCTCTTTATATTCGGGATTTAATTGAATAATTTTTTGTAAAGAAGATATTATAATAGCATATCTAGTCTTAGTATAAGAACTTGTCTCTTTTACAAGATTTTCTTGAGATTTTTCAAAGTCAGCATTAAATTTATTCATCCTTTCTTTATACTGATCATAAGAAAGGTTTTCATTTCTCATATAGTAAGCTGCGAGAGATACATCCAGGGGAAAAGGGGGTATTTCTTTTAAGAAATCTAACATTTTCTCTTTTTGAACTTGTGTAAGTTTATTGAGATCACAATTATAAAGTATTTTACCAAAAAGGATTAAAGCTCCTTCTTTCGTTAACTCCCCAAGTTCAATGACATTTTCAGGTTTTATATAGTTGGTATTTTTAATATTACTATCACGTGTCGTTATAATAACTTTGCCGTGTCCCCAAGCCTCTGGATCTTGAGGAAAGTAATTTTTTATGTCAGAAAACTTTTCAACGTTATCATAAATAAGAAGCCAATTTAAATGTTCTCTCAAACAATCTCTTACAAAAGAAATCAACTGTTCTTCTTTTATTTCGGTATCCTTAATTTTTTGAATTGCATCAAGCTCTTCTCTTTGATTTTGAGTTTTTGCTAATGTATAAGCTAAGTCTTTAAACGAGTGGATAATACTACTTTTAGTTTCAGCATTAATTTCCCAAACGATGCTATTATCCTTGGATCGAGCATAATATCTTGCAAGAGTTGTCTTCCCCACTCCTCCCATTCCAACAAGGCCAACAAGAGCGATTGTCTCAATACCTTTATCTCCTTTTAACTTCTCGTCTATCTGATCAATCAATTCAGGGCGCTTAAGGAAAGAATTTTCTGTCGGTATCATCAAATTAGAACGAATAGAGTGTAGATGCATTTCTCTTTGAGATTCTTGGTGTTTTTTCACCTCCAAAAAACCGATATAAAAACCAAATATAAACATAATTAGAGCGATTATGCTTATCAGACTTTTTCTTTTTTTAAGTCTCTTCATCTGAAGGATAACATTATTTTCTTCCTTTTCATTATTTATTACATCTGACAATTCTTGTATATATTTTTGTTTTGATGAATTTTGGATTAAGTCATACTTCACCATAAATTCTTCCGTAAACGTATTAAAATTCATATTTGGAAATATGGATATCAAAATTTCAAATAAGGAAAAATAATAATTATTTTTAAAATCTACATATTTTATATTTTTTAAATTGTTTGGAAGATCTTTAAGAGATTGATAATCTATGAGAAGAAAAATACTTTTATCTGAGAAAACATTATTTTTTTGAAGATTTTGAGGGGGCTCAATTTTTTCTGTTGTGTATATCTTTAAGAGATCTTCTCTTAAGATATCATCAACTACATAAAATATATAATCAGCCTTCTGAAAACGTCTGTCTTCGCTCAAATGAAACAGGAGCTCATGCTTTTCAACTCCTTCAATTCTTACCGTAACACCTGCTAAAGAAAAATACTTTTCAATTCGACGCAGAAAATGAAAATCTTTCTCTTGATCGGAGCGAAAAAGAATATAACAAATCAGATTCTTCTTATCTATTAAGGAGGCAAGTTCCTTTAGTAGTTTTTCAAAAGAAGATTGGATCAAAAGGTTTTGATAGTGTTCTCTTAAACAAGGAGCTTTTCCAGATGTTTCAATAAAATCCCTAATATTTTCCGACGAAGGACACTCCGATTTATTCATAATATTACGGATGTGTGAGTCAACTGTTTTTGGGCTAATTGACAAAAATGAAGCAATTGATTTTTGAGACGTTCTTCCACTTAAGAGACAAGAAATGACATCTATTTCTCTCGGAGTAAATTTTACACCTTCAATAGCCTCTAAGTTTTTATAATAAACTTCAGGATAAAAATTAATAAATTCGTTTTGCATAATATTTACATTATTTATGTTTTTAAATTAATTAGTCTGACAAAAAACTCCTGGAGGCCTTTATTAAGAAAAATTAGAAACGAAGATTTTTTGAAAACAGTCTAAATCGAGATTGACCAAACGATTTTTCTCTATTTTTGGGGAATTTAAGAGCAAAAAATCTAAAGTCTCGTTTGTAAATATTACGGTTAATCCTGTATTTTATAAAGCCTGAAGAAGTTTTCGTTCAGACACTAATTATAAGCTCTTCTAATATGCTCTAGAGATAAAATTAAAACAAGATTTTTCTTGCCTTTTTTACCTGCTATGATTACTGAAAAAACCGAAAAACCTCTTAAGTTCCTTATAATACTGGTCTAAGCATATACTAGGAAATTTTCCGGATAGATACTTATATCTTTTTATTGGAGTATTTATTGTGAATATATCTTTAAAGATTAACGCATTGTACAGGTTTTTTTAAATCTTTATTTTTCTTAAGTTTTTTAGACGTGTTGTTTCACCCTAAAAAGAAAATTCTTAGAAAAGAGAGTGGTTTTCTCAAGAAATCTGAACACTATGCGTTACTTAAGTAAATTTTATGAATATCTTATGATAATGTTATTGGAGGAAAAGATGAGATTATTAATTACTTTTTTTATGTTTTTACTTCTTTTTTCGATGGATTCTGTATCCATGGCAGCCCCCAGGGAAATTGATGTCATTTCTGAGTATGATAGCCAAAGAGGTCTCTATTTTTTTGTAGACAAGGAGCTTGCGCGAAGTGACTGTAGACAAAGGTATCAACTTTTTAGCGATACTTTATATAATGTTCAAAATAAAGGCAGATTTTCTAGCTTTATAGACTTACCTAATGTTTTAAGTGGAATTGGATTAAGTTTACTTTCTTACGATTACTTACACCCACAAACTCCATCTTGGTCTTTAGGACAATCCTCATCTTCTCTTGCTGGTTTGATTCTTACTTCTGCAGGTTTTGCTACGAAACTTTATACACCTTACCCTAAGCAAAGCCTCCTTAGTGGTCTACTAATTCCAAAAGATAGACGCTCTCCCGTTTTAGATACCAATATTTCTCCTTTTCGGTCACATGGATACATGGAAATGTATCATGATGATGGGCGTGTTTACTCTGGAAGTGGTACGTTAATTGGAGATAATCATGTGCTAACTGCAGGACACAATATTTTTGATTTGGCAACAAATTCTGAACCTTCTGCTGTCCGATTTTATCCAGGAAGGAATGGAAAAAATATTTATGGGCAGTCTTTATCTAAAAGAGGATCTTTCTATGCGCATGAAGAATATCGTAATTATGGACGAGGAAGTAAAGATGTAGGGGTCGTTGTTCTGCAGCAAAAATTAGGGAATGGTTGTTTTTTGGAGTATGGTTTGGATGAAAATCCATTTTGCAATAAAACAGCTCATATTTCTGGGTACCCAGGAGAAAAAGGTGCTTTGATGTACACAATGGAAGGAATGATTAAGTACGATGTAGGAGGACATTTTTTTTATGATATTGATACTACGGGAGGCCAAAGTGGGAGTGGAGTTTATATCGTAAAAGATGATGGATCTTTTAAGTGCATAGGGGTCCATACGGAAGGCTTAAGCTGGTGGCAAAAGATACCATTTGTAAAAAAATATAATAAGGGGGTTTGTCTTCGAGAAGATGTTTTAGATTTTGTGCGTAGCAAGTGTTAGGAGGTTATCATGAAAAAATTTTATTTATTTTTCTTATGTCTCCCGCTAAGTGGTGTATGGGGAGCACCAAAAGTAGATCCTACCTTTTCTGAAGATCTTCCTGTTGATATGCAGCCTTTCTATCTCAAACACTACGATCCTCAACGGAGAATGCCCTATTACAAAAAAGACCCAAGAGGAGAAAGAGTTATAGAACATGGTTGGATATATAATACTACAGAAGATGATGACGGTTATGAAGGGTCTTCTGCTGGACGATCTTCAATCCGTCCCATGCCCGTACAAGATATAGATATAAAAGAGGTACGGTCTTATTTTTCTTTGTTAACAAGTGTTTTAAGTACTCCTTTGTCGTTTGCTGCCTCTTTATTTACAGGTGTTCATTCCGATCGACGTACAAGAGTCCTAGAAACAGAGAGCTTTCCGTGGTGCGTTTGTGGCCAGCTGTCGATGAGCTTTTTAGACGATTCTGGAAGTGTCACTCACATTTATTTGGGAAGTGGCGCTTTAGTTGGTCCACGTCATGTACTCACAGCTGCTCATAACCTTTGGATGCCAGAACTTCAAAAAGATAGTTCTGGGCCAAGATATATTACCTTTCATCCGGGTAGAAATGAAGAAAGAGACCCATGGAGAAGTAGAGGAGAAAAGTATGTGATTCACTCTGATTTTATCAAGCAAAATACTGATGAAGAAAAGCAAGCATCAAACTTAGCTCTGATCAAAATAGACAAACCTCTTGGGGAAAGATTTGGATTTTTAGATTTGAGTTTTGTTCAGCCAGGAGATTTAACAACTATAAATATTACAGGATATCCTGGAGAAAAAAATGGCCAAATGTATACAATGGCAGGAGAGTTAAAAGGAGTAAATGGAGGACAACTTTTCTATGATGTAGACACCTCCGCAGGTCAATCGGGAAGTCCAGTTTGGATTCAAAAAGATCACAAGTATATTTGTATTGGTATTCATACCATGGGCCGTAAAACAGACCGGTTTAATAGCGGTACTTACCTGACACCTGAACATTTAAAAACGCTTCAAAGTTGGATTAAAGAAATTTAAGTTATTGGACTGTTATTACATAAAATCATAATCCCTCTGTGGAGGCGGACGATTATGGATTTGTGGTGTTGCACCAATATCCATAGATCGTAATCAGTTTTTTCAATCACAATGGGTTGTCTCAAAGCCCTTGTAAGGACTATATCAGAATGTTCATTTCTTTATGCCTATTTTCTACATGATTTTAAAAAAGTCTTTCTTCTTAATCAAAAAAACTCTATTTTAGAAAGATAAGAATAATATTTAGGGAGAAATATCGATGTCAAATCAAACATGTATGAGTGCTCTTTGTAAATGTTCCTTTGGAACGAGCTCCAGCACCTACATGGCACTTCCAATTCATCAAACTCTCACGATGAATTTACCTGCTTCAAATATCCAAGACCATGTTCCTTTTTTAAATATTTTGCCCTTTGGAGAGTGTTTTACGATTTCAAACCCTATGGTTGCTGCTGCAACAGCAGCAAAATTAGGAATTTTGACGCCCATGCCTTGTATTCCTGCAACGACATCACCCTGGATTATTGGAGAGCCAACGATTCTTTTAAGTAATATGCCAACACTTTCCAACACATCGATCCTCATGTGCGAATGGGGGGGCGTTATTACAATCTCCATGGCAGGAGAAGAAACCGTTATGGTCCCTTAACTTTTTCCTCCTCTGTTTTTCTGCTTGCTTCATCCTCTTGCTTTATCCTCTTATTTTTTGAATATCCATTAGTTTTTTTTCTGAGCATCAGAAAAAAAATGCATATACCCCTTTGACTTTTTTTTTAAATACTGATTATTATGTTTAGAAGTAATTTCACAATTTTTTTGAGGAAGGGACAAAAAATGACTGCACCCATTCAGACTGCTTTAAAATTTATCAAAGATTCCGACGCTGCTTATGTTGGCTTTCGTTTTACAGATTTATTGGGGGAGTGGCGCCAGATCACACTTCACGTCTCTCAAGTCTCTCTTTCTCTTTTTAAAGAAGGACTGATGTTTGACGGATCGTCTGTCCCGGGCTGGAAGCTTATTCATGACTCTGACATGCTTCTTATGCCAGATCCCAGCACAGGATTTATAGATGTGTTTTCAGCGCAACCAACCTTAATTTTTACCTGTAATGTCTATGATCCTATTACCATAACCCCCTATGACCGGGATCCAAGATCGACCGCTCAAAAGGCAGAAAATTACCTTCTCAAAAGTGGCATTGGAACAAAAGCTTACTTTGGTCCAGAACCAGAGTTTTTTATTTTTGATGATATTCGATTTAAAGTTGATCCTTACAACAGCTTTTATGCCATAAAATCTCAAGAATCTCCTCCCTCTTCAGGAGAAGACTTTGCGGAAGGGAATTCAGGATATAGATCAGCTCAAAAAGCAGCTTACTTTTCAGCACCACCTTTAGATGGGACCCATGATCTTCGCTCAGAAATCCTGACCCATCTTTTAAATGCCGGCATCCCTATTGAAAAACATCATCATGAGGTCTCACCTGCTCAGCACGAATTGGGATTTAAGTTTTCAACCCTCTGTCAAACAGCAGATTGGATCCAAATTTTTAAATCTACCGTCAGAAACACAGCCCTGAGTTATGGAAAAACAGCCACCTTTATGCCTAAACCCATATTTGAAGAAAATGGGTCCGGCATGCACGTTCATCAATCCATCTTTAAAGGAGAAAAAAATCTCTTTTTAGGTGATGGATACGCGGGTCTTTCTGATCTTGCTCTCTATTATATCGGCGGGATTCTGCATCATGGAAGAGCTTTGAATGCTTTTACGAACCCAACCACAAATAGTTACAAACGCTTGGTGCCAGGATATGAGGCTCCTGTCTTGCTTGGATATTCAGCGCGCAATCGTTCTGCAGCTTGCCGGATTCCCCACGTCACCTCTCCGAGCGGGCGTCGCATTGAAACAAGGTTTCCAGATCCTGCCGCGAATCCTTACCTCGCTCTCTCAGCCCTTTTAATGGCGGGCCTTGATGGCATTGAGAAAAAAATTCATCCCAAAGATGCGCTCGATACGAATCTTTATGAGCTCGATTCACAAAAATTAGAGACCATTCCCCGTCTGTGTTCTTCTTTAAAAGAAGCCCTTCAAGCACTTGACAAAGATCGAGATTTTCTTCTTCAAGGAAATGTTTTTTCCAATGATCAAATTGATGCCTACATGCGTCTCAAGGGAGAAGAGGCCCACGTTGTTGATCATACCCCGAGCCCCTTAGAATTTAAAATGTATTATGGATGTTAATCAAAAAATCTAAGATGTGAAAATTTTAACGTTTTCACATCAACGTCTTCTTCGAAACAGCGAGACTTTTAGAATTCTTTTCATTTTAGATAATTTCTCCTGTTCTAAACATTTCTGATACCATTTGAGAGAAATATGTACTATGTATGAAGAGCCCTCATCACTGTAAAATCTTTTTTTAAGAAGGAAAAAACTTGTGGATGCTTTCCTCGCTTCAATACAAGACTATGGTTATTGGTTTCTGATTTTTGGAGCCTTAATTGAGGGAGAAAGTATTCTTCTTCTTGCGGGAGCGGCCGCATATATGGGATATTTTTCTCTTCCCATGGTCATGACGGTCTCTTTTATCGGCGCCATTATCCATGATCAGCTTCTCTATAGCATCGGGAAAGTCGGTGGAACGGCGCTTCTTCACCGCTCTAAAATGTTTGAAAAGAAATCCCACCGTGCCTTTGCTCTTTTGAAAAAATATGATCATTGGCTTATTATGGGGTTTCGTTTTGTTTATGGGATCCGGACCATTACCCCTGTTGTCATCGGAGCGAGTGATATTTCCTTTAAACGGTATACATTCTTAACCATTATTTCAGCAGCAATTTGGGCAATCATCGTCAGTTCTGTGGGGTATTTTTTAGCGGACATCATTCAATCCCTTATTGCAGACTTTGAGGGCTATAAATTTTATATTATTGGTACGCCCATTCTTCTCATTGGTCTTGGAATTGGTATCTTTTATCTCATTAAACATCAAAGATCCAAACGTAAAACTCCTGCTCACCCTAAATCTTCTAACACCCTCTGAAGGCTCTTCCCATGACATACCCTCTTGAATCCTCTTCTCAAACAAACACAAAACATTATATTTCTTGGGACGACTTTCATAAAGACGCTCTTGCATTGGCCCAAAAATTACCCCCCCTTCCCTGGAAAGGGATGGTTGCCATTACACGCGGTGGTCTTATTCCTGCAGGTATCATCTCCCGCGCCCTTAACATTACGCTCATTGAAACCGTTTGTCTCTCAAGCTACGATGATGTTACAGACACCCAAACCGATCTCACTGTTTTAAAAAATCTTCCGCTTCAAAGTGGTGAAAATTGGCTCGTCATTGATGACCTCATTGACACAGGAGCGACCGTTCAGATTGTTCGTAAAATGCTCCCAGGGGCTCATTTTGCATCCCTTTACGGAAAAGAACATGGAAAGCACCTCATTGACACTTTTGTTCGAGAAATTAATGCCTGGATCGTTTTTCCTTGGGAGATGACCCCAGACGAGCTCCAAAACCTCGGGCGTCCTTAATTTTAAAAATCATCTCCTCCAAGAAATAAGACCCTCCGTTTTTGGGAAAAAGCAGACGGCTTAATTGTGCCCCTTTATAAAAAGGGCTTTTCTGGAGAAGAAAAGCCCTTTTTTAATCTTCGTATTCTGTGCTCATTTTTTGAGAGTAAGAATTTTTCATATGAGACTTTCTGGCAAAACAGCATAAATCACCGTAACGCCTTTTTCCCTCAAGTGTCCTCAGTGACCATAGCTTTCCCAGTCATTTCATCTAACATCAAGGCATGAGGTATACTACCTCCTCCTCCAACGTCCAAAAATCCCTTCACCAGAATCTGGATGTCGTTAGAACAGTGTCGACTTACTTATACTGGTTGACCTTATCCAGAAAATCCTGTGATTTTATCAGCCGAGAAAGGTTTTGGGTGTCATCTGGAGCCAGTCCAAACAGGGTAACATTAGGTTTTTTTTCTCTAAATAAAAGAACCAAATTCTCCATAAACTCTATAATAAATTCAAATCTCTTATTAAACTTCTCCCGTGCACGAAGTGACGCATCGGGGTGTTTTTTCTCAAAATCTTTATCAATAACTGGCATCATTTTATCCAACTTTAACATGAACAACGCTTCTTCGTTCTGTTGCGAAATTATTTCTATCTTGGAGGGACCAGAATCGCCAGAAGATAGGGTTTTATCTATTATAGCTTTCACTGCAGCAGTAGAATCTGTCTTAACAGTGCCTTTATCATGATCAATATCAATTTTTATACTTTCTCCACCCACAACACCCGTAAAATGCTCAACATTGCCCTCTTTAGGTTTTTTTGGGGAAAGTTTGAAGGGGTCGTCTGCAGCTTTGAATTTTTCTGCAGGCTCAAAGCGCTTTGCTTCAGAAGCTTCCGGCGCTTTTTTTTCGGATCTAGATATATCCTCAACCTTTGTTTTTTGATCGTCATTCGCATGGACCGACCCTAAAGGCGCCATCGAAAGAGCGCCGGCCATAACAAGTGTTAAAACAGAGACGTGTAAGGGATTAATTTTCATTTTTATTTCTCCTGTATTTTTTGTTTTTTTCACATCTTTTAATTATACCATTCTTTTTGAGAAACATCTAAGAAACTTTTATGGGTGTAGCAGCAATTTGATAATGCCTTGTTGAGCAAGTTAGAAATGTCCTCTTTCAGTTAAAAATCTCCCCTTTCCAAAGTTTTTCAAGAAAAATTTGATAGTTTAAAATATGGATTTCTTGATCCTTATGCGTTGTCTTTCTCATCCGGGCTTCTTGGCACACAACGTAAAGTTTTTTAGGATTATATTCTTCTGCAAACGTGACAAGACCTTTTAGATCTTGAGAAGAAATTGAGTCCGATATTTTTACCTCGATGCCAATTTCTGCATTGCCAATAACAAAATCAACTTCAATTCCATTTTTAGTCCTCCAATAGGTAATATCATGATCACTCTCCTTCATCATTTTGTAAGCATGCATCTCAAGAAATATGTACTGTTCAAAAGATTTTCCAGCTTCTGTTCCCCTGAGCGTTTCAATTCTTTTTTTCCCAAGTGCATTTGCAACCCCCACATCAAATAGATAAAATTTAGGCATGGATGTTGTAAGTTGTCTGCGAGAAGGTTTATTAAAAGGATAAATATAATATCCGATCAAGGTATCAATCAGAATTTGATAATATTCTTTGACCGTTTTGGCATCAACGGCACACTCTCTTGAAATGTTCAAATAATTAACAAGCTCTCCGTTCGTAAATCCAACACTGTCTAAAAATTTAGCAAATGCTGGTAAATTTCTGACAAGACTTTCCAACTGAATTTCTTGCGTCAAATAATCATTAATATAAGACTTTAAAGATTTTTTATAATTGGACGTATCGTAATGGGACGGAATTGTTCCATGGGAAAAAACTTTCAAAAGATTAAAATTGGTAATTTCGGGATAAACAAGAGGGAAAAAATAATAACTCCAAGCACGTCCTCCAAGGAGATTAACCCCAACACGCCGAAGTTTTCGAGCACTCGACCCGCACAAAATAAAATGAGCAGATGTGTTCTCAATAAGCCAATGAATTTCATCCAACAAGCTCGGAATTTTCTGAATTTCATCAATAATCACCGGATATTTTAGGAGATCCTCCGTCTGAGAAAGGATCTCTTCTCTAAAAAGAAAAGGGCTTTTTGAAAATGCAAAGAAAAGCTCCGACTTTAAAAGGTCATAAAAGAGAGATTTCGGATAATGTTCTTTTAAATATGTTGATTTTCCAGTTTTACGAGCTCCCCACAGAAAAGCCGATTGTTTTTTAGGAAGATCTATCTTTAAGATTCTTTTATACACGGAACAAACTCCTTTTTAGTATAACTATTATGGAGTGTATTCCTTTTTTATCTTTTGTCAAGATGCTTATCAGACCGTTTTTTAAAAGGATTTCAAAGGGGTTTTAATTGGAAAAACAAGAAGAAGATCTAAAGAAACATTATTTCTTGGGACATTAGAACTCCTTCATATACGGAATAAACTCTTTTTTAGTATAACTATTATGGAGTGTATTCCCTATTATTCATTTTAAAATATCTCTCTCCTATGAAAAATCTCTAAAAGATTGAGATCCACGCCTAGTAAGAAGATGAGCTTCTATAACCAGCTGGATAAGGATTCATACTCGGATAACCGTAAGGATTTTGAGGATATTGACCCATCGGACCTGATGGATAAACAGGCATCATCATCCTTGGATATGGAGATTGGACAACCTGCCGATCGGGAGGAAGCATTTGATTTGCTCCCCAATAAACACCTTGAAGCCGGCCAAAATATCCCTCCAGTTTAGAGACGTCAACAGGAGAGGTCCCACTCATAATATCCGAAATAAACCTCATAACCTCGCTCATGAGCCCATAAATCTGCCCTTGAATCGATTTAATCATTTCCTCTGAAACAGGATGAGACGCTCTTTGCTTAAGAACAGAGAGTTCCGCAGTGAGTGCTGCCACTTGAGATTGTAAAGCACTTTGATTTTTATCGCGCTGCTGGGTCAAAGTTTCAATTGAAATTGCTTGAGCCTTTAAAAGCACATCTTTTTCCTGCACCTCTTTTTGAAACGCAGAATTTGCCTGACCAACCCTCTGAGCGGTCTCCTCGAGCTGAGCTATTTTTGCATTAAGCTCTTTCTCTTTTTCAAAGAACGCAGCTTTCTGTGCTTTTAAACTTTCAGTTTGCGTCTGACTGCTTTGTGTTAAATCCTGAATTTTCACTCTAAGTTTAGCAACAAGAGCGTCAAAAGAGGCAGAGATATCTTCTCCTTCAACTAACTCAGAAAGGTTTTTTTTCAATGCTAAATAACAACCCTGCTCTTTCTCAAGTTTCCTAAGACGCGCTTCAGATGTTTCAAACGCTGTCGATTTTTCCTCTAAACCTTTCTCAAGATATTGCATCTTTCGTGTCAGCTCTTCTTGAGCTTTTTCTTGCAAAGAAGCTTTTTGAAAAAGAGCCTCTTTCTCGACTAAAGCACGTTTTTGATCTTCGATTATTTTTCTGAGACTTCCTAACTGTGATTTCATCTGCTGAGAGAGATCCTGAAGAGAAGCACCTTCCTTCGCTTTCAACCCGGTTGCACGAGCGACCTCTTGTATGCACTCTCTTGTATAAACTGCTTTTTCTGCTTCATGCTTACGCACCTCATCTTTAAGACGATCAAGCTCTTGAGACTTTTCTCGTAAAGATGTTTGGAATTGCGTTAGTCTTCTCTCCAAATCCTTATTCAGTTTTTCAGCTGCTGAAAGAGAGGGCTCTTCTAAACGTCCCGTCTGCTCTTTTAAACGCGCCTCTTGTTCAGTTACAGTTCTCTTGAGGTCGTTCAATTTTTGAGTCAAGCGCCCTAAAATATCATCTAAAGAAGGAGCTCCCGTCACCTCGATGTCAGCCAGCTGACAAAGTCGCGGTTTGAGCTGTTGGTGTTCTTGATACCTTTGTTTTTCTACTGCTTCAAGAGTTGCAAGTTTTTGATCTTTTGTGCTTAACTCTTTTCTGAAATTCGCGATCATTTTTTTTAAGTCTTCTAAAGAAGAAGCGCTCGTAGAATCTGGAACAACTTTTTCAGGGACATCTGAAGCGGGACCGGCAACACCGTTTGAAGAGCTTTTTTTCGACTTACCCTTTGTTTTAGAGGCGCCTTTGGCACCTTCTTCAGAAGATAATAACTCATCAGCGGCTTTCTGAGCTTCTTCATCGGCTTTCTTAGCTTTCGCGCGTTCAACTAAACCTCTTTGATCAGAAACTGTTCCCCGCAGTCTCGTATTTTCTTGGGACAGTGCCTTTATTTGGGCATGCAGTGCATTCATTTCAGCCTGTCCAAAATATGAGTATATTGGAACATAATCAGGCTTTGTTAAATCATCAACTCTAACATTCCGACGAATGAGGGGCCATACAAAGTCCCTAAAAGTCCTCACCATTTCAGGAAAAATTTGGTATTCCGTATTCTGTAAATCAAATACGACCTCTCCGTTAATCCCTCGCCTTCCCACAACTTTGTAATTTATTAACCCAATTTCTTCCTTTATGAGCCCATCTAGCGTGAGTTTATTACAAAAGTAGATTGAGACGTAAAAAACGAACCACAATATGCTGATAAATCAGAGTGTTGTGGTTTTTTTGTGCCTAGATTTT
>NCGZ01000033.1 GCA_002257235.1 Alphaproteobacteria bacterium 16-39-46
GATCGCATACACTTTTAAGCCTAAAAAACCAACTGTAGGCTTCCATGAGCTAAATCATTTAGATCCTTCTCTGGCTTTCCTTACGTCGAACTGACGTTAGGATAGAACAAGGAAATTTGAACAAAACCGATCTTGAAGTTGCTCTCCATTGTGGAAGAGGACGTGTTTCAGAAATCTTAAATAAAAGACGCCCTCTTTCTTTAAAAATGATAAGATCTTTGAGTAAAAATTTTAAAATTCCATGTAACGTTCTTGTCCAAGAATATGCCCTCGAAAAGGGCTAAATATGATCACTTAAGCATCATAATTTCCCTAAAATTGTGCATTTTTTCGGCCGCATAAAAGCTCAAAAATATTTTTTTATCGTAAATTCCGCTCTCTATAACATCCTTTATTTATAGCAATAAGTTGAAAACAAATGATTTATACGCGTCCCTTAATTCATATTTAGTAAAAACAAGGGACAGATATAGATGATTTATTTTCGTCCCTTATTTTAAATAATTGACAAATAAGGGACAGATATAGTAATTTTATATTCGTCCCTTAATTTTAACAATTAAGAAACAAGGGACAAATATAGAAAATTTATTTGTGAGAATTATGCATATTAGGAAAAAATCATGACCAATAAAATTGTAGGCCGTCATTATGAACAGCAACAGCTTCAAAAAGTTTTTGAATCTAAGGAAGCAGAGTTTATTGCTATTTATGGAAGGAGACGCGTTGGAAAAACATTCCTTATTCGAAACTTCTTTAAAAATAAAACGTGTTTATTATTTCAGGTAAGCGGCATTCATAAAGGTCTCTTAAATCTTCAGCTTAATGAATTTAAAAATGAAATTGAACGTGCATTTTATTCTGACAAAGGGGGACTTCAATTAAAGCAGCCTGAAAATTGGATGGATGCCTTGCAGCTTTTGACGGAATCAATTGAAATCACGAAAAAACATAAGAAAGTTATCTTATTTTTAGATGAATTTCCTTGGATGGCGACCCCAAAATCAGGGCTTCTACAAGCTTTGGATTATTATTGGAATCGGTTTTGGGTTAATAATCCAAAAATAAAATTAATCGTTTGCGGGTCTGCTGCTTCTTGGATTATTCGCCATATTCTTAATAACAAAGGGGGTCTTTATAACAGAGTCACATCAAGAATTCATCTTGAACCCTTTACACTCTATGAAACAAAGGAATACCTCAGACAAAGAGGAATTATATACAACAATATTCAGATTCTTGATCTTTATATGTGCATTGGAGGAATCCCTTTCTATTTAAAGTTTATCGAAAAGGGACTCTCTGCTGTTCAAAACATTAATCGACTTTGTTTTCAAAAAAAAGGCTCCTTGCTTGATGAATTTAAAAATTTGTTTTCATCTCTTTTTGATCATGCCGAGGACCATGAAAAAATTATCAGAGCCATCGCATCAAAGCGCGAAGGACTCAGTCGAACAGAACTCGAAAATATAACAGAAAGCAAGGGGGGGCGCTTATCAGAACGTCTTCAAGAACTCGAAGAAGCTGGATTTATTATGGAGTTTATCCCTTGGGGAAAAGAAAAAGGAATCTATTATAAAATAATTGATGAATATACTCTTTTTTATTTAAAATGGATTATTCCAGAAAAAAAAACACGCCTTACAAAAGAGAGTGGCCTTAAATTTTGGGAAGATGCATCTCAAACACCCGGTTGGAAAGCTTGGGCTGGCTATGCCTTTGAAGCTGTATGCTACAAACATTTGACAAATATTCGAAAAGCACTCCAAATAAAAGAGGGCGCAACAGCAGCGACGTGGCGTTATTCCTCTAAAAAAGAGAATGAAGAAGGAGCTCAAATTGATCTTCTCTTTGACAGAACAGATGATACCATTAACATTTGCGAAATAAAGTATTGCAAAGAAGCCTATGCAATCGATAAAAGCTATGCCAAGGACCTTCTTAGAAAAGTCGATATTTACAGAAAAATAACCAAGACTGAAAAACAAATTTTTCTTTCTATGATAACATCTTGCCGCTTAAAGAAAACAATGTACTCAGAAGAAATCATCTCATCACACGTTGAATTAGATGATCTTTTTAAAGAAAATTAAGAAACTTCTTGTCTTACCTTAAAATCATAAGAAATAAGAATAATGATGCCTCTTAAATTCTCCCTTAAAACGATAAAGACGATTTATCTATCTTCTTTGAGCATAAAGTGTTAAACAGGGTCATCGTTCATGTTAAAAACCTATACAGAATATGAACCATCTTCATTAAGAGATGAAAGTTTTATCTATTTTTATAAAAAATATCATTAGCATATGTTATAATTATAATTGTATGGGTCGTTTATGCCGCTTATTGGGTGTTTCAAGAGAAAAAACACACATCTTTACGCTGTATAACCGTAAAATAAGCGGAAAACTTTTTCAATTTATACCCATTTATTGAAAACCAAAAATAGTTTTCTAAACAATATTATCAAAAAACTGAAGCTTGAAAAAAGCTTCTTAAGGACAAATTATGAAAGATTTTTTGGAGCTTGGGCTCCCTCAACCCCTCCTTCGTTCTTTAACACGAATGAATTATACCATCCCAACGCCCATCCAAGCTCAGGCCATTCCTGTTGCTTTGACGGGAAAAGATATTTTGGGATCTGCGCAAACCGGCACAGGAAAAACAGCTGCCTTTGTTATTCCTCTCATTGCAAGGCTTCTGGCCGCGCCCCATGAAACAGCTCTGGTACTAACGCCAACGCGCGAATTGGCCACTCAAGTCAGAGATGCCGTTCATGCACTTTTAGATCACGGATCCAACATTAAAACAGCCCTCATTATTGGAGGAGACTCCATCACAAAACAAATGCAACAATTAAGGGCCCACCCAAGAATATTCGTTGGAACACCGGGACGCATCAATGATCATCTTATGCGGGGGACCTTAAAGCTAAACAATACCCACTTTTTGGTTCTCGATGAAACAGATCGTATGCTTGATATGGGATTTGGGATTCAACTTGAGCGCATTGCAAAACATCTCCCCGAAAAACGTCAAACACTCATGTTTTCAGCGACAATGCCTCCGAATATTGTAAAGCTCTCTGAAAAATATCTCACCTCTCCAGAGCGTATTTCGATAGGATCCACAACAAGCCCTATTGCAAAAATCAAGCAAGAGATTATTCACACTTCCGAGTCTGAAAAATATGGAAAACTTCTCTCTCAATTAACAAGTCGGACAGGTTCTATTATCGTTTTCGTTAAGACAAAATGGGGTGCCGAAAAACTTGCTGGAAAATTAGAAGAATTTCATAGTGTCGGGGCCATTCATGGAGATCTTAGACAACATAAACGTGATAAGGTTATTCAAGCCTTTCGGAATCAAAAACATCGTATCATGGTGGCCACTGATATCGCTTCACGCGGTCTTGATATTCCTCACATCGAGCATGTTATCAATTATGATCTTCCTCAATGTCCTGAAGATTACATTCACCGCATTGGACGTACGGGCCGCGCTGGTGCTGAGGGAGAGGCTGTTAACTTTATAACACCCCAAGATGGTAAAAAATGGAAGGCTATTCATCATCTGATGCATCCAGACAAGAAATTTGATGAGCCCAGATCTTTTCAGAAATCAGACCCGAAGAAACGAACTTTTTCTTCTAAGAAGCCTTTTCAATTTAAGAAAAAAGAGGCGTCCGAAAAACCTTTTGGTGCTTCTGAAAAACCTTATAAAACCTTCGAAAAGCCTTTCAGATCCTCTGAAAAACCTTTTGGTGCTTCTGAAAGGCCTTATAAATCTTCTGAGAGGCCTTTTAAATCCTCTGAAAAGTCTTCTGAGAGGCCTTTCAAATCCTCTGAAAAATCTTTTGGTGCTTCTGAGAAGCCTTATAAAACTTTCGAAAAACCATTTAAAGCTTCTGAAAAGCCTTTTAAAAAGCGTCGCCCTTCCTAAGACGTTTCAACCACGTTATCTCTGAAAACAAAAGAGCCCTCATAATGGGGGCTCTTTTTTTAAGCATTTTTTTAAGGGGATTCTCTAAACACAACTTCGACTTGTTTTCCAGAGAAAGCAAGTCCGATCGAGATGGTTTTTTTGACATTCTTGTACGCTTTAATTTTAGAAGCGTACGCTTTTGTCTCTATTTGACCCAAAGCAGCTTTTGCAACGGCCTCTAAGTTTTCATCTTTGGATGCAATTTTATATTCTAAGATAAAAGCAATCGCGTGCGGAGAATCCTCTTTTGGAATGATGAGAAGATCTGCACGGCCACTTCCCGTTTCACGTTCCTTCTCAACAAAATAATCTTCATTCACACTGCTCGCAAAAAGACCCCACATAAAGCCATTGTAAAGAAGCTCTGCTTGTTTTGGTCCTGAATCAAAGTAACTTGCAGAAGCTTCCAGATATGATTTAAGGATCGTTGTAAATTTTGGAACATCCCCCGAGAGAAGATCCCCTACAAAAGCTCTGTATTCTCTGGAATCTGCTTTAAATTTGCTTTCGACCCATTGGACAACAGATGTCATAAAAACACCTCTCACTTCCCGATTGGGGATTTTAACGCGGCAGACGTAGGTGACCCCATCCAAGGCTTGTTTTACCTTCTCAGCTGTAAGATATCCAGAAAAGAGCAATAGATTATAAAGAGCATTCGGGGAGGACTTAATATCCGCAAAGACCATTTTGGGGTCAGCGCGCATCTCAACGCTCCCCCCCTCAATTAAGGTTTGGATTTCCGTTTGAAATTTATCTAAGATAAGCGCACGTTCAATGAGCGCTGTGCTGGCTGTCCCAACCCAATACGCTTTAAATTCTCCGTCGTTGTTAATACAATTCATAATAGACCAAGGATTATAAATCGTAAGTCCACCAATACTGTATCCATTGTACCAAGATTTAAGAGCGTGAGCTGTTTCAGGGTTTTGATCCATTCCAGATTTATAAAGAAGGGAATTCACATCTTCTTCAGTAAACCCAAAATGAGGTGCATATCGTTTATCTAAGACAGAATCTTCCCCCAGATTATTAACGCCTGAAAAAAGGCTTGCTTTCGCCACACGCAAAATACCAGTCACAACTCCTTTTTCAAGATAAATATTGTCTTTAAGGCTTTCTCCCAAAAACTCTCTAAAGAGTTCAAGAACGCTTTGGTAATAGGTATCCTCTTCTTGAGAAGAACGATCTTCACGTGCAAGTTGAAGCGCATACCAATCATTCAAGGGTGTATCATACTCATCGATGAGAATAAGAGCTTTTCGACCAAAATGGGTATGCAGCATTTCACTAAGGTAAAAAAGGCTTGTTTGCAGTTCGGCAAGATCAAACTCTTTTGTAATGAATTTTTTAAACAGGTCTTTTTGACGTTCTGAAAGATGACCACTGTTCCTTAAATATTCATGTTTCGCATAAGTCCTATAAACAACATCTCGTAGAGCACCTTCAATCTTTTCATAAGTGCCTCCTTTAATCCCTTTAAAGGACACAAAAATCGTAGGCATCTTTCCAAGATGGTTTTGAAGAACCTCTGGAGAGGCTCCAATCTTCATATGAGAAAAAAGAGTGTTTCTTTTTGATCTCTCTTCTTCATCTATATCCCCATTTTCCTTAACAGGGGTTGAGAAAAAATACTCAAGCATGCTCATATTGAGGGTTTTTCCCCATCTGCGGGGACGGGTGATGAGAAGAACATCATACGCATCTTCTATAATCGTTTTGATCAAAAGTGTTTTATCGACATAGAGCGTGCTCTCTGTGACGAGTTTTTTAAAATCGCTTGTCCCAATATTGATTGTATAGGTCTTGTTTTGAAATTCAGCCATAATTTAATCCTTGGTACTTCGTAAAACAGCATACCATAATTTCTGGGGCAATATATAGTGAAATTCATTTCTGGAGTAGGTTGTCTGAGCCTTAATTCTCTCAACAGGACGCTTAATTTTAAAAGGATGACCCTCTTAAAAGATCTTGGGAGATCTCATTGACATGAATTTGTCGAAAATCTTTTTTCTTTAAGACGCTAATTCTTCAGAATTATTTGATTTTTCCTCAAAAAAGAAAGTTGCGAGTTCTCTTGCAATTTGCTGAGCCAATTGTATCATCGATCGATCTTTTGCACTCTGTGCTGAAATCACCGTTGCAAACTCACTATTCGTAATGATGTTATAATCTGACGTCACATAACTTGCCTTCTTCATAAGGATTTTACCTGTTGTCGCATCTTTTAATTTAAAATCAGCCGTATAGGTCATTTGAGATTTTGAGAAAGTCGCATCTTTCAAAATACCCAAAGCGAGAGAGCTTTCTGTTACCGTAACATCCAATACATATAAAGGTTTTTTAGGTTGACCAAGAGGTGTCATGAGAGAAATAAGGTGATTTCTTAAAAGTTGTCCTTTCCGATCTGTAATTAAATTAATTCGAATTTTTGACAGGATGCTTTGCGACGAATTTTCTTGAAAATTGGAAGAAGGCGCATACAAAGGCTCAAAACCACACCCCGTCAGAATAAGAAAAACATTCATAGACAAAAAAATGTAAAAGGATTTTATTTTAAACAACAACAAGATTCATAATCCTATTTTGAACAAAAACAACACGCTTCAAAGTAGCCCCCTTGTCAAACTCTTGCTTTACATTTGGGAGCTTTAAGGCCTCACATTTTACAGTTTCTTCAGAAGCATTGTTTGGAAGGGTTAAAACACCTCGTAGTTTTCCATTGATTTGCACACTCAAAGAAATCGTCGGAGCCTCCAAATATTTTGGGTCAGCCTTCGGCCAGGGTAAAAAATCAACCACCTGATCCTGTCCTTCCATAATGGACCAAATCTCAGATGTAAGGTGTGGAATAATAGGGGAAAGGAGTCGGAGAAGGGTTTGAAGACCTTCTCGAATTAAAGGAGCGTTTTGACTCTCTTCTATAAACCGGGCAAAATCATTGCTAAAGGTCCGACATTGAGCAACAGCCGTATTAAAATGATAGAGTTCATAAGCTTTCGTCACAAATTGAACCGTTGTATTCAACAAACGCAAAAAAGCTTCTTCTTCTGTTTTTAAAGAGGTCTCACTCTTTAGATTTAAACGTGATATTATTTCAATACGCTCAAGAGCGCGAGATCCAAGACGCCATAGCCGATTTATATAACGCCAACATCCTTCAATTCCTGACTCAGACCAATCCAGATTACGCTCTGGAGGTGTATCTGAGAGCATAAAAAGACGCGCTGTATCAGCACCGTATTCTTTTAAAATAACAGAGGGATCAACAACATTCTTATGAGACTTGCTCATCTTTTCAGATCTTCCAACACGAACGAGAAGGTCATCACGCAAAGTTACATAGGTCCCATCTTTAGATTTTTTAACTTCTTCAGGGTAAAGCCAAGCACCCTTCTCATCCTGATACGTTTCATGACAAACAAAACCCTGCGTTAAAAGACTCTTAAAGGGTTCTTCAAAATCCAAGTATCCGCATTCTTTTAAAGCCATGGTAAAGAATCGTGAATAGAGAAGATGTAAAACGGCATGCTCAACCCCCCCCACATAAATATCAACTGGCATAAAAGCTTGAACATCATTCCGATTAAAAGGAATAGAAGCACGAGGAGAGCAAAAACGCAAAAAATACCAGGAGGACTCAAAAAAAGTATCCAAGGTATCCGTCTCACGTTCGGCTTTTCCGTCACACTGAGGACACAATACATCTTTCCAAGAAGCGTCATGATCCAATGGATTTCCAGGAATATCAAACGAGACATTTTCTGGCAAAACAACGGGCAAAGCTTCTTGAGGAACAGGAACCACACCACATACGGGACAATGAATCATTGGGATAGGACATCCCCAATACCTCTGCCGTGATACTCCCCAATCTCTCAAGCGATACGTGATCTCTCCATATCCTTTTTTGATCTCTTCCAATCTCATAATAACGACGCGTTGAGCTTCGTTAATATCCAACCCATTCAGAAATTCCGAATGTATAAGAACCCCAGGACCAACATACGCTTCATCATCTTGATCCTTGCAAAAGACGCCTCCGTTCGGATCTTCAATCACAGGGAGGATGGGAAGATCATACAGTCGCGCAAAATCTAAATCGCGATCATCATGGGCCGGACACCCGAATACAGCGCCAGTTCCATAATCCATGACAACAAAATTAGCGATGAAAATAGGAAGAGTCCAATTTTTATCAAAAGGATGTTCTCCTAAAAGCGCTGTTTTGAATCCTTTTTTTTCAGCTTTTTGAAGGGTTGCTTCCGATGTGTCTTGGCGCAAACATTCTTGAATAAAGGCCGCAAGATCTTCATCTTTTTCTGCAAGTTTAAGCGCAATCGGATGATTTGGTGCAATGCACAGAAAACTTGCTCCAAAAAGAGTTTCCGGACGCGTTGAAAAGACCTCCAGATTTCTGTTCATACCATCCAGTGGGTCCTTCAATGAAAAAAATATACGGGCTCCTTGGGACCGACCTATCCATTTTTCTTGCATGGTTCGAACATTTTCAGGCCAATCTGGTAAATCTTTTAAATTTTCAAGAAGCGCATCTGAAAATTTCGTAATTTTTAAAAACCACTGAGAGAGAAGACGCCTTTCTACAGGAACACCGGAGCGCCATCCCCGTCCATTAATCACTTGTTCATTTGCAAGAACAGTTTTTTCTTCTGGGTCCCAATTGACCCATGATTCTTTTCGGTAAATGAGCCCTTTTTTATAAAAATCCAAAAAAATCTTTTGTTCTTGTTCATAATAAGAAACATCTGAGGTAATAATTTCACGCGACCAATCATAAGAGAGCCCTAAGGACATAAAATGTTTTTTCATCGCCTGGATGTTTTCGAGGGTCCATTTAGAAGGAGATACACCGTGTTGAATGGCAGCATTCTCAGCAGGAAGTCCAAAGGAATCCCACCCCATGGGGTGAAGAACCGTTTTTCCAAATCCTCTTTGGAAACGAGCGATGGTATCTCCGAGGGTATAGACCCGAACATGCCCCATATGAAGTCGCCCCGACGGATATGGAAATTGCTCTAGAACATAGTAGCAAGAGTCGCCTGGCTCTTTCACCTCATAGCTTTTATGATGAGCCCAGAAATTCTGCCATTTTAGTTCAACTTCTTTAAAAGAGTAAAGGGGCGCATTCATGAAAATTTAACCTTAGGCATTTTTTACGAATTAAGACTGGAAATTCTTAAATGTCGTGCCTTTAAAAGAATGGCCTCTTCCAAATCATTGATAACAGACGCATCTACAGGAATTTCTTTCCAATTTCCATCCTTTTGAATTTGGTGGAAAATGCTGATGCGCAAGGCATCGGATCGGAGTTGAGGATCCAAAATGAGAACATCCACCTTAAACCTCTCGCTAGGAACGGTAGGCGGTGTATACCAATCAGTAATAATAACACCTCCAAAAGGATCTGCTTGAATCAGGGGTAAAAAAGAGAGAACATCCAACGTTGCACGCCATAAAAAGCTATTAACACCAATGGCAACACCTTGTTCACTTTTAGCTTTTTTTCCAAAAGTGAGCGTATCGTCACCAAATAACTTTCCAAACCCTTTTTTTCTATTTTCTTCAGCACTTAACGGAGGGGCTTCTTTCTGAGAAGAAGTATCGCAGCCCGCAACAGCAAGGCCAAGAAGAGAGAGCGAAAGGCAAAAAAGAGATTTACGTCTCATGGAACAGTCCTTTTCCGAATTAAAATATCGTGTGATACCGGTCAATTTAAAGTCTTACCTTTTTTCTAAAAGCTTCTTCTATATGACACAGAATTCAAAGAAAAATAAAGAGGGAACTTATCTAAAAAAAAAGAAGTATGAATTTTCTTCCTAAATAATACGTTTAGATCCTTTAGGAATAGAAAAAAGGGAGAGATTTCTCTCCCCCTTTTTCTAAAAAAACGTCTAACGAATTAGAAGCTGATTTTTGTACCAAGGATAAAGACAGACGCCGTATTCGAAGATGTCTGCTTACCAGTTGTGCTATTAACGTTGTTAATAACTTGGTTGTTTGCAAGCTGCGCAAGAGCTGCATTTGGAACGCGCATTCTGAGGTAATCATACTCAGCATAAACACCCAAACCAGGAGCCAATGTATGATCTGCCGTGACAGAATAAATATCAGCTTTACCTTTGTATTGTGTGCTGCCTGTTGCGCTCTTACCATCGTTTTGGGTCGTCCCTTGATATCCGAAGGCCACTTTGTTATCCCCAAAAGTATACCCCAAAGCACCGCTCCAAGCCTGAGCACCGTTATATCCTGACTTTGGAGATCCATTCGTTCCAGAGTTAGAGACTGTACCGGAATTTTGGTTATCGAGGTAACCAAGACCGAGTTGCCAACCTTGATAATTAAACAAACCACCCAACTGCCAACCACTCATGGTTCTGACGTTGCTTGCAGCACTTGAACCTGCACTAGCCTTTGAAGAGCTCGCTTGAATTCCAGCGGCTGTCAAGCTCATCCCAAATCCATTGGTGAATTCATGAGAAAAGTTCAACGCACCAGAAGAAACACCATGGTTGTTATAACTGGAATTTCCTGATGTCCCATTGGTGTTAATGTTCGCATTTCCTTTATGCGAACTAGATGGCGTAAAGGCCGCACCGAGCATAAATCCAGAGAAGCGTGGTGTGTAGTAAACAACCTTTGTCGCTGTTCCTGTATCCGCCATCATGCTGTCGCCTGTGAAGACACCACTGGTCTCGTTAATGACTTTATCCCAGTCACCATCAAAACCACCTGTTGCGCCCAAAACGTTTGCAGCGTCAGTCATCAAGATGTCTTCAGGACCAACCTTGTCACCCGCTTGGAAAGTACCCCAGTTGCCCTTGAACTCAATACGATTTTCTTGAATCGCATTGGTGGCACTTGTGTCACCCGTCAAGATAAGCGTGTAGTTGTACTCAAGACCATTGGCTGCAACACCCGCAACGACGAAGTCTAATTCACCATTTTGCGTAAAAGCATAACCTTGACCATATCCATAAGATGGACGCGCGATCGCATTATTTGTGTTATTAGCACTAACACCTTTTGAGTTGTTAAACCCATACGCTTGGAATTTTGCGTTTCCGCTCATTGACATTGTGGGTGCTTGCCCTGCATCAGCGCTCACGTGAGCAGCTGCAGCCGTAAGAACGGCAATAAGAGCTGAGGTCCCCAGAAGCTTGTTCTTCATTTATCTACCTCCAAAAAAATAACCATTAAGGATAATTAACATGAATCCGATTACGTAAGAACCCTTTTGAAACGATTCTTACCCTATTCCCTGTAGTTAGACGGTATTATCTTGTAAAAGACAATCCTTGTTCTTCGTCTTTGCGTCATAAAAAAAAAAATAAAGGAAAGGTTGTTGCAGCCCTACCACACATAAAAAGGTCTTGTCTTCAACTGCTCCTTAACTATACTGGATACTATAATGTAAGGAAAATGAAAATGCACGTCTTTTGTTTGTTTAAAACAGCCCCCTTGAGTCAAGGTTTTCAAACCTATCTTCATAAAAACATCTCTCCTTTGAGCCTCTCCAAGGGAGAACAAGAGGAATCCGTTTCTCCATCTTCCTTTATTCTTCTAGAAGATCCAACAGCCCAAGAATTAGATGATTATAAAGACTCTTATGGAATTTGCCTTCATATGGACACTCTTTCTACTCATAATAGGGAGTTTCCCCACTTTATTTTTCTTCAGAAGCCAATTTATCTTCCTGCTCTGCTACAAATTTTCTTGGAAAGAGTTCAAAAATTAACACTTTCATCAAATCTCAATCTTCATGAGTCCTTAAAAATTGGACCTTTTCTTTATAAAAAGTTGCAAAGAAGCCTTTTCGACCTTTCTCAAAACAAAACGGTCTCTCTCACCGAAAAAGAAGCTGCCCTTATTGACTTCTTGTCTTCCCGCCCCAACGGAGGCGCCACACGGGGTGAATTGCTTGAGAACATCTGGAAATTCCGAGATGACATCTCCACACGCACTCTTGAAAGTCACATCTATACATTGCGTCAAAAAATTGAACCCAATCCAAATTCTCCTCAATATCTCTTGACGAAAGAAGGAGGGTATTGCCTAAACTATGAAGCCTCGTAATTTAAATATTCCTTAACGCCCTTATTTTCTTAATATTAGGGTCTTTTTTAATCCCCTTGACTCCCTCATAAGTCCTTTATATGTTGACAAATAGAATTAATAAAAAGATTTTTATCATATAAAAAAAGAAATAAACGCTTTAAACCATTTGAAGGACTAAAATGAAGCTTTCAATCAAAAAATCTCTGTTCACAACCACCAAAACCTTTATCTTTCAAAAAGTTCTCCAAAGTTTTGTTTGTTTTCTCTGTTTTATCATTGCTTTTCCCCCATCCCTTTTTGCAGGGAAACCAGACACTCTCTCGCGTTTAGAAGAATTTGAAAAAATATCACTTGATCGCGCTTTAAAACTTGTCTCATTTCCGGGAAACAAAGACTTTTCTCTGAGCTCCCTTCAACAGCTCGATATCCAACAAGAGGGCTCCGTTGTCTTCTCAGGAGGAGGTTCTTCGAAGCTTGTTACAGCTATTGAAGGGGAAAGCTCTTCAATGCTCAAGGGGCAGCTCATAGGATCCTCTCAAGAAGATCTTGTCCTTTATAATAAAGACGGCTTCCTTGTTGAAGACGCCTCTTTCCAAAATTTTGAATCTGTAGCACTTATTGGAGCTTCTTCTGAAGAACAAACAATCATAGGCGGTTTGAAAGCCCTTCGGTCGGCAACCCAGCCTATTGTTTTAAAAAATGTAAATCTTCAAAATCCTGGGTCGCCTGCTCTCTTAGAAGCACCTGTCTCTCTTCTCAGATCTTTTAATGTGTCTGGTGTCACTGTTTGCATTGAAAATTCTCATCTCAATCCTCTTCACGCTCTTTATGTAAAAGCGCTTAGTTCGTTAGATCAAGAAACACCAAAAATTGCCATTCTCTCAGATGAGAATTCCGTCCTTTTGTCAGACTATATCTCCATAGAATCCCCTGAAAAAGACAAAGACGTTGTCATAAAAGGTCTTCTTTCTTCAGGACAAAAAGGCCTTAAAATAAAAACAAGAGGGGATATCTTCCTCGCACAAATTCTGTGTCAAGGCCCGGTTGAGATTGAAACAGATGGAAACATCACCTTTTTAAATCCCGCATTGCTTCAGGGGCCTCTCTCTATAAAAGCTAAAAACCTCATCGTAAAAGAAGGACTCACCCTCAATTCTTCTCTCGATCTTGATATTAAAGGAGACATTGTGTGGGAAGGCCGAACGCTCATTCATGAAATAGGCACGATTTTATGTGGGGGAGATTGGTCTTTAAACACACCATTTATCCTAAAAGACAAACTGCAAGCAAAGGTCGGAGGAACTTTCTTCCAACATAAACTTCTCTTTGCTCAAAAAGGAATTCGTTTATCTGCGACGCATTATCATAAAAGTGCTCCGTTATTAAGTTCCGAAGAAGTCACTGTCACCGTTTCTAAAAATACAATTCTGGAGGGTGGACTTGAAAAAGGAACCTTAAAAATAGAGGGCACTCTTTTCCTGAAAAGCGCTTCTCTTCCTTTTTCTTTAAAAAGAGAGGACATTTCCGTAGAATCACATGCTTTCAATCATGGAAAAATTGAAGCAACAGAAACACAACTCCTTTCTCCTCTTTTTCTAAATACAGGTCATTTGCAAACAAGAAGATGTCGCGTGATGTCCCCAGAGGCAGCTTATTTTGTAAATTTTGGCATTTTTGAAGCTAAAAACGCTCTTTTTGAGGGACTTCAAAAAATCCTTAACGAAGGCGTCTTAGAAACAGACGCATTTGCTCTGAAAGGAGGAACTCTCATCAGCAAAAAGACTTCCGAAACCGTCTTAAAATATTACAATCGAAAAGGGATCTTCGTTGAACGGTCAAGGGGAACTGTTTTTATCCATAAAAAATCCGCTCTAAGGCCTTATTATAAAGCCGCCTCAGGTAAAGAAATTGATTTCTCAAAGCCAAAAGCCTTCGATCCGAGTCATTTAAAAGAATATCGACCTTTTCATCTGGTTGTGGAAGACGGGCTTTTTTATGCGCATGACCTTTCTCTCAAAGACTTTGGACGAATTACAATGGCAGGAGACCCTCCCTCTTCTCAACGTAAACAGGTGAACTTTTCAAAGAGCGCTTCACCTCTTCTAGAATCTACCCTTCATCTCAAGGGGGGGAGATTTGAGGCCGATAATTTAACGCTTCAGATGAAAGATATCACGAGCTCAATAACCCAAAGACCTTCCAATATAACAATTCATAAAACAATGGCCATTAATTTATGGGGAGCTTTCAAAAATACAGGGGATATTGTTTATGAAGGAACAGCCCCCTTAACGTTTAATTTTTTCTCAAACATCCGCGGCCTTGTTTCCTTAGAGGGCTGTTTTGATCACACAGGCACTCTGACGGCACCCAACGCAGACTTTTCGCTTTTGGGTCTTGGAAAAGGCAACGGCACCATTACTGCTAAACATTTCTTTTACATGCCCTACTTTCAAAAAGAGGACCGTCTCCATGGCAAAGGTATGAAAGATCCTCTTCAAGGCATTGCCTATGATCATCTTCTAAAACATCACGATATTAAGACAACTGCGGAAGACACGTCCAAAAAGGAAATCACAGAGCAAGAAAATGCCCTTGAAAAGGAACGCGCCGAAAAAAAAGAAAAAATTCAGCAAGAAGAAATTAGTGTTCATGCGTCCTTAACGGCACAAATCAAGAGACTCGCGGATTCTACAGCAAGTGAATATACATCCCGAGACTCGAAAGTAACAAGGCTCGTTCCCGGAGAAGTAGGAAGGCCAGGAAGAAAACAGTCAGCTTTGGTCCCAAGTACAGTTTATGTCAATGACGAGTCTCAACGATCAAGGATGACCCAAAGCATAGAAGCCAATCAAGCTTTATATAGAAGGGCTTCTCAAACTCTCGCAGAACTCCCCTCAAAAATAAAGGCTCAACGAGATGAACTAACACGCGATATCGCAGCACGCCTTGAAGCTTTCATTACAGAGCAAAATAAAGCTGCCCTTCAAATGATTAAAACGCTTGAAGGAACACGAGATAAAGAACTTGAAGAATTTCGTAAGTTTTTAGGAGACTCTCCAGACTTTCATTTTAGAATTAACGCTGACACGGCAAAATTTGGGGTGTGTGCCCTTGATTTAAAAGGCATCATCTTGGCTAAGGTTGAAGCTGATTTTAGCTCTACGATTGATCTTCGGACAGGCCTTGATCTTTCAAGTGGGGGGCTTTCTTTTATTGATGGGCTTTCTGGAATCAATCAAAATGGACGCGTTCTTGCAAGGCAAAATAGCGTTGTTCTCCCCCAGACGTCTTCTCTCTTTTTAGAAGGAATTGATTTTTCTGAAGGCCGTCAACCCTTCTTAATGTCAGGGGATATTTTTGCGCCTTCAATTCGACTGGGAGGCGCTCGGGCTTTCCTTAATTCTCGTGTGGGACTCCGAGGATTTACGCAGAACATCCACATCACAAGCCAAACGCTTGCTTTGATGGCAAGTGGAACCTTGGCCGGAGAGGAAGCGCATCTTGCCTCAAACATTTTTGTGACAACCGGCGAGATGGATATTGGTGTTTTACACTCTGCGATTCAGTTTATTGCCAATTTAGGGGGTACAACCCACATTGACCATCTCAAATGGGAAGCACTTGCTCATGTATTACATGTGACAGGGATTCTTAAGACCCGTGAACAAATGGATTTAATGGCGAATTATTTATTGAAGCTCGGAGTTATGTCAGAGCTTCATTCTGACAAAGGCGTCTTTCTTGAAGCCCCTGTCATTGATACAGAAGCTTCCTTCGAAACAGCAGGTGATGTTTCCGTAAAAGCGACTTCTTTTCTTCAAAGAAAGGGAGACATCAAAGCTTCCGCCATCGATATCGAGTCCTCTCGTACTGCAATTCTTCAAGGTGGATCTCTCACAGGAACAGAGAGCGTTGATGTTCAAGCTCCTCTTCTTTACCATGTTGATCATGCTATTCAAGGAAAAGATGTTTCTTTATCCGGACAAGAAGGGGCAAGTCTTCAGGGAACTGTTGTTGCCGAGACTGTCAAACTTGACATCCCCTCTTTAGATCTCAGGGATTTAGTCTATCTTCAAGCCCCAAGTATTGTGGCCAAGGTAAAGAAGAGTCTCAAAATTCAAATTCCAACCACCGTCTCTCAAGAGCTTTTCCTTGAAACTGAAGGCGGGCTCTTTGTTGAAAAACCCCTTTTCTTTGACGAAAATACGGAGATTTTGGCCCAAGGATCCTTTTATAATAATTCTCTCATTTTGGGTGACAAAAAGCTTCATCTCTCTGGAAAAGAAGGCCTTAATGAGCGACGCTTTGTTTGGAATGGTGATCTCAGGACGCCTCTTATGGAAACAGGTCTTATTCAAGCGCAAGACCTTCGTCTTACAACAACGGCAGGACCCCTTCGGAACAAAGGGGGAGACATTGTAGGATATGATCATCTCGGCATCAAAGTCCTCGGAGGAAACCTTTATCATGAAGCAGAATCTTACCATACCCAAGGACACTTCGATCGCATCACCCGCTATCATCCAGCCCGCTTTCTGAGCGGCGACACTCTGGAGATTGACGTTGAAGGTGTCACTTACAATGTGGCATCTCATATTATTTCAAGAGGGGATGCAGATTTAGAGTTTCAAGAAGGATACCAGGGAGAAACCCTTCTCAGCACTTATGTTTCAGACATGGGATCCAAAAGTTCAGGATTTTTAGGGCATAAGAAAAAAAGTTGGGTCACTTATCAAACCGATGTCTATACCCCCATTGTACGCTCCCTTGAAGGACATCTCGTTATCGACGTTCCGAGAGGATCCTTTAAAAACCGAGGCGGACCAATTATGGGAAGAGATTCTCTGCGTATTTCAGGGAGAGACGGTGTTGCATTGGGCGGAACAATAGCAACCCAACAAACCGTTATGAAAGGCTCTGGATTTTGGGGATTTTCGAAATCATCCGGAAGCGCCACGATTCAACAAGCCATTCCAACTTATATTGAAAGTGCGGGTGATATTGTCGTTGACTCTCCACTTGGGTCTGTTATTAACGAAGGACTTATCTATAAAACGCCTCAACGCGCAACATTCACAGCAGCTGAGGATGTGATTTTTAAAGAAATCAAACTTTATCATTCTTCTTATTCAAAATCTCGAGGATTGTTTTTCTCAAATCCTGTCACCGATGGCCTAAAATCGTTCATAAGCGGCGCGTCTCTCTTGGGGTCTCTTGGAACGGTAGATCCTCTTTTTGCAAATATTGAAGCACTTAAAAGAACCCACCAAAGACCTCTGCAGTATGCTGAGGCCGGAGTAAAAGGCATTTTAAGTGCTCTTGATTTTGGCTCATCTCTTGCCAATTGCGTTAATAACGGATCGGGATTGCCCTTTGTGGGACGATATACCGATATTGGATTTGGACTTTATACCCATAAGAGTCAGGATGATTGGACCTCTTCTTTTATCAGTCAAGGATCTTCTCAGGATCTCGTTGTGACAGCTGGACATGAAATTGGCTATTTGGGAGGCGCAGATATTCTCGTCGAAGCAAATGCAGATTGGACAGCGCCCTTCATGACATTGAGTGCGGCTCAAGACCTTGAACATCATACGTCAAGGAGCACGTCCTCAAAAGTCTCGTATAATGCCATGACCAAACAAATATCTGTGAGTGTTTCTGGACAATCTCAAAAAGCAACAGGCGTTAATATCACGCCCACAGTTATAAGAGTTGGGGGTGTTTCTAACTTTAACGTTGGAACTTTGGATAATACCGCAAGCTCCCTCGAAACTCACCAAGCGACAGGAAACATTGATGTTCTTACAGCCCGGGGCCTTCAAAATACGCAAAACTTCTCTCAAAAAGGGGTTTCTTTCGGCTCAACACTTCCCAACCTTGATCCTAAGGGAGACGGGCTCAATAGCGCTAAAATCAACAGTGCGTCTTATCACCAACTCCAGCAAGAAAGTGCGTCAACCCAACGGGCCAGCTTTACCGTAACGGACCAAGCCCCGATTGGCGGTGGCGGACTCACCATTGGACACGCAATCCTTGAAAGTTCAACGCTTGACACCGGTGGTGAAAATCAAGCCACCGTCACCCTTCTTGAAAAGCGTGCCGATACCATTGATAAAAGCACAACAAAAAAGCTTGGAGTGGAGTTCTCAAGGACGTCTAACTATGGATTCATGGGGTTTCATAGTCTGGATCACGTAACAGAAGTTGCCCAACGGGCTCTTCATATAGGAGCGGGCTCACAAGATAAAGCTTCAGATGCAACTTCTGTTATCAAAGATAAACAAACAAGCATCGATATTCCGCTCTTTATCCTTGATCAAGAAGCCATCTCAAGACAATGGCGAGAGATCTCAGAGGCCTTTTCCAGAAAAAGAACTTCTGGATACAATGAAATGCTTGAAG